>JAFAGG010000097.1 GCA_023422955.1 Pseudomonadota bacterium | reverse complement strand
ACTCCTTCCCCTTCAAGGGGTGAGGCAGGGGTTTCGCAACGCATGCGTTGCGCCTGCCGAACGCGAACCGCTTACCAGCGGTGAGCCGTGAGGTTGGGATGGGGATGGGTTTAATGTACTGATTGCTTGAACCCATCCCCCCTTGCAGGGCGCGCACGGGCTTGCAAGCCCGTGCCGTTCCGCGAGCAGGCGACATGTCGCCTGAAACCCTCGCTACACCCCTAACCCTCCTCTTGAAGGGGAGGGAATACAAGTATAGATTTCTAGTCGTGAATCAAAGCTCGTTCACCATCTGCAGCGCCGCTTCAAACAGCGGATCGCCCGGCGTGCAGAACGCATCGCAGATCGTCAGGTGATTGCGCTCGGCCAGCAGCAGATTGCTGACGTGGCTTTGCTTCCAGCGTTCGATCAGCGTCGCTGCCTGGCGGCGGAATTCCGATGCTTCCAGTGCGCCGACCGCCGTGATGAAACGGCCTGCCGGGCGGTCCATGTAAACCGGCGACAGCTTCTCCACATCTTCCGGCTGCAGCTTTACATCGACGTTGATGGAATCCGCCAGCCGTATCGTTTCCAGGTCGTACACGCCCGACAGCAGCACCGCGCCCTTGACCAGGTCGCGCGGCAGGTCGGCATCCATGCCCCAGTTGGTCATGATTGCCGCAGCCAGTTCGGCGCCGGCAGAGTGGCCTGCGACCACGATGCGGTTGCGGTCATAGCCGTACTGTTCCGCATTGCGATACAGCCAAGCCAGCGCGCGCGCCTGCTGGCGCGTGATTTCTTCCAGCGTCGCGGCAGGCGCCAGCGTGTAGTTGGTCAGCGCGAAGTTGATGCCGGCATCACGATAAGCGGCTGCCATGAAATGAAAGTGCTTCTTGTCGAGCGAACGCCACCAGCCGCCGTGGATGAATACCATCAGCGGCGCGCCGCTCTCCGCCGCCGGGAACAGGTCCAGTGTTTCGCCTTCCGATTCGCCATAAGCGATATCCATCACGCCGCCGCCGGCGCTGCGCACCTGGCCGGAGTCGCGCACCCAGCGCCCGAAAATCTTGGCATGGTCGGGAATGGTCGCGGTAGCGTCGTATTGCTGATTGAAGTATTCGGAAAGGGCGTTGGTCGTCATGAAGGCTATCCGTTCGAAATAGAAAGGCAGGGCATTGCTATGCAGCATATGCCGGGACGGCAGGCATTGTAGCGTAGAGCGCGGCAGGTACTCAATGCGGAAAAGCGTGTGTGCTGCAGGATGGTTTTACTCCACGAAATAACCGATAATCGGCGGGTTTTATGATCTGCAGGCGAACATCCCGCCAAATTCATCTGTTTGAAGCGATCTACCCGATTGCTCTCGAAGCCCATTCCGAAAGCTGTACCACTGTCTAATCACTTATGCGTATCCCTCATATTGCCCCGACAGCAAACCCTATTCTTTCATCCGCCTTGGCCGGTGCTATTAATGCCAAGACCAAGCCACAGGGCAGTCTTGGTGTGCTGGAGTCGCTTGCTGCCCAGCTAGGACTCATTCAGGAGTCTGTCAATCCTCGAATCGTGGAGCCGGAAATCGTAGTATTCGCTGGAGATCACGGAATTGTGGATGAGGGCGTGTCAGCTTACCCACAAAGCGTTACCTGGAAGATGGTCGAAAATTTTTTCCAGGGTGGTGCGGCCATCAATATCTTCGCACTACAAAATGGCGCTCGTCTAAGGGTGGTTGATGCAGGCGTTAATCACGATTTCGGTTCGCGTGATGATCTAGTTGATTTAAAAGTGCGGCATGGTACGCGTAATTTCGCCATTGAAGCTGCCATGACGGAAGAGGAGTGCGGTCGTGCCCTTGAAGCTGGCTACACACTGATGGTTCGCGCCACAGGAAATGTGGTCGGTTTTGGTGAAATGGGTATCGGAAACAGCACTGCTGCAGCAGCGATCATGCATAGGCTAACGGGTATAGCCATTGATGAGTGCTCAGGTGCGGGAACCGGACTATCTGCGCAAGGCGTGGAACATAAATGCCAGGTCATCGAAAGGGCCATGGCGCTTCATGCCGATGTGCATGAACCACTGCAGGTACTCCAGACTTTCGGTGGGTTCGAGATTGCCATGATGACGGGTGCAATGCTCGGTGCTGCAGAGTCTCGTAAAGCGATATTGGTCGATGGATTTATTACGACCGGTGCCTTGTTAGTGGCGGCAAAACTGCAGCCGGCCGTATTGGATTACTGCGTGTTTTCACACAGTTCGGCAGAGCGCGGACACAAGCAAATGCTGGAACATCTGCAGGTACGCCCACTGCTACATCTGGATCTGCGATTGGGTGAGGGGACTGGATGTGCGCTGGCCCTGCCGCTTGTCGCGGCAGCGGTGGGTTTCCTGAATAATATGGCGACATTCGACTCGGCTCAGATTGCCGGGAAAATAGAATAAGCCTTGGGTGTCTGGAACTCGGATGTATAAGATGATGAGTTGTGCCAAGCACCAGTTGCGATTATTTTTCGTTGCGCTGCAGTTTTATTCCCGCATTCCTATCCCACGCTGGATCGGGTTCGATCCCGCTTGGCAGGCTCCTGCCAACCGTTACCTGCCGGCAGTCGGGCTGGTGGTAGGAGGCCTGATTGCACTTGTTTACTCCGGTGCAGCCTGGATATGGCCTCAGCCAGTAGCCGTTATTTTTTCGATGGTATTCGGCATTTATCTCACGGGCGCCTTTCACGAAGACGGCCTGGCCGATACTTGTGATGGTTTCGGTGGTGGGACAAGGGTCGAGCGCATACTGGAAATCATGAAAGATTCCCGCATCGGTGCCTATGGTGCCATGGGGATTTTTCTAGTGCTGGCTCTGAAGGCAGCGTCCCTGATGCACATGTCGTCTTCGCTGGTGCCCATTGTTCTGCTGCTTGCTCACACCTTGTCTCGTTTTGCGGCACTGACTGTGATATGCCGACTTAATTACGCGAGAACCGAGAGTAAGGGAAAAGCCATGGCTGCCCATCCCGGCACATTGGGCTATCTGGTTGCGTTCGGTACGATGCTGGTAGTCTGTGTTGCCGCTGTGGCGGGCGGTTGGCTTTCCGTGGAAATGATTGGTGCTGGTATTCTCGCCGCCAGCCTATCGACTTGGTGGATGGCGCGAGCATTTAGCCGGAGGTTAGGTGGTTACACCGGTGATTGCCTGGGCGCGATTCAGCAGGTTAGCGAGCTCGCCATTTATCTCGCCTTGCTTGGTTTCCTTGGGTAGGTCATGAAACTTTATTTGGTCAGACATCCGCAAACCGAGATTCCGGCAGGTCTGTGTTATGGCGGAACCGATGCTGCAGTACGGCCAGATCGCCTGGAGGCGGCAGCTCAATCACTCATCGAAAAACTTCCCCGCAATGTCCTAATTTACTCCAGCCCCTTACAACGGTGCGCACAATTAGCTGAAAAGCTGGCACCCTTGATAGCCGGCTCGGTGCCGATCTACGATGCACGATTGGCGGAAATGCATTTCGGAAACTGGGAAATGCTCGCCTGGGACAACATCCCCCGAGCCGAAATCGACGCCTGGGCTGCAGACACGGTTCATTATCGACCCGGTGGCGGGGAGACCGTGCTGGAGTCGGCGCAGCGTATTCTGGCGTATGCCGAGGACCTACGCCGAGCGGCAGTGAAGGAAGCCATCATTGTTGGACATGCCGGCACCATTCGCCTGTTTCTGGCGTCCCGATATGAGAAAAATCCTGAGCGCGTTGCACGGATATCCGCGAAATACGTGCACTCGATAGATTTCGGCTCCTGCGTAGTCATTGATTATGAATAAGCACCCATATACGCAGGCGGAGGCATTTTTTATGGTTGCTTGGTGTGCCGGAAATCGCAATGTTGATTGCTTGAATGCGCCGGCAACCCTACAATAGCGGCCTTCTGGTGTTCGCGTTCATGTTCATGAATGCAATTAAACGGGAAACACGGCGCCTCAATGGCCAACGTGTGCTGCCCCCGCAACGGTAAACAAGCGTCTCTTAGATTTAGAGACAGGTCTTTTCTGAGCAACCACTGTGCAGTAATTTTGCATGGGAAGGTGAAAAGGTCACGCTTGTCAGCCCGGATACCGGCCAGATAGGTGGAAGTGTGCGAACGGGGAGTTTCGTGATGCTGAATGGCGCGTGCTGCGTCAATTCTCTTCTCTTTTCTTCGCACATTTTCGTTCAATCCGGCCTACGGGGAAGTGGGCTGGTTGTCCTTGACTGAGCATCTCATGAAACGTAACGCTTTTCCTCTGGCCCGTAAGGCCATTAAATTCACCCCATTATTTGCCGTATTGGCAACAACATTCCCTGCATTAGCCCAAGCGCAAGGCAAGGGCGCAGAAGCGCTGGAGCCGGTAGTCGTCACGGCGACACGTAACGCGCAATCCATTTCCGATACGCTCAGCGACACCAGCATCATCACCTCTGATGAAATTGAGCGCTCGGGCCACATTACGTTAGTCGATTTGCTGCAAGCACGTCGCGGCGTGGAAATTACCCGTAATGGCGGACCTGGTAGCAGTTCGTCGGTATTTATCCGTGGCGCCGATAACAAGCAGAACGTAGTTCTGATTGACGGTGTGAGAATCGGCTCTTCCACAAGCGGTGGTGCTAACTGGGCCGCAATGCCTTTATCTCAGATCGACAGGATTGAAATCGTGCATGGTCCGCTGAGCAGTCTTTACGGTGCTGATGCCGTGGGTGGCGTGATCCAGATTTTTACCAAGAAGGGTGAAGGCGCACCGCGAGTGAACGCATCGGTCGGCATCGGCAGTGATGAAACTCGCACGGTGGATGCCGGTATTGCGGGTGCAGCGCTGGAAAACGGCCGCCTGACTTATGCCCTTAATGTGGCACGCGAAAAAGCCGAGGGATTCTCGGTCAAGAAACCCGGCGTTTCAGGTTATAACCCGGATAAAGACGGTTATGAACGTGAGAGTGTCAGCGGCCAGTTGGGGTATGAACTCGCCAAGGGACATGCGCTGAACCTGAGTTTTCTGAATAGTGAGAATGAAACGCAATATGACAGTAGTGCTTTGCGTGATGATCGCAGCTACCAAAAGCTTGAGAGTTATGCGATCACATCCACCAATCAATTGGCGCAGGGATGGGTAAGCCGTTTGCAGGCCGGTCGCTCGAAAGACAAGAGCATCGATGTTTCAGGCTCTGTATCTCGTTATTACACCGTTCAGGATTACCTGAGCTGGCAGAACGATATCGTGCTCCGAAATACTGACTTGTTCCAGTTTGTCCTGGAGCGCCGGGAAGAAAAAGTTGATTCCACGGAATCGGCGGTGAATCGCGAGCGCACCACCAATTCAGTCGCTGCAGCTTATCAGTTGAGAGAGGGCGACCATCTTGCCAGTGTAAGCTTGCGTAACGATGACAATAGTCAGTTTGGTTCGCATACGACGGGTAGTATCGGCTATGGCTACAAACTGACCAATGCGTTGAGAGCTAACGCCAGTTACGGCACCAGCTTCCGCGCTCCGACTTTTAACGAGCTTTATGTCCCGAATTATGGTGTCCCAAGCAACCGCCCGGAAGAGGGTAAAAATCTGGAAGCAGGCTTGTTCTATAAAGAGGGCGCAACACAGCTTAGCGCGGTCTATTATCGCAATCGGCTCACGAATTTGCTCCTTAATGCCGACCCCTGTCCGCTGCCCGGATACACCTGGGGTTGTGCCTATAACGTGAATGAGGCCACGCTGGAAGGTTGGTCGTTAAGTGCTGAAACCAGGACAGGCAATTTTATCTGGCGAGGCACCTTGGATCTGCAGGATCCACGTGATGAAACCACTCAAAAACGTTTGCAGCGCCGTGCGAAAAAATACGGCACTGTGGCAGCCGAATACGTGGGTAATGCTTCGAATGTCGGCGCGGAAGTCGTTTTCTCCAGCGATCGCTTTGATAACGCCGCCAATACCAACTTGCTTCCAGGTTATGGTCTGGTAAATCTGTTTGGGTCTTATCAGCTGAACTCTAACTGGTCTTTGTTCGGACGTTGGGATAATGTCTTTGATAAAGATTACGAAACAGCCAGAGGCTATGCAACTGCTGGAAGTACCGTCTTTGTCGGCGTACGTTATGGCAGATAAACGCTCTTGTTGTTAAAGTAAGAGGCAGCCCGGCTTGTCATCTGATGAGTCGGGCTTAATAGTTTTTAGATGCAGCGGGAGACTCCTCCCGCTAACTAATTAATGAAGCAATCCGCTACCAGTAGTTTTCTCCCCCAATCGCTTGCGCGTCGCGCGTGGCAGGTGTTGCTATTGCTAGGGGGGGCGAGCATAGCCAGTCTGATACTGGCTGGCTCCGTCGGTTCGGTATCCTTGTCTTTCCTGGAAATCCTCAATGCTGTCGGCGCATGGTTCGCCGGAGATAGTTCAGGCCTGTCGGTGACCCTGTTAGAGCTTCGCTTAAGTCGCGGGCTGGCAGCATTTGTCACGGGGGCTGCCCTGGCGATAGCGGGTGTGCTGATGCAGGCCCTCCTGCGCAACCCGCTTGCCGACCCTTATGTGCTTGGCATTTCAGGTGGTGCGGCAGTCGGGGCGCTAGCCGCCATGCTGCTTGGTGCTGCAGCATGGGCAATCGACATTTCTGCGTTGAGCGGTGCGATTGCCATATCGCTGTTACTGTATTTCTTTGTTCGGCGCGACCTTCGCAGTAGCGCTGCGACGGATGGTAATGCGTCCATGCTGCTGCTGACCGGCGTCATTCTCGCATCGGGTTGCGGGGCGCTCGTAACACTGATGTTATCCATTGCGCCTGACGATAAATTGCGAGGCATGGTGTTCTGGCTGATCGGCGATTTGTCTGTGACGCCTCTGCGTTGGCTGCCCTGGATTGCGCTGGCAGCAGCACTGTTATTTACTCTCAAATCAGCGCGGGCGATCAATCTTCTGGCACAGCACGCTGAAAATGCACAAACACTAGGCGTGAAGGTGGGAACCTTGCGGCAGAACATGTTCATCTGTGCCGCGATCCTGACGGCGAGCGCGGTGACCAATGCCGGCAGTATAGGCTTCGTCGGATTGATCGTGCCGCATGCCTGCCGTTTCGCTTTTGGCCCGGATCACCGCCTGTTGATCCCGGCCGCGGCACTGGCGGGGGGAGGCTTCCTTGTGCTCGCGGATACCTTGGCCAGAACGGTTATTGCGCCGCAACAGTTGCCGGTCGGCGTCATTACGGCACTGATAGGTGTGCCGGTTTTCCTGGTTCAGTTGCATCAGATTCGGAAGCGCTAACATGCTGCAGATTATTAATCTCACATTACGCATAGATCAGCGCACCTTGGTGAGAGATCTCAATTGGACAGTGCTTCCCAGCGAGTGCTGGTGCGTCATCGGTCCGAATGGAGCGGGTAAGACCACATTGCTACGTTCGCTTGCCGGTTTGCGTAGCCCGGATGCAGGACGTATCGAGTTGGGCCAGCGTGTGATCGACGCATGGTCGGTGGAAGCACTGGCCAAAGAAAGATCTTTCCTGCCGCAGGGGCGTAGCGATGCTTTTGGCTATAGCGTGCTGGAGACCGTACTGGCCTCACGCCACCCCTATAACGATGCGCACTATTGGGAATCCGAATCTGATCGGCAGGTTGTTTATGACGCATTAGGGCGTCTTGATGTACAGCATTTGGCTGACAGGGATATACGTACTTTGTCTGGCGGGGAGCGGCAACGCGTAGCGATTGCCGCTGTGCTGGCGCAGGATACGCCGCTGATTGTGCTGGATGAGCCTGCGAATGCACTGGATCTCGCTCACCAGGTGCAAGTGATGCAGTTGCTGGCACGATTGTGCCGGGAATCCGGGAAAGCCGTGATACTTGTCAGTCATGATTTGAATCTTGCGCAAGTCGTGGCAAGCCATGCCTTACTGCTGATGGGGGATGGCGGGTGGCATGCCGGTCCAGCGCATGACATCATGAAACCTGATTTGCTGGGTCGTTGCCTCGGACATCCCATCACTGCCATTCGGCATGGCAAACGAACTATTTTTATTCCAACTGAGGGTGAAGAACATGAATGATGATGGCCTGAACGAACGACATCGCGCTCGCATGCAGCGCAAGAAGGAAGTCGTTGATAAAAAGATCGATGCTGCCAAGATAAATACCGGTGTTTTCCTTGTGAATACTGGCAATGGCAAAGGCAAGAGTTCCAGTGCCTTTGGCATGGTGGTGCGTGCCTTAGGGCACGGCATGAAGGTCGGTGTCGTGCAGTTTATTAAAGGTGCGAAACCGACCGGTGAAGAAATGTTTTTGCGGCGCTTTCCCGAAGAGGTTGGTTTCCATGCAATGGGTGAAGGCTACACCTGGGAAACCCAGAGCCGTGAACGCGATATCGCTGCGGCAGAGCGCGCATGGGAACAGGCAAAGATTTTTCTGAGTGACCCCGCCATCGGCCTGGTGGTTCTCGATGAACTGAACATCGCATTGAAATACAAATACCTCGACGTGCAGCAGGTAATTAATGATCTGCTGTCCCGGCCCGAGATGCAGCATGTTGTCGTAACAGGACGAGCCGCGCCTCCGGAATTGATAGAGGCCGCCGATACGGTCACCGATATGCATTTGATCAAGCATGCTTTTGCTTCCGGCGTCGCAGCGCAGCTTGGCGTGGAGTGGTAAACAGATATGGCGTCATCCGTCCTCGCAAGCGTCGTCCTTATATCTGCCATTGCGTCAGGACAAGGGAAAACCACGGTAACTGCGGCCTTGGCGCGCAAACTTATCAAGTCTGGACGGCGCGTTAAGGTCTTTAAGATCGGCCCGGATTTTCTGGACCCGATGCTGCTCAGTGCGGCCAGTCGGACCGAAGTCGAAACGCTGGACTTGTGGATAGTGGGGCAAGAGACGTGCCGAAAGTTGCTTGCAGAGGCGGCAGCACAGGCAGATGTCATCCTGATTGAAGGCGCCATGGGTCTTTATGACGGCAATCCTTCTGCGGCAGATTTGGCCAATACGTTTGGCTTGCCAGTAGTCGCCGTGCTGAATGCGGCGGCGATGGCGCAAACTGCAGGAGCTGTTGTGCTGGGTTTGCGTGATTACGGCCCCGTCAATCTGGCAGGGGTTATCGCCAACCGCGTTGCCAGCACCATGCATGCAGACATGGTCCGTGAATCAGTACGCGCTGCACCCTTGCTCTCCATCCTGTCCCGCCAGGACGAGAGTTTGCCTGAAAGGCATCTTGGCCTGGTGCAGGCGTGTGAAGTGAATGGGCTGGAAGACCAGCTTGACCGGCTTGCCGAAGAAATGGCGCTGGATCAGCAGGCATGGGATGCGCTCCCGCTTACTTCGTTCGAAGTGATCCCCGATTCGCCTCCGTCCGAGCGCCCGCTTGAGGGACGTTGTATAGCTATTGCCCGCGATACGGCATTCGCATTCATCTATCCCGCCAACCTGCGTTGCCTGCAAGAGATGGGTGCCCGTCTGAGTTTTTTTTCGCCGCTTGCTGATGAGCCGGTTCCGGATGACGCCGATGCGCTCTGGCTACCGGGTGGTTATCCTGAGTTACAGGGAGAAGCCTTGTCGCAAGCGCAAGGCTGGCAAGAATCAGTTCGAAAATTCCATGCGGCAGGCAAGCCGATTGTGGCTGAATGCGGCGGCATGATGGCACTGGCACAAACCCTCAACGATAACGAGGGAGCCTCCTGGTCGATGGCGGGGTTGTTGCAAGGAAGTGTGACGATGCAAAAGCGCCTGGCCGGACTTGGCCCACAGGGATGGATGACTGACACGGGCGAATTGCGCGGACATGCATTCCATTATTCTTCTTTCGCTACCACGATGGAACCAGTGGCAAGCACCGTCAAACATCCTTCTCAAAGAATGGGAGAGGCGATCTACCGAGAGGGAGCGTTGCTGGCCTCCTACTTTCATGCCTACTTTCCGAGCTGTCCTGCTGCAGTAGCTCGCCTTTTTCGCGGAGAAGCCTTATGACTTGCACGCTGATATTCGGCGGCGCACGTAGTGGCAAAAGTGCTTACGCCGAGCAGCTGGCTACCACTTCGGGTAAAGAGGTGATCTACGTAGCAACGGCCCATGCCGGTGATGGCGAGATGTCGGCACGTATTGCTCAGCATCGTATACGGCGCGATCCGGCATGGAAAACGATGGAAGAGCCGATTAGTCTTGGCGCACTCATCGAACGCGAGTCCGGGCCGGAACGCGTGATCCTGATTGATTGCCTGACTTTATGGCTTTCGAATCTCCTCTTTTCAGAGAACAGGGAGTTTCCGGAGGTTGGTGAAGTTCCCGCGCCTGCCTGCTTCCACGAGGAGCGTGCTCAATTACTGGCGGCACTGGAACAGGCCAAAGGAAATGTCATCCTTGTCTCGAATGAAGTGGGAATGGGCATCGTCCCTCAGGGAGCCGTGTCACGATGGTTTGTTGACGAATCAGGGCGCTTGAATCAGGCTGTTGCCGCACGCTGCCAGCGGGTTGCATGGGTCGCGGCCGGATTGCCGCTTTATCTGAAGGGTTCACATGCTGGCTGACATGAGCCTTGGTTTGCTGGCTGCGCTAGTGGCCATTGCGCTGGTGATTGACTGCCTGCTCGGGGAAGCCAGGCGCTGGCACCCGCTGGTGGGTTTTGGCAAGCTGGCCAGCCAAATAGAAAAAACGCTCAACGCCGGCAACGCACGGAAAATGCGTGGTTTGCTGGCATGGGTGGCTGCGGTTATGCCCCTGGTCCTATTAACGGCAGCTTTACTGGCAACTGTCACAGCATGGTCCGCCTGGTTAGGAGCAATATTGCATGCGGTGCTCTTGTATGCGTGTGTAGGATTACGCAGCCTGCGTGATCATGCGCTACCGATTGCCGCAGCGCTGGACGCTGATGATCTGCCGCTGGCCCGTACGCTGACTGCTCGTATCGTCAGCCGTGATACTGCGCAGGCAGAACCGGCTGATCTTGCCAAGGCGGGTGTGGAATCCCTGCTGGAAAATGGAAACGATGCGGTGTTCGGTACGCTGTTCTGGTTCATCGTTGCCGGTGCGCCCGGTGCAGTGTTGTTCCGGCTGGCTAATACGCTCGATGCCATGTGGGGTTACCGCAATGAACGTTTCCATGCGTTCGGATGGGCTGCCGCTCGTATTGATGATGTATTGAACTGGGTGCCGGCAAGACTGACAGCATTGTCTTACGCGCTGTTGGGTAAGACGCGAAGCGCCTGGCGGTGCTGGCAAAACCAGGCACCTGCGTGGTCAAGTCCTAATGCAGGACCCGTGATGGCAGCTGGCGCCGGCGCGCTGGAAGTTGCGCTTGGCGGCGCAGCCACCTACAACGGTGTCGTGGAAATTCGGCCCCCGCTAGGCGCAGGCCACGAAGCCGGTGCACAGGATATTCGCAGAGCGTGGCAGTTGGTCTCGCGGTCAGCGCTGCTCTGGGTGATGTTATTGCTGGTTATCGCGATTTCAGAAGGAGTTGTCCATGCTTGAACATGGCGGAAATTTGAATGATGCTGTCATCCGCTTCAGAAGAGCACGACATGAATGGCTGGATCTTTCTACCGGCATCAATCCGCAACCCTATCCAGTCCCTGAATTGCCCACAGATGCCTGGCATCGTCTGCCCGAGACAAGTGCGGAGCTGGTGAAAGCTGCCTGCGAGTATTACGGCGCGCAAAAAATGTTACCGGTGGCGGGTAGTCAGGCTGCAATTCAGGCATTACCGCGATTACGCGCTCCGGGAAGGGTCGTTGTGGCCGCACCCGCGTATGCGGAACATGCGCACCGATGGGCGGTTGCGGGACATACAGTATCGGAAGTGGATTACGAAAAATTGGCAGACGAACTGGACCGTTGCGAGGTTATGGTGGTCTGCAATCCGAATAATCCAACGGGCAAGTGTATTGCTCCAGAGTTGCTGGTGTCCTGGGCGGAGCAGCTTTCCACCCGGGGGGCATGGCTGGTCGTGGATGAAGCCTTTGCGGATACCACACCAGACACCAGCGTGGTGCGTTGGGCTGACCGGCCTGGTCTCATTGTGCTTCGTTCAACCGGGAAGTTTTTCGGTTTGGCAGGCTTGAGGTTAGGTTTCGTTGCAGCGCATGAATCATTGCTGGAGTCACTTGCTGATGCCTTGGGGCCTTGGGCTGTAAGTGGGCCTGCACAGCAGATAGGGCTCGCCGCCTTAAGCGATAAAGTGTGGCAGCGCCATATGCGCACCCATCTGTTGACATCTGGCCAGCGCTTGCATCAGTTGCTGGAGCGTTACGGCATTCAGGGTGAAGGTTGTGCGCTATACCAGTGGTGGCCGGAGGTGCAAGCCGTGGCTTTTCATGAGCATATGGCGATCCAGGGCATCTGGGTCAGGTTATTCACGCGAGGAGCAAAAGGCATACGCCTGGGATTGCCGCTGCATGAGGTGGATTGGCAGCGCCTTGAAGAAGGACTGCGCACATGGAACAGTGAAGGAAAAGCATGATGAAACGTTCGCTAATGCTGTTGGGTTGTTCGCTGCTATTTTCACTGTCGAGTGCACGAGCCGAGATCACAGTACATGATGATCATGGCAACACGATTGTTCTGAAAGCTCCTGCCAAACGTGTCGTTTCTCTGGCACCGCATACGACGGAACTTCTTTTTGCTGCGGGGGCTGGCGAGCATATCGTCGGCACCGTCACCTACAGTGATTATCCGGCAGCAGCGAAGAGCATCCCTCGTGTGGGCGATCACCACCTTATCGATATCGAACGGCTGATTTCGATGAAACCTGATTTGCTGGTGGTGTGGCTGCACGGCAGTTCAGCGCGTCAGCTAGATGCGCTGAAACGTCTGGGAATTCCAGTCTTTTACAGTGAGCCGCGCAAGCTTGCGGATATTCCGAATACGCTGGAACAACTGGGGAAAGCCACGGGGACTGAGCAGTTTGCACAGCAAAGTGGCCGACAGTTGCGGGATGGACTGGCCCAACTGGAGAAGACCTACGGCAACCGCCCACGAGTTCGCGTCTTCTACCAAGTATGGCATCGCCCCTTATATACGCTAGGCGGTGTCCATATCGTCAGCGATGCGATCCGTGTGTGTGGCGGAGAGAATATTTTCCAGTCGCTGAAGGTGTCTGCACCCACCGTGAGCATAGAGTCGGTGTTACTGGAAAATCCTGAAGTGATCGTGCATGCCTATCGGCCCGACAAACCTGACAAAAGTCTCGAGCCCTGGAGAGCATATCCGACAATCACCGCGGTCGAGCGAAACAACTTGTTTGATATTGATGCTGACTTGATCAATCGCGCTGGTCCACGCATGATCGAAGGCGCCGCATCCCTATGTGCTCATATGGAAGAGGCACGTCATCGCAGGGAGAATGGACGATGAGTTTCTCGATAGTTTGGTGTCGCCATCTGTGTCGTCCGGTGGAGATAAATAAATCGTGACGCTGCCATTTCACACGCTGATGGTGCAGGGGACTACTTCGGATGCAGGCAAGAGTACGGTGGTCGCAGCCCTGTGCCGTCTTCTTGCGCGGCAGGGCGTGAAAGTCGTACCGTTCAAGCCACAGAATATGGCGCTTAACAGCGCCGTAACGGTCGACGGTGGTGAGATCGGGCGTGCGCAGGCTCTGCAGGCTCAAGCGGCAGGCGTTCAGCCGCATACTGACATGAATCCTGTACTGCTCAAGCCTTCCAGCGATATCGGTGCACAAGTCATCATTCACGGAAAAGTCCGGGCTGAAATGAATGCTCGCGACTATCACCAGTACAAGACTACGGCCATGAACGCGGTGCTGGAGTCATATGGCCGTTTGCGTGAGCAATATGATGCGGTGATTGTGGAAGGGGCAGGCAGTCCTGCTGAAATCAATCTGCGTGAACGAGATATTGCCAATATGGGTTTCGCCGAGGCAGTGGATTGCCCGGTAATCCTGGTGGCAGATATAGATCGTGGCGGCGTGTTCGCACACCTGATAGGCACACTTGCCTGCTTGTCTGAGAGTGAAAGAAATCGGGTGATAGGTTTTGTAATCAACCGGTTTCGTGGCGATATAGCTTTATTGGAGCCTGGATTGCAGTGGCTTGAGAATCAAACAGGCAAACCGGTTCTGGCGGTGCTGCCCTATCTGCAAGGTCTGCATCTCGATGCTGAAGATGCCGTGCAAACCGAGCAGCATTCGCGTGGCGCATTCCGAGTAGTCGTGCCGGCCTTTCCTCGCATGAGCAACCATAATGATTTTGATGCGCTCAGGGCGCATCCTGAGGTTGATCTTCAGTTTATCCGGGAAGGCGCGCTTATCCCCCCAGCAGATCTCATCATTCTCCCGGGAAGCAAAAATACCCGCGCCGATCTCGCCTGGTTGCATAGGAATGGGTGGAATGCCTCCCTGCAAAAGCACTTGCGTTATGACGGAAAAGTAATTGGCATCTGCGGCGGGTTTCAGATGTTGGGGAAATCCGTGTCTGACCCCCATGGTTTGGAGGGGAATGCTGGCGTCTCATCGGCATTAGGGCTGTTGGATATCGAGACTGAACTGGAGCAAAGCAAGGTACTGAGGCAAGTGAAAGGGAATTGTGCTTTTTCAGATGCAACGGTCTGTGGTTATGAAATTCACATGGGAAAAACACGAGGCAATGCGCTGAGTCGTCCGGCTTTTTTTATCGATACTGATCCTGAAGGGGCGATCTCTCAGGATGGCCAGGTTCTCGGTACCTACCTGCATGGCGTATTTGATGATCCTTCCGCTTTACGTGCCTTGTTATGCTGGGCGGGGCTGGAAAGCGACTTCGAAGTTAACTTCAATGCGCTGCGCGAAAAGAGTATTGATGAAATCGCTGATGCTGCGGCGCCTTTGCTAAAAGACCTGATGCGGCAATGAATTCCCATCGATACTCTGACGAAGAGTTGCATGGGCTCTATCGTGCAATCTATGAGCGACGGGATATGCGCCATTTTCTACCTGATCCAGTCGACCCCAATTTGCTGGCGCGTCTACTGGAGGCAGCTCACCGTGCACCTAGCGTAGGGTTCATGCAGCCGTGGCGCTTGCTTCGCATAACGGACGCTTCCTTGCGAAAACAAATTCATCAGCATGTCGAGGAAGAGAGACTCCTGACGGCCAGAGCTTTAGGTAAGCGAGAAGATGAATTCATGAAGCTCAAGGTAGAAGGGATCATGACGTGTGGGGAGTTGTTGGTAGTAGGGCTGGTAGATAAAAGAGAGAAGTTTGTTTTTGGAAGACGGACTATGCCGGAGATGGATCTGGCTTCCGCTTCATGTGCCATCCAGAATCTCTGGCTTGCTGCCCGGGCTGAAGGCATTGGCGTAGGGTGGGTATCCTTGTTTGATCCCGAATATATTCGGCAAAGCTGCAAAATGCCAGAAGGAAGTCAGCCTATTGCCGTCCTATGTATTGGTCATGTCAAAGAGTTTTACGATATGCCGATGCTGGAATCGGAGCGTTGGGATACGCGTCGACCAATGGCGGACATTCTCTACGAAAACTGTTGGGGACATCAGGCGGAATTCGACAAGCTTGGTATTGACCGAGATTGATTTGCTGCAGCTGGGCTAGGGATTGCCACAATCTTCAGAATTGAAGATTGATACTATCTAGTTCAGAACGAATTGCCTTCAGCAAGCTCTATCTGCTCGTTAAGTCTTTCCATTTATTTTCGTTCCATGAAAACCTTTCACTGCGACAAGTGCGGGCAGCAAGTTTTCTTCGAGAATGTGCGTTGCGAGCATTGCGGCAGCATGCTGGGTTATCAGCCGGAGCTGCAAGAGATCAATGCCTTCGCCGCCGTCAACGAAACCCTGTGGAGCAGCCTGCATGCGGCCAATGCCGGCAAGCTCTACAAGCAGTGCCGCAATTATGCGCAGGAAGGCATCTGCAACTGGATGCTGCCGGTGGAGTCGCCCCATGAGTTATGTCCCTCCTGCCGCCTGACGACGACCATTCCCCCGCTGAACGAGCAGAACCGCCTGTACTGGCAGCGGCTGGAAACGGCCAAGCGCCGCCTGCTGTACACGCTGTGGGAATTGCATCTGCAACCCAGCCCGAAATGGGATGATCCGCAGGAAGGACTGGCCTTCGAGTTCCTGCAGGACATGCCCGACCTGCATGTATTGACCGGGCATGCCAACGGCGTCATCACCATCAATATCGCCGAAGCCGATCCGGCCTATCGCGAACAGATGCGCGAAAAACTGCGCGAGCCTTACCGCACGCTGCTAGGACATTTCCGGCATGAGAGCGGCCATTATTATTTCGATCGCCTGATCGTGCCGAGCACCTGGATGGAACCGTTCCGCGAACTGTTCGGCGACGAACGGCAGGACTATGCGGCAGGGCTGGAAAAAAATTACCGGGAAGGTCCGCCGCCGCACTGGGAGCAGTATTACATCAGTAGCTATGCCAGCTGCCATCCTTGGGAAGACTGGGCGGAAACCTGGGCCCATTACCTGCACATGATCGACACGCTCGATACCGCTTTCTCCACAGGCATGATGCTGCGCCCGCGTGTGCCGGGCGAGCCCGAACTGCGCATGCAAGCGCAACCGCTCAACACCGCAGCTTTCGACGATCTGATGAAAGAATGGTTTTCGCTGACCTATGCGCTGAACAGCCTGAACCGCAGCGTGGGCACGCCCGACCCGTATCCGTTTGCGCTATCGCCGGTGGTGATGCAGAAGCTGAGGTTTGTGCACGATGTGATACTGGAGCACCATAGAAGCCGGCAGATGTCAGAGGCGGCTGTTCAAGGTGATCAAGGCGATTCGGTGATTCCGGTATGAGACGCTCATACCTGTTCGACTTTCATGTGAGCCTGATAGCCTAGTTTTTCGAAGTAGGCTACCCATTGCAGAGCAATCTCCTTGCTGGGGTGCATGGGACCTTTCTCCACGACCAGCCCGCTTCTGTCGGAAGTCACCGAATAAAAAACGATTCTGTACATCGCTTCCTGTTGCTCCTGCAAAGCCGCTCCTGCCTATTCCTGCGCGCTAGCACTATAAAGCGCAATTGTTTCCATGGCATGACATTGCGATCTGTTTTTTCTCTCCGACTGAAAATCTCTGATAGCAAACCAGTCGATAGTGGCGGTTGTAAATCCGGTCATAAACCGGTAACAAGGGCGCCTTAGACTGTGGCTCTTTCAGAACATGACAAGAGCGACTTGATACAGCTGAGAAATTCGGAAAGCGCGGCCAGGTGGCTACTGCGATTCGCAGGGCTAAGGGACGCTTTCATACGAAGGTACTTGCGGCCGGCCGTCTTGCTGGCGGCCGTCATATTCCTGGCCTTCATCTGGACTTTCACCTATAGCCGTATCCGCCTTGAGAAGCAGATCGTATTCGAAGCGGCCATTGCCGATAGCCGCAACCTGTCAAACATCATTGCGCTCAACCTGGAACAGATCCTGAACAGGGCAGAGTTGTATGCGCAGGTCAGCGCCAGTTACCTGGAGGCGCGAAACGTGCCGCCGTCGGTGCTTAAGCCTGGCCTGACCGGTGACCGTACTTACCTGAGAATCGCGGTTTTCGACTTGCATGGCGAATTGCTGTTCTCTTCCGCTTCCCGGCCGAGCGAGCCGGAAATGCAACCCGTAGTAGAGCAGCTAAGAAACGCCGATGATCCTGCCGGCATGGCGATGGTCATAGGAAAAACGGGAGACGGCACTGCTGCGTGGCGCGTTCCCATCGCCTTGCCGGTCAATTCAAGCACGGGGGAACGCATAGGCTTTCTGGCCGCCGTCTTGGATCTTGGCTATTTTCTTCAGCTGTATCAGGGCCTGGACCTGGGTGAAAGCGGCAGCCTGGGCATCTTCACCAATCGCGGCGTTCAGCTGGTGGAGCTGAGCGAGTCGACCTTGAGTACCGGCCCCAATTTCTCGGGTGCGGCATACGGCGGGCTGCTTTCCAGCGACTTTCCCGCCGGTGTCATCCTGCCGCGCCAATCCGATGGGAAGCTCCAGGATATTGGCAGCTTCCAGTTCGTCGGCTATTACCCGCTTGCCGTTACGGTCATCCGGCATAAGGATGGCGTACTGAAAAATTTCTATCAGCGCCGGCAAAGCTACGTGGTGTGGGCGACGATTTTCTCCGCCATCGTGATGCTGATGCTGAGCGGTCTGGCAGCACTGATACGGCGTCAGCAGAAATTGCTGCTGACCGTGACCAGGTCGGAAAGAGAAAAGAAAAAGCTGATCGGCGCACTGGAGAGCGAAAAAAGCCGCGCTTACCAGCTGGCTTCTCATGATTACCTGACCGGCATACCCAACCGCATGCTGTTCAACGAACTGGCACGCGCCGAGCTATCGCGTGCCAAGCGCAGCCGTAATGTCTATGCGCTGCTTTTCCTGGACCTTAACAAGTTCAAGCTGATCAACGACACGCTCGGCCACGCAGTCGGCGACTTGCTGCTGCAAGCGGTTGCGCAGCGTTTGCGCCAGTCGGTGCGTTCCTACGACCTGGTTTCACGCCTGGGCGGCGATGAATTCGTCGTGCTGCTTTCCGAAATGCGCTCGGAAAAGCATATCTCCGATATCGCCGAAAAAATCATCGCTGCCATTTCCGAGCCCTACAAGAACCTGAACGGCCATGACGTGGAAATCAGCACCAGCATAGGCATCGCCCGTTATCCGCGCGACGGCGCCAACATCGACATGTTGCTGCTGCATGCGGATGCGGCGATGTACCAGGCGAAATCCAGGGGAGCAGGGAAGTACTGCTTCTATGACGCGATGCTGCAAGGCCTGGCCGAGCGCCACCTCGATCTTCTTTCACGATTCCGAACGGCCATCAAGGAAAATGAATTCCGCCTTTACTACCAGCCAAAAATCAATCTGCAGACGTTCGAGGTGTGCGGTCTTGAAGCGCTGGTGAGATGGCAGCATCCCAAGCATGGGCTGCTCTCGCCGGGCGAGTTCATCGGTCTGGCGGAACGCAACGACCTGATCGATCCTCTCGGCGCCTGGATCATCGATGAAGCATGCAGGCAGATCGCCGAATGGGAGAGGCAAGGGCTGGCAGTACCGCCGGTCGCCATCAACATCTCGGCCAAGCAATTGCGGGACGATACCCTCATCGATATGTTTTGCACGGCGATGCAGACGCACGGGATACCCGCGGAAAAGCTGGAAATCGAAATAACCGAGTCATGCCTGATTGAAGACATGGACACTGCGCGAGAATTGCTTGATCGCCTGCATGATGCCGGGATTCGTATTTCCATCGACGATTATGGAACGGGTTTTTCAGGCCTGAGCAATTTGAAGAGACTGCCCATCTATGCGGTAAAAATAGACAAGTCCTTCATCACCGATCTTCGCAACGATGTGGATGATGCGATGATCGTTGCCTACACCATCTCGCTGGCCCATAACCTGGGACTGGTTGTCGTGGCCGAAGGAGTGGAAACGAAAGAGCAGGTCGTGCATCTGAAGACCGCCGGTTGCGACCAGGTCCAGGGATACTACTTCCAGAAGCCTCTGCCCGCCGTGGATATCGTCGCCATCTTGAGAGAAGGCATGGTTTACCCGGAAAAGAATATTATGTTTGCCAACGATGATACGCATGACCTCCGCACTGCCTAGATTCCTGTACTCCTTCCTTGTCGCGCTCTCCTGCTTGCTTGTGTCCGGCGATCTGCTCGCCAACAGTTGCGAACGTCCTGCGCAGCTGCGCTTTTCACTGGTGCCGCAAGGCGATGTGGCAAAAGACATCGCCGATCTGCAGCCCCTGTTCCGCAACCTCGAACGGGCGCTCAAGATGCCCGTCGTCGCCATTACGCCCAGCTCCTACGGGGCCGTGGTGGAAGGTTTGCTATCCGGCGCCGTCGATCTGGCCAGGCTCGGTCCGGCGGCTTATGTCGCAGCCAAGAAGCAGGACCCGGCCATCACGGCATTTGCCACCTATGCGAGAACTGCGGATATCTTCAAGCAGGAAGGCGCTTCCTATTACTCCTTGCTCCTTACGCGCTCAGACGACACCTACGACAACTTATCCTCGCTGCGCGGAAAGACGATCGCACTGGTAGATCCGGACAGCACGTCCGGCGCAGTGATACCCCGGCGCATGGTGAAAAGGGAATCGGGCGCACCGCTGGAACAGTTTTTTGGACGCGCCGTTTATTCAGGCAGCCACGACAAATCCATCATGCTGGTGACGAACAGCGATGTCGATGCCGCCTTCGTTTCAAGTTCGCACGTATCGACGCTGGTGGAATCGGGTAGGGTGAAGCTTGACGATCTCAAGGTGCTGTGGCGCTCCGGCCTGATACCGCGCGACCCCTTCGTGCTGCGCGGCCAGCTCTGCAAGGATATCCAGGAAAAAATCAGGACCGTCTTTCTCAACCAGATGGGCAGCAACAGCCAGGCCGTGTTGAAGAATTTGAGAGCGACTTCCTTTTTTCCTGTGAAGGATAGTGATTACCAGATCATCAGGGATGCGGCTAATCCCTGACAGCCCCTAGTGCATAGTCTGCGATCAGCCAAGAAGAACCGCTATTCAGATGAACCTGCCAGAACGAGGGTGAAGGCGAAGCAAGCCCGAAAACCCCCTTGCGTCAGGCCGCCACAATCGTGTCTTTACCCATGCTTTTGGCTTGATACAGGGCACGATCCGCTCGTTTGAGGGTGTCCTCGTATGAGCGATCTTCCGGAATCATGGTTGTCACACCAATGCTCGCTGTAACGTCAATGCCTTCCACTGAAAACTGGCTTAGCCCTTTTCTGAAGCTGCCATGTAAACGCCTGGCGAACTGCATGGCCTGTTCGCGTCCGGTATTGGGCAGAGCAACTACAAATTCATCGCCACCGAAGCGGCATGCGGTATCCGTTTTTCGGAGCGCTGTACGACAAATGCCGGCAACAGCTTGGATCATTTCATCCCCTGCGTAATGCCCCTTGGTGTCATTGATTTTCTTGAGGTTGTCCAGGTCGAACATCAGGATGGAGGTCGGCACGGAATACCGTATCAATGAGTCATAGTGAAATGCCAGGTCATGCTCGAGTTTTCTTCGGTTGAAGAGGCCGGTCAGCTGATCGGTATCGCTTAGCTCCCTCAGCTTGCCTTCCAGGATATGTCGCTCTGAAATATTGCTGGCGACCCAAAGTACCACCTCTTCATCGTCCACTAAAAAACTCAGGGCCTGGATGCGCCCTTCAAACCAGATCGGGTCCTTAGGGCCGTCATCGTCCAGACCTTTTACATCCTTGTTGCTCAGCTCGTACTCTTCGACTAGCAGTTTTCGAGACTCCAGCGCCCTGGCAATCTGTTTGAGAAACCAGTTTGCCTTCTCCTGCTTGATCACGTCCGTAATATACAGACCCACAAGGCCGGTCCCATCATGGTAATAGCGGGTATCACGGCCACCGAAGACCGCAACGTATTTTCCACTGCGGGACAGAATGAAAGCGGGATCGGGCAATGCCTCAAGAATTAAGCTCATCTGTTCGAGATTGATCATGAAGCACGCCTTCTTAGCTGTTTAATTGTTGGTAGATAGTTCGGTGAAAAAGACACGGCTTTTTTTGCATCGGGGTCTATCGAGCAAAAGCGAGCAGTCCAGCCGAGGATTCGTGAGTATGGCAATGTCCAAGAGCGTTTTATTAACAATGCCCGGTCTTTTTTGTGCCCTCAACTCCCCTTCCTCCTGCCCATGGGCGCGATGGCGGCTAAAGATACCATATGCCATCACCAATTGAATGAGTGTTGTGGATGCAGTGACTGCCTTTTTCCAGTTGAGCTGCTTGAAGAGTAGTTGTGGATAGATAGAGGGCGCATGGCACCTTGCACTCTCATTGCTAGCCGGCTGTTAAGGCGTGGTCAGAAAGTCTTTATAGGTTGGGATTTTTTACGGATTAACAGTCCGCAGATCTTTATCCTTATTTGGAGACGGCAAGCGCAGCATTCTGCGCCGCCATCTGGTCCAGCGACTTTTCTTTGATGAGCACGGCTTCAGGCGGTGGTAGTATCCGCAACGGTGCAGCCTCTGAAGCTGCAGTCGGCAGCGTATCCGTAACAGCCTTGCCTTCAGTCCAGTCCGGACCTTCCACTTGTGCCCGCGATGCCTTCATCAGTTCTGCCCATTTTTTACGCAGGTTCTGAAAGTAGGCATCGTTTTCTTCCATGCGCTTGTAGCACGTGACCGCCAAAGAGCCTGCTTCATACACCATCAAATCCAGCGGCATGCCGACCGAAACATTCAGGCGAAGCGTGGCGTCCATCGCGATCAGTGCGCTCTTGGTGGCTTCATCCAGGTCGTGGGAAGAGCCGAGCAGGGTGGTCAGGAAGGGTTTGGCGAACTTGCCTTCGCCGATGTGGAAGTAGGGGTTTTCTTCTGAGGCTTCGATAAAATTGCCGGCTGAGTAGATGTTGAACAGGCGGCAGGGTTCGTCGCCGATCTGGCCGCCCACCAGCAGGCTAGTGTTGAAATCGATATTGAATTGCTCCAGCGTTTGCGCATCGCGGCGATGGACATCGCGCACGGCCTGGCCGACGAGTTCGGCGACCTGATACATCGAATGCGCGGACCAGATATGCAGCGCCTGCTTCGCGATCTGTTCGCTCAGCATTTGCAGCACCGATTGCGAAATCGACAGGTTGCCTGCCGACATCAGCACGATCACGCGGTCGCCGGTTTTTTCAAATACGCGCAGCTTGCGGAAAGTGCTGACATTGTCCACGCCGGCATTGGTGCGGGAGTCTGCCAGGAAGACAAGGCCGGAGTCCAGGCGGATGGCGATGCAACAAGTCATGATGCGAAATTTCTGAAAAACAAGATCGCATTGTACTGCGATGCCGGCGGAACGGGGCGAGGCGCTCAATCCGCGGCAACGCCGCAAATTGATAATGCTTCGGTAGCGCTTACTGCGAATGTCCGTATGCCTGTGACTGCGCCTGTGAATACAAATGCAAGGAAGAGGCGACCCGCACATCGACCGTCATCGATTCTTCGCCGCCTGACAGGCGCACGCCGCGTACCGGGGCGGCGGATTCATAGTCGCGACCGACTGCCAGTCGGCACAGGTGGTCGTCCTGGTAGGCGGCATGGGTGACATCGATGCTGATCCAGCCCGCTTCGCCATTTTCTTCCAGCCAGACATCCACCCAGGCATGGCTTTCCGCGCGGTTCGTCATACCAGTGTCGATGTAGCCGGAAACATAACGTGCCGGTACGCCGGCCGCATGGCAGCAGGCGATAAACAGGTGCGCATGATCCTGGCAGACGCCGCGCCCGAGTTGCAGCGCTTCGGCGGCGGTACTGGTGACGGCGGTGGCACCGGTTTCGTAGGTGATGGAATTGTTGATGGTTTCTGCAAGACTGATTAAATCGCTGCCGCGCGGCGAGGCAGTCAGGGTACGCGCCGACAAGGCCAGGATGGCTTCATCAGGCTGGGTCAGGTGCGTGGGCACGGTAAAGACCAGTGGCGACAGTGCGCCGTCATCAATGATACGTCCGTTTTCCGGCGCGGAGATATCGACCTTGCCGGCGACGATGATGCGGATTTCCGTGTGCGGCTGCGTGTAGGTGACGATATGGCTGGCATTGCCGTAGGCATCGACCAGCGGCTGCTTGGCCGCAGCGACGTCGATGTTCCAGTGCAGCACATGCTGATGCGGTTCGGCGCGCGGCGTCAGCCGCAGGTGCTGAATCGAATAGCCGACCGGTTCGGTGTAGCGGTAAGTTGTTTCGTGGCGGATGCTCAGTATCATGATGCGGACTCAGGGGTGATTCAATCGTGATTCATGCGGTCAGGGGCATCAGGAAGTTGCGGGTGACGCCGTTGCCGACTTCGTAAATCTTTTCCAGGAAGCGGTCCAGGTATTCATGCAGTCCGGCTTCGAGGATTTCCTCTATGCTGGCGAACTTGAGTTCGGCATGCAGCTTGCCTGCCAGGCGCTCGGTGTCGCGTGAGCTGTTATTGGAAATGCGGGAAAGGTTGTCGACGACTTCTTCCAGGCAGGCGATCAGCGAACGCGGCATCTCCGGATCCAGCATCAGCAGTTCCGCCACGCGATGCGGCGTGATCACGGCGCGGTAGACCTTGCGGTAAATTTCAAACGCCGACACCGAGCGCAGCAGCGAAGTCCAGTAATAGAAGTCTACCGGCGTGGATTCCTGCGCTTCCAGGTCCGCGATGGTGTAGCGCATGCCGTGAAACTTCACGTCGATCAGGCGCGCGGTATTGTCGGCGCGTTCCAGGAAAGTGCCGAGTCGCAGGAAGTGCAGCGATTCGTCTTTCAGCATGGTGCCCAGTGTCACGCCGCGCGACAGGTGCGAGCGGTACTTCACCCACTCGAAGAACTGGCCCGGGTCATGGGAGTAGAGACCGCTTTGCAGGTACTCGTTCAGTTTGAGCCAGGTCGCATTGTGGACTTCCCAGACTTCGGACGTCAGCGCCCCGCGCACCGCCCTGGCATTCTCGCGGGCATGATGCAGGCAGGAGGCAATCGACGAAGGATTGTCCGGGTCGCGCACCATGAAATCCAGCACTTCCCTCTGGTTGACCGGGCGGTCTTTTGCTTCGAACAGATCCTGCAGTTCCGAGATGCTGAGCGTGGCGCGCCACATCTGTTCTATGGACGTGGCGGGCTGCGGCAGCAGTGTGGTTTCCACGTTCACGTTCAGCATGCGCGCGGTGTTTTCTGCGCGTTCCACGTAACGCGCCATCCAGAACAAGTGGTCGGCTGTGCGGCTTAACATGTCATGCCTCCAGCACCCAGGTATCCTTGGTGCCGCCACCCTGGGACGAATTCACTACCAGCGAACCTTCGCTCAGCGCCACACGCGTCAGGCCGCCGGCCACCATGGATATCTTATCCCCGGACAGCACAAAAGGGCGCAGGTCGATGTGGCGCGGTGCGATGCCATTGTCGACATAGGTCGGGCAAGCCGATAGCGATAGCGTGGGCTGCGAGATGTAGGCGTCCGGCCTGGCACGCAGTCGTTCACGGAAAAAGTCGAGTTGCTCTGTCGAGGCGCTGGGGCCGATCAGCATGCCGTAGCCGCCGGAGCCATGCACTTCCTTCACCACCAGTTCTTCCAGGTGGGCCAGCGTGTAGTTCAGGTCTTCCTTCTTGCGGCATTGCCAGGTCGGCACATTCAGCAATAGCGGCTCCTCGGACAGGTAGAAGCGGATGATGTCAGGCACGAAAGGATAGATGGATTTGTCGTCGGCCACGCCGGTGCCGATGGCGTTGGCCAGCGTGACGCGCCCGGCACGATAGACCGACAGCAGGCCGGGTACGCCCAGCGCGGAATCGGCACGGAAGGCCAGCGGGTCGAGGAAGTCGTCATCGACGCGGCGATAGATCACATCGACACGTTGCGGGCCGCGCGTGGTGCGCATGTACACATTGTTGTCGCGCACGAACAAGTCCTTGCCTTCCACCAGTTCCACGCCCATCTGCTGAGCGAGGAAAGCATGTTCAAAGTAAGCGGAGTTATACATGCCCGGCGTCATCACCACCACGACAGGATCGCTGACGCCGGTGGGTGCGACCGAACGCAGGTTGTCCAGCAGCATGTCGGGGTAGTGCGCGACCGGCGCCACCTTGTAGGCAGAGAACAGCGACGGAAACAGCCGCATCATCATGCTGCGGTTCTGCAGCACATAGGACACGCCCGACGGCACGCGCAGATTGTCTTCCAGCACATAAAACTCGCCTTCGCCGGCGCGTACGATATCGATGCCGGCGATATGTGCATAAATGTCGGAAGCCACGGTGATGCCCTGCATCTCGGGACGGTACTGCGCATTGCGGAAAATCTGCTCGGCGGGAACGATGCCGGCCTTGACGATGTTCTGCTCGTGATAGATGTCGTGAATGAACATGTTCAGCGCCGTCACGCGCTGCCGCAGGCCCGCTTCCAGCTTAGACCATTCAGCGCGCGTGATGATGCGCGGCACGATGTCGAAAGGAATCAGCCGCTCGGTGCCGGCAGTGTCGCCATACACGGCGAAGGTGATGCCCACGCGCCGGAAGATCAGGTCGGCCTCTTCGCGCTTGGCTGCCAGTGCACCAGGTGGCTGCGCATCCAGCCACGCGGCGATATCGCGGTAGTGCGATCGTACCTGGCCATCGGCGGCTAGCATTTCATTGTAGAAATCAGGCATGGAAATCAGATAGGAAAATAAGGCGCGAAAAATGATTCATGAAAGATGAAAAACATGCCAAAGACAATTTCAGGGTGGCGCATCTTCAATGATGAATAGAGCAGTCTTGCTGAACCAGCTTAGAGAGCCGTTTGCTCCAAATGGTGCAACAGCTCGGCTGACTTGTCCGTGCGGGCGCGCAAAGGATGATGTGGGACAGCATGAAGCTGCGAACCCTGAGCCTGGAGTGATCTCAAACTCATTTGTTGGAGTGCAAGATCGCAGCACTTGTTTTCCTTGTTGCCACAGCCTGTCGCAAGCGATCGAATAGCGGCGGCTTCTTCTGGCTGATTGCAGGCTGATATATGAGACCCCATCATGATCGAAGACCTCTGGTACAAGAATGCCGTCATCTACAGCCTGGACCTGGAAACCTTCATGGACCTGAACGGCGACGGTATCGGCGACTTCGAAGGACTGAATCGCCGCCTAGATTACCTGCACGCGCTGGGCGTCGATGCCGTGTGGCTGGCGCCATTCCAGCTCACGCCCAATAAAGACAACGGCTACGATATCCGCGACTACTATGGTGTCGATCCACGACATGGTTCCAGCGGCCAGTTTGTCGAATTCATGCATCACGCTAACAAGCGCGGCATCAAGGTCATCATCGACCTGGTGGTCAATCACACCTCGGATCAGCATCCATGGTTCCAGCAAGCCAGGAGCGACGAGAATTCTCCCTACCGCGACTGGTATCTATGGTCCGAAAAAAAGCCAGCCGACTGGAACAAGGGCATGGTGTTTCCCGGCGTACAGAAAGCCACGTGGACTTACGATAAAAAGGCGAAAGCCTATTACCATCACCGCTTCTACGAACACCAGCCCGACCTGAACATGGATAACCCGGCAGTGCGGGCCGAGATCAGGCGCATCATGGGTTACTGGCTGCAACTGGGCGTGGCTGGTTTCCGGGCGGATGCGGTGCCCTTCATGCTGGAATCGCGAAGCGGCAGCAATGGAAGCAGTGGCGGCAAGAAGGCGGAAACCAGGTTCGAATACCTGCATGAAATGCGGCGCTTTCTGCAGTGGCGTCGCGGCGACGCGATCCTGCTGGGCGAAGCCAACGTGGAGCCCAAGGAAAACATCAAGTATTTCGGCACGGCGGAAGACGGTGTGCACATGATGTTCAATTTCTTCGTGAATCAGCATGTGTTTCACGCGCTGGCGACTTCCGATATCCGCTCGCTGACGGAAGCGCTGGAAGCCACCCGCCTTGCGTCGCCGAACATGCAATGGGCGAATTTCCTGCGCAATCACGATGAACTGGACCTCGGGCGGCTCGACAAGAAACAGCTGGAGCAGGTATTCGAGCGTTTTTCGCCGGAAGAAAACATGCGGCTCTACGATCGTGGCATACGCCGGCGCCTGGC
This sequence comes from Pseudomonadota bacterium, assembly GCA_023422955.1. Lineage (GTDB taxonomy): Bacteria > Pseudomonadota > Gammaproteobacteria > Burkholderiales > Burkholderiaceae_D > JAEZLB01. Next base: position 14,413 of record JAFAGG010000097.1, on the reverse strand, counting down.
TCCCATGCTGGGCAACCGCCAGCAATCCGAGTTGGCCTACAGCCTGATGTTCTCGCTGCCGGGCACACCCGTGATCCGTTACGGCGATGAAATCGGCATGGGCGACGACCTGAGCCTGAAAGAGCGCGACGCAGTACGCACGCCCATGCAATGGTCCGATGCGCCGCAGGCGGGTTTTACGACTGCCGAAAAGCCGGTGCATCCGGTACTGAGCGAGGGGCCGTATGCCTACCGCCACGTCAACGTGGAAGCGCAGCGCAGAGACGCCGATTCTCTGCTCAACTGGATGACTACCCTGATCAGGCTGCGACAGGAGTGCACCGAGATCGGCTGGGGGCAGTGGCAGATCCTGGAAACCGGCGATCCCTGCGTGCTGGCCATGCACTACCACTGGCAAGGAAGCTCGCTCGTCATCCTGCACAATTTTTCCGAAAAGGCCCATGAAATCGTGCTGGATCTGAAGAGAGGGGAAGAGTGCCGATTGGTCAATCTGCTGGCGGACAATGAAAGCGATGCCGATGAAAAAGGCAGGCATCGCATCACGCTGAAAGCTTACGGCTATCGCTGGTACCGGGCGGGGGATTTAAGTCATTTGCTGGTGGAAAAATGAGTCTGGGAACAGGCGCAGATCCGTTTCGGGCTAAGCGTTTTGTCTGTTACTACCTGCCCTACTAATGGGCCGACATCACAGCCAACGTCGCACGCGCGACGCATAGGCCAGATACTCCTCGCCAAATCCAGCCTGCAGCGCTCGCTCCTCAGGCTGGATTTGAAAGCGCGTAATGTACAGAACAAACACGACCACCCCGAGAAAGGACGGAAGTGCGGAAAGATGAACCGCCCAGGCCAGCAAGAGCACGGCCATGCCAAGGTACATGGGATTGCGGGTGTAACGGTACACGCCACCGGTAACCATGGATGATACCTGCTGCGGCCTGAGAGGATTGACCGTTGTGCGGGCGCGGCGAAATGCCATAAGGCCCAGCACATCAAGCGCCAGGCCGGTTGCCACAAGCAGTGCGATGATCACCTGCTTTAAGGGGGCAGCGAGCGCAAGATAAGGCCCCAGTGCAGAGAGTTCCCACATACCGGTGGCGACAACGATGCCGATGACAGGCGGTGGTATCTTGTTGTCGAGTGATGGCATGCTGGTCCTGGACAATGCACGACGGGTTAAGGAGCCGCAAAGCTTGCTGTATCCGGTTCAGGAAGTAAGAGGGTAGCGAGGGCTCGCAGGTATGCCAAGGCGCAGATGGCCTGCAGGCAGCTTGTACGACAGCTGCCCGCAGGTCGTGTTGGTCCGCTTAAGCCGCCTTCAATCCACCCTGATCCTTGCGTCGCTGCAACACAAAGATAGGCTGCGCCCACGACATGGTCTTCAGCTTCTTGCTGGTGATCAGCGTCAGCTCGGAAGGATCGTAGACGTCGGTATTGTGCGTGAGCGGCGTCGTCATCAGGTACTGTGCATCGGTATTCTTCAGGAACTCGCCGACCAGCTGGATGTTGCGGATATCCAGGTGAGCAAAGGGTTCGTCGATGAATACGAAGCCGCCCGAGCCTTCATCGGTTTTCAGCAGACCGATCAAGAGAATCAGCGATTTCATCACCTGCTGGCCGCCGGAAGCTTCGCCATCGTTCATGCCGATAGCGCCCTTGCCATCGAACTTGAAGCGCACATGCAGGCCAGCCTGCGACAGCATCAGGTCGTCGTTCTCCAGGCGTACGGGATCGGTATGCACTTCGATGCCGGCGAGTTCACCCAGCTCGCGGATATTGCGGCTGTAGGTCTTGACGGTGAAGCGCAGGCGTTCGATGTAAGCAGAACGTGCATTCGCGGTGGCTTCGATGGCACGGTTGTTCTGGTAGCGGCGCTCCTCGGTTTCGCTCTGGCGCTCGTTTAGCAGGTTCGCCAGGCGGCCATGCTGCTCAACAACGCCATAATCGGTTTCCCAGTGGTCGCGTTCCAGGTCGGCAGCGAGATTCTTGATGCGCAGTTCGACCTGGTGCGCATTCTGATGCGTGTCCACCAGCGCGTTGCGTTCGAATTGCAGGCGCCAGTTGAAGGGCAGGCGACGCCAGTTCTCGCGCATGTCGAGAAGGGTCTGCGCATGAGCACTGCGTTCTTCGGCCTGGCGCTTGCGCGCTAGCTTGAGATCCGATTCACGATCCGACAGGCTGGCCTTGGTGTTCTGCCAGGCCGTCTCGGCACGGGTACGGGTCTCGGTCGCCGTTTTGATGAGCGGCAGTATTTCGCCCAGACGCGTACCGACTTCGGTGCGAGAGGCTTTCAGCGGACCTTCGGCCAGCGCAGCTTCTTCGAACTCGGCCTGGCGCGCCACCAGTTCCTTGGCGGCGTCCACGCCGGCGATGCGGGCCTTCAGCGCGCTGATTTCCGTGGCCAGCTTGCTGGCTTTCATCGTCAGCTGGTCTTCTTCCGCTTCCAGCGCGATCAGGGATTTTTCAATGGCGGCAAGGCGCTGCGTGCGACCGGCCTGGCCGAAGCGGTAACGCGAGGGTTCCACGAACAGCGAACGGCCGCCGCGTCGTTCGCGGTGATAGGCGTCGGGCGTGATCCATTCTTCATGGCTGCCGAGCTTCGTACCTGCATCGATGGAGTCTACGCAGGTAATGCGCGATAGTTGCTCGATCAGCCATGACGGCACCGGCGCAGAAAAGCGCACGACGGAAAGCAGGCTGTCGTTCTTCGCAGTCGGCGCCTTCTCGCGCTCGGCGACGATGAAGTGGGAATAACGTTCCTTCTCGGCGAGGCGATAAGCCGCCGACGCATCCTTCGCTTTTTCCAGCAGCACCACCGAGGTATAACTGCGCAGCACGCCTTCAACTGCGCCTTGCCATTGCGGGTCGGTGACTTCCACAATGTCCGGCAGCATCACGTGCGCGATGCCGGCATCGTCGAGCGCGCGGCGCATAGCGCGTACGAATTCGGGTTCGGGCATCGCGGTCTTGCCCTGCAGTGCGGCAATCGTTGCCCGCTCGTTCGCCATCCGTTCGCTGATCGCGGCGCGCGCCTGGCGCAGGCGCAGGTATTCGGCTTCCTTGGCATCGAGTTCGGTTGCCACATCGGCGATATCGGCACCGGCTTCGGCTGCGAGTTTCTGCAAGCGGGTTTTTTGTTCCAGCAGGCTTTCCAGCGGCTTGAGCTTCCTGTTCAGTTCATTGAGCGCGTTTTCCAGCGTGGATTTTTCCTTTTCCAGCGCGCTTTCCTGCTGCTGCGCTTCGGTCAGTGCAGTGGCACGCTGCGCGACATCGGCGCGGCGCTCGGTGAGTTGCGCATCCTGAGCGGCGAGTGATTGGCGCGCATCGCGCAGGTCGCGGCTTTTCTGTGCCGCTTTCTCACGCGCCTCGTGATATTGCAGCGTGGGCAGTACCTGTTCCTGCAGGTCACGCTTTTCCTTGTTCAAGCCTTCCCACTGGTGATAGTTGGCCACGCGCAGGCGCAGGCCTTCGAGGTTGGTCCTGGCGCCTTCCAGTTCGGTTTCGAAGCGCTGCAGCTCAGTCTCGGTTTCCTGCTGGTGGCGCTTGGCTTCGTCGTAGGCGTCCAGCACTTCCTTGTCGCCGAATACCTGGAACACCAGGTCCAGCAACTGGCGCGGCGAGTATTCGCACAGCTTGTCGGTTTCGCCTTGCTCCAGCGCGAGCACCTTGCCCATCGCGGAGGACAGGCCGGCATTCGCCAGGCGCTTGCGGTAGGCATCCACGCCCAGCCAGTCGCTTGCATCCTGCACTGCTTCTATCTCGGCGACGCCGGGGCGCATCAGGTACTGGCGTTTCCAGTCGCCGCCATTTTTCTGGATCTGGCAGAACAGCGTGACTTCATCTTCGCTGAAGAAACCGGAAGCATTGAACGGGCGGCTGGAGAGTTGGCGGTTGCGCGGGCGGTTGTCGACTACCGCGCGTATCCATGAAACCTGCTGGCCGGAGTGGCGCGCATAGTGCTTGTACGAGCGGCCCATCGAGCAGTCGAGGCCGAACAGCGTGCGCAAGGCATCGAGCAGCGTGGTCTTGCCGGAACCGTTCTGGCCGGCGATGGTGATGATCTTGGCATCGAGCGGAATGTTCTTGATGCGTTGCCAGTAATCCCAGTGGACCAATTCCAGCGATTTGAGATGAAACATGGGCGGCCTTGATTATGCTTGATCGTTGAGTTCGGTAGCGGGTGCGGTATCAGCAACAGAGCGCGTGCGGGCGGGCATCGCGCGGCCGAAGATGTCGGACAGCGCGCCGTTGATGATGCGGTCTTTTAGCAGGTCGGTATCCATCATCAGGTCCAGCAGCGGTCCTTCATGGATCATGTCGCCCTTGCGTTCGACGAAGCCGAGCTTGGCCAGCTGGCCGAGGTTCATGTCCATGCGCGTTTTCTTGCCCAGCTTGTCGCCGAAGTCGGCGAGCAGCGCCTTGTAGGAAATGCCCATCGAGGTATCTTCCGCGCGCGGCATGGGCTTGTCCTTGCCGAACATGTCGTTCTGGTCTTCCTGCGCCGCCTGGTGCGCTTCCTGGCGCTCGCGTTTGGGCAGGATGATCAGCGACCATAGCACCACCAGCAGCGCCACGCCGTCGCGCGGCAGGCCGACATTATTGTTCTGCCAAGTTTCGCGCGCGCCGAACACCTTGGGTTCGAGCTGGCGCGCAAGAGCCAGCGTCACGTGGTCGGCATAGACGTTGTCGACCATCTTCATGCCGCAGGCGGCCAGGCGCGCATCGACATCGCTGCGGAACAGTTCGTCGGACAGTGCGCGCTTGACCAGTTTGTCGTCGCGGCGCAGCGTCTGGTGCGCAATCAGTCTTGCGATCAGGATTTGTGCATCGTCATTCATGCGATTTTTCTCGGTTCTTCATCCAGGGGTTCTGCATCCGCAGCATCGGCTTTGACTTGGTCGCCGGTTTCGGAGGCAGACGGAGATTCATTAGGGGCAACGGGCGCCAGCATGGCTGCTGATATGGCGGCGACTTCAGTATCATCGAGCTTCACCAGCCGGTCTTCCGTGCTGAATGCCAGGGGCAGGCGGGCCAGCTCGCCAGTTGCGCCCTGCAGCGCGGATTCGTTCGGGTCGCCCAGCAAGGGCAGCAGCGAGGCGCGGTAAGAGGCCAGCGCGAAATTACCGGGCAGCAAAACGTTCTCTACCGGCGTGGCCGTTTTCTCCGGCAAGCTCGCCAGCGAGGAAAGTCCCTGCAGCCAGCTTTCCAGCTCCTGCAGCGCGGCCGTGGTGTTCGCTTGAGATATGGGCGCGTCCTGTCCGGCGGGCAGCTCGGCCGGCACGCTGGCCTTGGCATCATCCAGCAGCTCGGTTTCCGCCACGTCTATCATTTCCGCCGGTGTGATGAATACCGGCGTCAGGGTTTGTTCGATCGCATCGTCAGCCAGCGAGCCAAGGTCCGCATGCTGCATCAGCCAGGTCTTGATATCGGTGGTGGAAAGTCCCGACTGGCCCAGGTGCACGCGCTGGCGTTCGATCTGGTTCAGCGCGCGCGAGAACATGCCCTGCATGTTCAGGAGCGTGCTTTGCGCGCGGCCGATCGCTTGCGCGGCGCGGTGCGTGGCAGCGTCGGCTCTCGGATCGGCGGTAATCGCCTGGATGATCTGCGAACCTTTTTCCACCCAGTCGCAGGCGGTATGCCATTTCTGCTGCGCGGATCGCAAGCGGAATTCGGAGCCGGAGGCAATCGCGTCGCGGAATTCCTCCGTCAGTTCCACCAGTCGGCCCAGCAAATGCTGCAACTGTTCGGTTGAAATGCCGCCAACCGCCTGCGCGCCGGCAATCTGCGACAGCGCAAATCCCATTTCCGCGCCGTCGTCTTCCTGTCCCAGCAACAGCAGGCTGTCGAGGGCCGTCAGCACGTTGCGCGCCAAAGGCGTGACGCGATACACGGATTGCGCGGCATCCCAGGACAGGAGGTGGTGCGAGCGCAGGCGCGCCAGCACGGTTTCTAGGCTGTCGGGCTGCAGATAGGCCAGGCGCATATTGATGTCGGCGCGGGAATACGCAGCCGTGCTGGTATCTGCGACCAGTTCCCGCAATACCAGCAAGCGGACGATCACGCCGTCCGAATTGCCGTGGAACAGGGCAGTGAACGCTTGCAGCAGCGGCTGGGCTTTCCTGAGGCGGAAAACCGGTTCGAGATCGTCCGGGGAGACGTCGGGATGAAAATAGGATTGCAGCGATAGGCTGGAGTCGCTTTCTTCCAGCGGCACAGCGGAAACGGCGGAATTTTGCATTCCAGCATTTTACGGCACGAGCCGCTCAACGCCCTAACTTTTGCCATCCTCGCTCAGGATCATCCAGGGATTTCATGGGAGAGGTATTTTGCAAAGATGATTGATTTTTTATGTGAAATGACTGGAGATGAATGAATTTTGTCGATGCGGCGATGCAGCGGTAACCCTCGGCGCAGCTTGCCTGAAGCGATTTCGCGACAGCCTATTGCGCCGCAGGAGAATTTGGGTCAGGCGCTCACCGGCAGGGGCTGGCTCAGTTTGGCCGGAGCAGGGTGGAGTAGGCGTCCCGGGCCGTTTCAAGATGGTCGCAAAGCGCTTGCACTCCCGTCAGCACGCGCGGCGTGGCGCGATGAATGAGATCGGGGTCCAGCAGGAAGAGATTGTTGTGCTTGACGGCGTCCAGCTGGGTCAGGCGCCGCCATCCGGCCAGCGGATCGCTTTCGCCTTCGCCGGTCGTGATGATGGCTTGCGGATTGGCCTGCAGTACCGCTTCCATGCTGACTACCGGCGCGAGATGGGGCAGGTGGCCGAAGATATTCTGCCCGCCGCACAGGCGCAGGGCTTGTGATACGAGGTGGCTGTCATTGAAGGTCATCAGCGGAGCGCGCCAGATCTGGTAAAACACGCGCACCGGCGGGCGGCCCTGGTAGCGCGCGGACAGTTCCTGCCAGTGCTGGCGAAAGCGGCGCGCTTCCTCGTTGCCGGTTTTTTCGGTGCCGGTCAGGCGCGACAGTCTTTCCAGCGAGGTGGCGATGGTTTCGAAATTGCGCGGTTCGCTCTGGTAAACCGGAAAACCCATTTGTTTGAGCCGGGCAAGCTGTTTGGCCGAATTGCCGCTGCTCCAGGCAACGATGAGGTCGGGTTTCAGCGCAAGGATGCGCTCGATGTCGAGCGCGGCGCTGCTGCCCAGCGAGGGCAGCGTCTTGACGGAAGCAGGGTAGTCGCTGAATTCGCTGACGCCGATCAGATAGCCGCCGGCGCCGGCAGCGTGAACCAGTTCTGCGGCGTGGGGCGAAAGCGTGGCGATGCGGCGCGCCGGTTGCTTGAGCGTGACGGTCGCGCCCGTGTCATCGACCACTGAAACCGTGGCCGCTGCCGGAGCAACTGCGGCCAGCAGCATCACGCTGCCGAACAGAAGGCTTAGCAGCGCTCGCATTGCGTGAATCAGATTTCGAGATTGTCGATCAGGCGCGTCTTGCCGAGCTTGGCGGCTGCCACGACTACCAGCGGTTCCTCCTTCGCCAGGTCGCCGGCTGAAGGCGGCTGCAGGTCGATGCGCTTGCGGATCGAAATATAGTCGGGCTGCCAGCCGCGCGCGGCGATCTTGCCCATTGCCTGCTTCTCAAGCTCGAACATGTCGAGATGGCCGTTGCGCACTTCTTCCGCCACTTCGTTCAGAACGCGATACAGGGTCGGCGCTTCGGCGCGTTCTTGCGGCGTCAGGTAGGAATTGCGCGAGGACAGCGCCAGTCCGTCTTCAGCGCGCCAGGTTTCGGCAGCGATGATTTCGGTAGGCAAGGCAAACTGGCGCGCCATATTGCGCACGATCATCAGCTGCTGGTAATCCTTCTTGCCGAACACCGCCACACCCGGCTGCACGCAGGAGAACAATTTCATCACTACCGTGGTCACGCCGGTGAAGAAACCGGGGCGGAATTCGCCTTCCAGGATATTGCCCAGCGTGTCGGGCGGCTGTATCCGGTATTCCTGCGGCTCGGGATACATGTCTTTTTCAGTCGGCGCGAACAGCACGTACACGCCTTCCTTTTCCAGCTTTTCCACGTCGGCTTGGAAAGTGCGCGGATAGTGGTCGAAGTCTTCGTTGGGGCCGAACTGCAGGCGGTTCACGAAAATCGACGCGACCACCGGATCGCCATGCTTGCGCGCCAGCCGCATCAGCGACAAATGGCCTTCATGCAGATTGCCCATGGTGGGCACGAAAGCAGTGCGTAACTGGCCGCGCAACTGGGCGCGCAATTCTTCGATACAGGTAATGATTTTCATGATTTACACAAGATCGTGAGCGCCTGGGCTGCCGTTGCAGAAAAAACGGCGGGCTGCGTGCGGGCTCAACTCGGCGAATAGGAGAGACGGACGTAGATCGGGGCAAACGCCTCGGCCTGGGTGATTTCGATCAGGGTTTCCTTGGCCAGTTCCAGCAGCGCAATGAAATTGACCACGACCACGGGAACGCCGCGTGACGGGTCGAACAGATCGGAGAATTCAACAAACTTGGCAGACTGCAAACGGCGCAGGATGGAAGTCATGTGTTCGCGCACCGACAGTTCTTCGCGCGTGATGGTGTGATGCGCGGTCAGCTTGGCGCGGCGCAGCACATCGGCCCAGGCGCTTTGCAGATCCGAGATGTCGACCTCGGGCCAGCGCGTGACGATGCTTTGCTCGATATAGACCTGGGTGCGCACGAAATCGCGACCGGCCTGCGGCAGCCGGTCCAGGTCGGCGGCGGCCAGCTTCATCTGTTCATATTCGAGCAGGCGGCGCACCAGCTCGGCGCGCGGGTCGGCGGCTTCTTCGCCGTTTTCGGATTTCTTGGCCGGCAGCAGCATGCGCGATTTGATTTCAATCAGCATGGCGGCCATCAGCAGGTATTCCGCAGCCAGTTCCAGGTTGCGTGCACGGATCTGTTCCACGTATTCCAGGTACTGCAAGGTAACCTGGGCCATGGGAATGTCGAGGATATTGAAATGCTGCTTGCGGATCAGGTAGAGCAGCAGATCGAGCGGGCCTTCGAAAGCTTCAAGAAAGACTTCCAGCGCATCCGGCGGAATGTACAAGTCATTCGGCAACTGGAACAGCGGTTCGCCGTAAAGCTTGGCGAAAGCCATGCCGTCGACGACATCCGGTGTCGAATCCATTGTTGCTTCCAATACCAGGGTATCGGACAAGTCGCTGGAAGAAGGCGCGCTCACGCCGCTCAGGACTTGTTCTGGTAAACGTAAGCCTGTTGCTTGACGCGGGATTGCTTGGTGCGTTCAAACTCATCCAGGTCCAGGGGAGCCTTGTCCCACAGGATTGCGCGGTTGGCGCGCTGTTGTTCATCCAGATAGGGTTTTTTTTCCTTGAGTTCGCGAATGAACTTGGTGTGATCCGATTCGTACTGTTTGAATAGCTTGGACATTATTGCTTCTCGAGAAACAAGTTGAAGGTGAAGGTAGCGGGTATTTTACTTGTTTTAAATGAATTCCGGCCATCCCTGTTTCCGGCCCGGCGCTTTTTGTGGCGGAGGAAACAAGAGCGGCCGGAGCAGCGCTATTCTAAAGCGTAAAGAACGGCTAGCGCAGTTCCCGCCGCATCACGATAGCCTGCGGTTCCAGGACCTGGGCATCGGAGTATTCCAGCTCCATCGCTATATCAAAGCGGTGCGCTGCATAAAGATCAACCAGGCGGGTCTGGTCGTTGTCCACGGCCACGCGCAGTTCGTCGGCGTCCGCGGCCAGGGCTTCGTGCACCACGGCTTCCAGCAAGTGCTGCGACAGGCCATGACCCCGGTAGGCTGGGATGATGCCGAGGCGCACGATTTCCCAGGTGCCGGGATCTTCGTCCAGCGGCAGCCAACGGGCGGTGCCGACCGGAACTTCATTGACATACAACAGAAAACCGCCGCCGCGCTGCAAATGCTGGGTAACGGTTTCCGCAGTTTCGTGACAGCTGCATTGATGAGGGGCTGGCTTTTCAGCCCAGGCCTGACGGGTGAGCGAGGCCATCAATTCCGCGTCTTCGAACGTCGCTTCGCGTACTAAAAGGTCCATGGAAAGGGGTGAGTGCTCCTGAAGAGATTCTCTAAGGTTTATCGGATACGCATGCCAGGCTCGGCGCCCGGCCACGGATTCAGGATATAAATGCCGGGATGGGCTTTTTCATCGGCAGCCGAAGCCGCCAGTACCATGCCTTCCGACACGCCGAATTTCATCTTGCGCGGCGCCAGGTTGGCGACCATGACCGTCAGCTTGCCGATCAGGTCTTCCGGATTGTAGGCCGATTTTATACCGGAAAAAACATTGCGCAGGCGACCTTCGCCAACATCCAGCGTGAGGCGCAGCAATTTGTCCGAGCCTTCCACCGTTTCGCAGTTGACGATCTTGGCAATGCGCAGATCGACCTTGGCGAAATCGTCAATGCTGATCTGCTCGGCCAGCGGTTCGATATCGCCGGCTGCAGGTGCGGCGGTTTCTGCCGTGGCGGCCGCAGCGGCAGGTTGAGCCGGCGCATCGAACAGCGCTTCCAGCATCTTGGCATCCACGCGTGTCATCAGGTGGCTGTAGGGATTGACCTGATGGCCATGCGGCAGCGGCTTGCTGACGTCTTCCCATTGCAGCGGCGCGATATTGAGCAGCGCTTCGACTTGCGTCGCCAGTTGCGGCAGTACCGGCTTGAGATAAACCGTCAGGATGCGGAAGGCTTCCAGCAGGCGGCTGCAGACTTCCTGCAGCGCAGCATCCTTGGCGGGATCTTTTGCCAGTTCCCAGGGCTTGTTGGCATCGACGTAGGCATTGATCGCATCGGCTTGCTCCATGATCGCACGCAGCGCTTTGCCGTATTCGCGGGTTTCGTAAAAATTGCCGATATCGTCCGCCGCCGAGCGCAGCCTGTTCAGGAAAGCATCGCCCTCGGTGGCCCATTCCATCGCGACCTTGCCGTCGAAACGCTTGGCGATGAAACCGGCGGCGCGGCTGGCGATGTTGATGTATTTGCCGACCAGGTCGCTGTTGACGCGGGCCATGAAGTCTTCGGCGGTGAAGTCCACGTCTTCCACGCGCGCATTGAGCTTGGAGGCGATGTAATAGCGCAGCCATTCCGGGTTCATGCCGATTTCCAGGTAGCGCAGCGGCGAAATGCCGGTGCCGCGCGACTTGCTCATCTTTTCGCCCTTCACGGTCAGGTGGCCGTGAACATTGACCTTCATGCGATCGGTGAGCGGGTGATCGGAGAATTTCAGCATCGCCGGCCAGAACAGCAGGTGGAAGGACACGATGTCCTTGCCGATGAAGTGAATCTGCTCGGCGGCCGGGTCGTTCAGCAGCGCGTCGTAATCCAGGCCGGCCTTGCCGCAGTAATTCTTCAGGCTGGCGAGATAGCCGACCGGTGCATCCAGCCACACATAAAAGTATTTGCCCGGCGCATCCGGAATCGGGATGCCGAAATAGGGCGCGTCGCGCGAGATATCCCAGTCGGCCAGATCCTTGCCGTCATTGCCCAGCCATTCGCTGACCTTGTTCACCATTTCCGGCTGCAGGCGGCCCGGCGTATTCATCCATTGCTGCAGGAAAGCGACACAGCGCGGATCGGATAGCTTGAAGAAGTATTGTTCGGCAGGACGCATCACCGGCACCGCGCCAGTCAGAGCCGAGTACGGATTTTTCAGTTCGGTCGGCTCGTAGGCCGCACCGCAGACTTCGCAGTTGTCGCCGTATTGGTCTTTCGCGCCGCATTTCGGGCATTCGCCCTTGACATTGCGGTCCGCCAGGAACATGCCCTTGACCGGATCGTAGAAACGCTCGACGGTGCGGGTTTCGATCAGACCGGCGGCTTTCAGCTTCAGGTAAATCGCTTGCGACAGCTCGGTGTTTTCCGGCGAATCGGTGGAGTGCCAGTTGTCAAAGGAGATATGAAAGCCGTTCAGGTATTGCGGCCGGGTCGCGGCGATGCGCGCCACGAATTCCTGCGGCGTGATGCCGGCTTTCTCCGCCGCGATCATGATCGGCGTGCCGTGGGCATCGTCGGCGCCGACGAAATGCACCTTGTTTCCCAGCATGCGCTGAAACCTCACCCAGATATCGGCCTGGATATATTCCATGATGTGGCCGATGTGGAATGCGCCGTTGGCATAGGGCAGGGCGGTGGTGACAAACAGCTTGCGGGGATGGGTGGACATAAACGATCGGTTGGCGGAGATAAAACACGCATTCTAGCAAGCGAAGCGTTCCTTGTCGCAGGCGGGGAAAGCAGCAAGAGAGAAGAAGGCAACATTGCGTGCGTCAAAAACGGTTTCGAGCTTTTGATTGCCTGCCTTGGGTAAGGCGAGCCAGCACTGCGGCGGACCGGCACTGCGCATTTGAGCGGGCACACGGTAAAATGCTGCTTTTATATCATCGCGGCAGTCTCCGGGCTGCCGCTCATTCTTTCCGCCATGACCGTTCGCACCCGATTCGCTCCCAGTCCCACCGGCTTCCTTCATCTCGGCGGCGCGCGCACCGCGCTGTTTTCCTGGGCGTTTGCCCGCCGCCATCAAGGCACTTTCATTTTGCGCGTCGAAGACACGGATCTCGAACGTTCCACGCCGGAAGCGGTGCAAGCCATTATGGATGGCATGCACTGGCTGGGCCTGGATTACGACGAAGGTCCGTTCTACCAGATGAAGCGCATGGACCGCTATCGCGAAGTGATCGCGCAAATGCTGCAGGCGGGCACCGCTTATTACTGTTATTGCTCGTCCGAAGAAGTGGAAGCGATGCGCGAACGCCAGCGTGCTGCCGGCCTGAAGCCGCGTTATGACGGTAGCTGGCGTCCCGAGCCTGGCAAAACGCTGCCGGTCGTTCCCGCAGATCGCAAGCCGGTGGTTCGTTTCAAAAACCCGCTGGATGGCGATGTCAGCTGGAACGATGCGGTGAAAGGTCCGATCACGATATCGAACAGGGAACTGGATGATCTGATCATCGCGCGTCCCGACGGCACGCCGACCTACAACTTCTGCGTGGTGGTCGATGACTGGGACATGAAAATCACCCACGTGATACGCGGCGACGACCATGTCAACAATACGCCGCGCCAGATCAATATCCTGAAAGCGCTGGGCGGCGAGTTGCCGATCTATGGCCATGTGCCGATGATTCTCGGTGCCGATGGCGAGAAGCTGTCCAAGCGCCATGGCGCGGTCAGCGTGATGGAGTATGCGGATGGCTATCTGCCGGAAGCAATGCTCAATTACCTCGCACGCCTGGGCTGGAGCCACGGCGACGATGAAATCTTTTCGGTGGAGCAGTTCTGCGCCTGGTTCGATCTCGATCATCTGACCAAGTCGCCTGCACAGTTCAATCCGGAAAAGCTCGCATGGCTGAATAACCATTACATCCGCGTAGCAGACAATGAGCGGCTGGCGCAGTTGATTCGTCCGGGCATGGACGGCAAGGGCGCACGCTTCGAAGGCGCGCCTGCGCTGGACGCCGCGATTGCGCTAATGAAGGAGCGTGCCAATACGCTGACCGAACTGGCGGATGCGGCGATGCTGTTCTATCGCGAGCCGCAGCCGGATGCCGCCTTGCTGACTCAGCATCTGACGGAAGCGGCAAGAGCAGCACTGGCGGATTATGCAAAAGGCTGCGCGTCGGTGGAGTGGAGCAGGGAAGCGCTGTCGGCCTTGCTCAAGCAAGCGCTGGCGGATCACAAGCTGAAGATGCCGCAACTGGCCATGCCCCTGCGCCTGGTATTGACGGGGCAGTTGCAGACGCCTTCAATCGATGCGGTGGTTGAATTGTTTGGCAGAGAAACGGTGATGAATCGTCTGTCCAAATATCTTGGATAAATATCTTGATAAGTCCCGAGTAAATCCCGGATAAATTTCATTCATAAAATTCATTCATAAATTTTTCACTTAGCGATTTACATCCCGGCAAAAGCTGGGCTATAATCTCGCTTCTTCGCAAGGGGGGTATAGCTCAGCTGGGAGAGCGCTTGCATGGCATGCAAGAGGTCAGCGGTTCGATCCCGCTTACCTCCACCATTCGAAGAAAGGCCGGCAGTAAATTGGCAGATTTCTGTCTCCATCGTCTAGAGGCCTAGGACACCACCCTTTCACGGTGGACACCGGGGTTCGAATCCCCGTGGGGACGCCACTTTACAAACAGACGGGCAGCTCGGAAGAGCTGCCCGTTCTGCTTTTTGCGCGTCCGGAACGCTTCGAGTCGATTGGTCGCCGCGACGTATACTCGGCGCATGCGTCGTTCCGCTCTCATGCTGCTGCATCTGCTGCTCGTGGTCCTGCTGTCCTTCGACGGCATGGGCGGCGCGTTCGCGATGACACCGCCGGGCGACAACGGCACGACGGCGGCGCATGCGATGCACGAAGCGTCACCGCCTGCCACGCGTCGATAACCGACAGCGGCACGGCCGCACAACAGAAAGATGCGCCGACGCCATCGCCCGACACCTGCTGCGACGGCG
>JAFAGG010000072.1 GCA_023422955.1 Pseudomonadota bacterium | reverse complement strand
TTCATGGAGCGTGCGCAGGAAATGGGAAATCCAGAGCGAGAAACAAGAAGAAGTAGGAGAAGAAACCTGGACGATCCATCCGCCAGCCAGGCAAAGCATTTACCTTCCCGTGAACGGCAGCGTACAGAAGCGCCTGGAACTGACCCGCTATTTTGATGAAACTCAGCCTCTTCAGCGCATGAAGGCGGCATCGCATCGACTATGATAGGGGCCGCCTGCCTACTCCGGAGTCACCATGAAACGCCGCCCTCTCTTCATCGTCATCGCCTGCCTGATTCTGGGCATCCTGGCGTGGGCGCTGATACAGAAGATGCGTGGACCGGTGCTGGCTGCTTACGAAGTGACACAGCGGCCGCTGGTGCAGAACGTCGTTGCGACCGGCCGGGTGGCGGCGGTATCGCGCGCGCAGGTCGGCAGCCAGGTGACCGGCGTGGTGCTGGAACGACGCGTGCGCGAGGGCGACGTCGTGCAGCCTGGCGATGTGCTGGCGGTGTTGCGTGCCGATGAGCTCGAATCAATCCTGCGCGAAGCGGAAGCTGCGCTGGCCCAGTTGCAGCAAGCCACGCGTCCACAGGCGCAGGCCGCGCTGCGCGAAGCGGAAACGAGACTGGCGCAGGCCCGCCGGGAAGCCCAGCGCCGTCGCGAGCTGTTTCAGCAGCAGGCCATCTCCCGCGAAGAAATGGAACAGGCATTACAGACCGAGGCCATTGCCCGCGCCGCCGAAGAACAGGCGCGGCTGACCGCCAATTCTCTCGTGGCCGGCAACCCCAACGAGACCGCGGCGCGCGCCCGCGTAGCCAGCGCCAGGGCGCAACTGGCCAAGACCACGATACGCGCTGAAGTCGCCGGCACCGTACTTACCCGCAATGCCGAACCCGGCGACCTGGTGCAGCCCGGCCGCGTGCTGTTCGAAATCGCCCGCGCCGGCGACACTGAAATATTGGTACCACTGGATGAAAAAAACCTCGAAGTGCTCGCTCTCGGCCAGACCGCCATGTGCATCACCGACGCCTACCCGGCGCGCCCCTTCCCGGCCCAGGTCAGCTTCATCGCTCCCAGCGTGGACCCGTCGCGCGGCACGGTGGACATACGCCTCACCGTGAACCCGGTGCCCGACTTCCTGCGCCAGGACATGACCGTCTCGGTGAACGTGGAAACGGGCCGCCGTGACAAGGCCATCGTGGTGCCCAACGATGCCTTGGCTGCGATGAACGGCAACCGTGCCGAGCTGTGGCTGGTGGACAATGGACGCGCCGTGCGGCGCCAGGTGCAGCTGGGCTTGCGCGGCCTGACGCAAACCGAAGTCACGGCCGGCGTGCAGGCCGGCGACTGGATACTGGCTGATGCACGGGCCGCGATGGAGCAAGGCGATCGCGTGCGCATATCTCCCAGCGCCCTGCCCGTCGGCGCGAGTGCTGCAGACCCTGCCACGCGCCAGGAACTTCCGGTCCAGCTGGACTGACGGCTATGTGGATCGAGTGGACCATCGCCACCAAGTTCCTGCGCGAAGGCAAGGCGCAGAGTACGCTGATCCTGGTCGGCATCGCGGTGGGCGTTGCGGTGATCGTGTTCCTCACTGCGCTGATCAATGGCCTGCAGGGCAACATCATCGACCGCACGCTGGGCACGCAGGCCCACATCAAGGTCCAGCCTGCTGAAGAGCACAACCGCATCCTGCTGCCCGAAGCGGGAAGCGTGCAACTGCTGCTGGAAGACAAGCGCGCCCAGCGCCTGCGCTCCATCAACAACTGGCAGCAGGTGCGCGATGCACTCGACACGCTGCCGCGCGTCACGGCAGTGTCGCCGGTCATCTCGGGGCCGGCGTTCGCGCGTCGCGGCGAGGCGCTGCAGTCGGTGGCGCTGATAGGCATCGATGCCGTGCGCTATCAGCGCATCATCCCTATCCAGGACGATATCGTCGCCGGCGTGTTTCGCATCGGCGCCGGCGATGCCGTGATCGGCAAGCAGCTGGCCAGCGACCTGGGACTGCGCGTGGGCGACAAGCTGCGGCTGGACGGCGGCCAGGAAAGGGAGAGCGTGGTGAACATCGCCGGCATCTTCGAGCTGGGCGTGCGCGAGCTGGATGCGCGCTATGTGTACCTGGACATGAAGCAGACCCAGTCGCTGCTCGACCTGGCGGGTGCCGCCACGGTCATCGACGTGAAGGTGGACGACATTTTCGACGCGCAGACAGTGGCTGCGCGCATCGCCCGCCTCACCGGACTGAAGGCGGAAAGCTGGATGGAAACCAATGCGCAACTGATGAATGCCTTGCGCTCGCAAAGCCTGTCCACGCGCATGATCAGCGCCTTCGTGGCCTTGAGCGTGGCGCTGGGGATTGCCAGCGTGCTGTCGGTAAGCGTGGTCCAGCGCACGCGCGAGATCGGCATACTGCGCGCGATGGGCATCACGCGCCAGCAGATGCTGCGGGTGTTCCTGGTGCAGGGCGCACTGTTCGGCCTGGCTGGCTCACTGCTGGGCGGTCTCGCGGGCTATGGCCTGGTGGCGGCATTCAATACCTTCGGCCCCAAACTGTTTTACATCCCGCTGAATCCTTGGCTGGTGGTGGCGGCAACAGGACTGGCGACCGTCACCGGCATCCTGTCGGCAGCCGTGCCGGCACAACGGGCCGCCTCTCTCGACCCCGTGGAGGCGATCCGCCATGTCTGAGCACGACGCCAAACTTGACGCCATGCAGGAGGTGCTGCGCCTGCAGGGCCTCAGGAAAAGCTACAACCTCGGCAAGCCGACCGAAGTGGAAGTGTTGCACGGGCTGGATCTGCGCCTGCAACGCCGCGACTTCGCCGCGCTGGTGGGCGCATCGGGCTCGGGCAAGAGCACGCTGCTCAACGTGATCGGCCTGCTCGACAGGCCCACAGATGGCGAATTGTTCCTGCTCGGCGAACCCACCCGCAACATGGACGATGCGCGGCGCACGGCGTTGCGCGGCAGCGCGATCGGCTTCGTGTTCCAGTTCCATCACCTGATCCAGGCTTTCACCGCGCTGGAAAACGTGCTGATGCCGCTCATGGTGGCGAGCGGCAAACCCACGCGCGAACAGACAGAGCGCGCCCGCGGCTTGCTGGCCCAGGTGGGATTGCAGGGAATGGAACAACGCAAGCCCGACCAGCTCTCCGGCGGCCAGCAGCAACGCGTGGCCGTGGCCCGCGCACTGGTGACCCGCCCTGCTCTCTTGCTGGCCGATGAACCTACCGGCAACCTCGACAGCAAATCCGCTGCCGAAGTGTTCCAGCTATTCCGCAACTTCAACCGCGAGTTCGGCTGCGCCGTGCTGCTGGTCACCCACGATCCGCGCCTGTCGGAACAATGCGATCGCACCATCACGCTGGTGGACGGCGATATTGAAAGCGATGAGGTCAGAGGCTAGTACCAGAAGCTAGTACCAGCTGCCTGACCCGGCCGTGCAGCCTGCCAGGCTCCGCTCAGAAAACAGGAATAAGAAATCGTTGAACAGGCGCCAGCGACACGCCTCGTCACGGTTGCGGCCTGCGCAACTGTTCAAGGTGAGTATGCAGGATGCGCCTGACTTCAAGAATCGCCTCGGGTGTTTCCTGCACGCTGTGGCCGGAGACGATGACTTTTTCCGACTCTGCGCCGTCCAGATGCGCGCTGCGATAGGGCACGACGCCATCGCTGGAAACGGGCAGCGCGACGTCGGGCGTATCGTTTCCTATGATGGAGTGGTAGCGGATTTTCGGTGAGATCGGCAAGTTCGCCGCGCGGGATATGAAGGCATCCTGATCATGGAGATTGGTAATACCGTTCATGGGATTGGCGAGTGTTGTCGGTGTGGCCGAGCCGGGCCGTACCAGCAGTTGCGCAATCTCCGTGAGCTGGCTCAGCACCGACACCGGCAAGGTAACGAGACCGGCGATCCAGCGCGCCAGCCGGTTGCCCGCAACCGGCGTTCCGCGATGCGGCGCCGCGATGAAAACGGCCCGGCTCACTTGCGGAACCGGCGAGAAGTTCAGGAAAGGCTGCAGCCGCGCCTTGGCTCTTGTCAGACGATTGCCGCTCAGATCGTAATCATCCAGCAAGCCCTTCATCAGCTCATCCTTGGATGATGAAACCATCAGCCGCGACAGCACGCCGCCCATACTATGCCCCACCAGCACGATATCGCGCGATGCCGGGGTCGTGCCTTTCGGATCGAAATGGTGCAGCGTTTTTTCCAATGCCTCGCGTATATGGAGGTTATTAAACGCCAGCGGCACATTGGTCGGGTAATACACCTGCCAGATCTGGAAGTTCTGCCGCAACACTTCGTCGCCCAGCACTTCATTCGCCACGTTGATCCAGGCTTCGGGACTGCTGGCCAGTCCATGCAGCATGACGATGGTTCGCCGTTCCGGATCGTAGGGCTGCAACAGGAAGACGCGCGGTTTCTCAATGATCTCACCCTTGCCGATCAGCGAGAGAATCGACTGCGCGGCGAAGCCGGAGCGTGCCAGCCACAGGCCATAACCCGAAGTAAAGTCGGCGGCGAGCGGGACGCTGGTGCCGGCCAGGGTGATGGTCGCATGGCGATAGGGATCGTAGGCGGTCAGCCAGACCTGGTCCGTCTGCAGCACTGCTTCCAGGCTATCGCCCGGGAAGCTGAGGACAGCCGTCATGGCCGGGAACGGGCTTTCGCTGTAAGGCAGGTTGGCGCTGCTGTTCGTCACGACCCGGTCTGCCGTTGCCGCCACCAGCATCGCCCCGGCACCGTCGCGCCGATACTGGTTGCGCAATCCCTTGAAATTGAGCGAGGCGGCGGGAATCAGATCCTGGGGCAAATCATTGTTGTCCCCGAACTTCAGCTCGCTGCTGACGCGCATCTTCCACGCCCCCATGCGCAGATGAGCAATCCCTTCGCTGTCGCCCTGATGGTCCAGTTCGCGGTCCCTGTAGTCCTTGAACAGATGGGTAACCGCCTGCTGCACCGCAAAGTTGTAGTAATCCCTGACCTGCATCTGGCGGCCTTCCAGCGCGCGCTCGTCAGGGCGGCGTTCCGTGAAGAACAGGTAGGCATAGGCCTGGCGGGCGCTTTGCAGATAGGCGTCGACGATCTCATTATGGCTTGCGCCCTCGGTCGACTTCTCGCGCGTGATGGCTTCCTGCAGCCACAGTTCCGACAGGATGGAAGCACGCTGTTCATCGCTCAGTCCCTGCGATGCCTGAAGCGTGCGCATGCAGGAGAGAGTGTCCGACATGCATAAACTCGCTTCCATGCCAAACACGTGCAAGCCGTTATTCGCGGAAGTGCTCAGCTTTCCGGTAGAAAGAATGTCGCCCCGCCGCGCCAGAACATAGTCGCGCGGCGCGATCGACGTCACTTTCACGCCGGCGCAACCGGCGAGCAGGAAGGCCGCGACCATGAGGACCAGCATATGCCGCCATCGCCCTATGCCCGGCAGGGATAGTCGCAAGGGGAAACCTGCAGCGCAGGCCATGCCATTTTCTGAAATTCTCGGATTCATCGTAGCTGATCATTTTCCAGCGCTATGCGCCGCCCATTCGGACGACGCAACGCCTAATTCTTGTGCCCGGCAGCGGGAACTCCGCGCCGGATTATCTCTGAAAAATGAGGGGAATGGTCAGCGGCACGCGCGCGTTCATTAATGTGTGCAAGCGCTCGCAGCGCCTCCAGGTCCTGGCTGGGAGCAAGCGCGCCCAGCTCATACAGATATTCGTGCAGATAACCCGAGACCAGCAGCCGGTAATCTGAAGGCAGGCCGGGTTCGATGCGGCGCGCCATTTCAAATACTATCGTCGTGCAATTGGCAATCAGCGTGTCATAGAAGCGCGGCTCGCGCCGCAAAGACGCCGCTTCATCCAGGTAGGCAAGGAAGAGCGAGCGCATGGCGGCCTGCGACATCGCGACGTTGTAAAGATAGACCTCTTCATCGCGCACATTGGCGCGCACACGCAGCACATCGCGTTCGTCAGCCGCTACCAGGCCGAGTTCGAACTGCTTGAAGAAACCGGCAAGCGCGGAAAACGACTCGTTGCGCTCTTTGCGGATCTCGACCGAGAAACTCAGATACTCCCGGCTTCCATTCTCGTTTTCAAAGCCGAAGGAAACCAGCGTGTGGGCAATGGCCGGCCCCATCCAGTACGACAGCGCGACATCGACCGATCGGATGTCCGACAGCTTGTACTGCCTTTTTTCCCAGCGCACCGTGTAGTCGTCGTTACTGCGCCAATCGAAGTTGCGCACATTCTCCAGCGTGACCACGTCTCCATCGACCGTAGCCTGCAACTGCCGCGCGACGTCATCCGCCCAGTCGCGGTCATTGGACGGCGCTATGCCTGTCCACCAGAAAATCAGGCCTGCCAGCGCCAGCGCATAGACGGCAAGCACCTTCCCATAACGCTTGCGCCATATCATCGCCATGACGTACAAGCTGCCCGCGCCCCACAGGCAGGCGAACAGGGCTTTGCCGAATTCCGGCAAGGGCAGCCGGTACCAGAGCGCGAGCGCTCCCCATAAGGCGCTTAGCACCCCTATCAGGGTGAGAGAAAACCGCCCCACCCACTTCAGCATTCGCCGCCACATTGACTCGCCACCTGACGCACTCATTTTCCAGTCTGCTCATATACCGTGTCACAGCATCGCAGCATAGCAGGAGATCGATGAGGCGCATTGAGCGATGGACAATTGAGCGGCAATGCGAAAACAGAAATTCTCAAGAGGTGTCTGTGCAAGGGATGGGGAAGTTGTGTTCCGGCGTTGCCATCTCTGCGCTAAGCAGCACAAGATTGCCCGTGATATGCGCGGTGAACAACCCGGACAGCGCCAGGAATCCGGCGGCATCGGTGTGGCCCGCCACAAAACTCAATGCAACATTGAGCACGAGAACGGGACAGTTATTTTTCAGGCACTCTCATGCATTTTTATAAGGCTTGCCTGCTATTGCCTGCTCACTTGACGCTTGAAGGAATTGCCGCCTCTTATAGAGCCAAGTACATGAACCTGGCTTCCCTGCCTTTCTCACCCTGCAAGCACAAAAGCTTTTCAAGCCCCGGATGCAATTCCGAGACACAGGACTCTTATCCAGATTCAGGCATTAGGCAGCGGGAAAATGGATTTCCGAATAGTGGCAAGCATGCCCCAGGTGTCCTTGACGACTTGCGTGATGCCGAAATCGATGCCTACCGAAATGACGGAAATCGCCTCATCCTCACTCAGCTCGTGCGCCGTCATCAGGTAACGGCTCGCCTTGCGAAAGGCATCGCGCATGGCCATGTCCAGCGATGCCTTCCTGTACACATCGGTCTGTGCCAGCGGCCCCGGTTGCACGAGATGATTCGCATGACTGAATCCCTGTATCACCCATTCCGTTTCCTGCCGATGAACTCAGCCTGCGCGAAAACTCCATTGAATTCCAAGAACACACTGACCGCCAACCCTCGCATCGCCGCCATTGAAAGAAGGTTGAGGATATTGAATAAGCAAAAAAAAGCGGCTTGCATCGCTGCAAGCCGCTTTGGTACTGGTGCTGATGGCCGGAATCGAACTGGCGACCTACTGATTACGAATCAGTTGCTCTACCAACTGAGCTACATCAGCGAAGGCACGTATTCTAGCAAGAAAACCTGGCTTCCTGCTAGATGCAGGCCGATTTCTTGCGTTTTCTCTTTTTCAGCGTCTCCCTCGGAGCTCAGGCCTCGCCATGATAGCGGGTGACGGTTTCCACTTCCTGTTTCGAGCCGAGGAAAACGGCTACGCGCTGGTGCAATTTTTCCGGCTGGATGTCCATGATGCGCTGCTTGCCGTCGGTCGCAGCGCCGCCGGCCTGCTCTACCAGGAAGGCCATGGGATTGGCTTCATACATCAGGCGCAGCTTGCCGGGCTTGTCCGGTTCGCGCTGGTCGGCCGGGTACATGAAGATGCCGCCGCGGTTCAGGATGCGATGCACGTCGGCCACCATGGAGGCGATCCAGCGCATGTTGAAATCCTTGCCGCGCGGGCCGGTTTGGCCGGCCTGCAGTTCGCTCACATAACGCTGCACCGGCGCATACCAGTGACGCGCGTTCGAGGCGTTGATCGCGTACTCCTTGGTATCTTCCGGAATGCGCACATTTTCCTGCGTCATGACCCAGGCACCGAGTTCGCGGTTCAGTGTGAACATGTGCACGCCATGGCCGGTGGTCAGCACCAGCATGGTTTGCGGACCGTAGATGGCATAGCCGGCCGCCACCTGTTTCGAGCCCGGCTGCATGAAATCCTGCTCAGCCGGCTCTTTCATGCCTTCCGGCGCTTTCAGCACCGAGAAGATGGTGCCGATGGAAACGTTCACGTCGATGTTGGACGAGCCGTCGAGCGGATCGTACATCAGCAGGTATTCGCCCTTGGGATAGCGGTTCGGAATCGGATACAGCGTGTCCATTTCCTCGGACGCCATCGCTGCAAGATGCCCGCCCCATTCATTGGCGTCGACCAGGATGTCGTTGGCGATCACGTCGAGTTTCTTCTGTACTTCGCCTTGCACGTTTTCGCTTTCCGCCGAGCCCAGCACATCGCCCAGCGCTCCTTTGCTGACCGAGTAGCTGATGTTCTTGCAGGCGCGCGCCACCACTTCCAGCAGCAGGCGCAATTCGCCCGGAATATTGTTGTGCAGGCGCTGCTGTTCTATCAGGTGCCTGGTCAAGCTGATTTGATTCATTCTGCTTATCCCTGTTTATTTAATCCACATTTACATTATTCACATTAATCAGTGTTATCCGTTCGCCAGCGACTTGCTGACCACTTCCAGCACGTCCTTGGAAAGTTTCTTGCTGCCTGCAACACGCTCCAGCGCCTGCTGCATTTTCTGCTGCAGCGCGGGCGTGTACTTGCGCCAGCGGTCCATTGTACGCGCAAGGCGGGCCGCCACTTGCGGATTGATCGCATTGAGCGCAATCACCTGGTCGGCCCAGAACTCATAACCGCTGCCGTCGGCCGCATGGAAGGCAGATGGATTGCCGTTGCAGAAACTGAACACCAGGCTGCGCGCGCGATTCGGGTTCTTCAGCGTGAAAGCCGGATGCTGCATCAGCTTCCTGACCACGCCGACATCGGTGGTGCGCGACATGGCCTGCAAAGAGAACCATTTATCGA
This sequence comes from Pseudomonadota bacterium, assembly GCA_023422955.1. GTDB lineage: Bacteria > Pseudomonadota > Gammaproteobacteria > Burkholderiales > Burkholderiaceae_D > JAEZLB01. Next base: position 67,281 of record JAFAGG010000072.1, on the reverse strand, counting down.
CCACCAGCGCCTCGCCCTTGAACTCATCGTAGAAATGGTCCAGCGCCACTTCACGACTGGACGCGCTGCTATTGATCAGCGCAGCCAGCGCCGCCACGCGGTCGGTCATGTTGGACGCGAGATCGTACTGGCTCTGCGCGCAGTCATGCGCTTCGTTGTCGTCCACGTCGATAAGGTAGGCCAGCGCCAGGTTCTTCAACGCACGCTTGCCGGCCGATACCGCATCCGGGCTGTAATCGCCCGGCGTCTGGTTTTCTTCATAGGCGGCAAACCACTCATCGCGCAAGGCCCCCGCCAGGCGGCGGCGCAGGAACTGGCGAACCGCATGAATGGTCTGCGGATCGATCACGTCCACCTGCTCCGACAGCATGGTCTCGGAAGGCAAGGTCAGCGCCAGCTCGCGGAAGGAGGCGTCGAGTGAGCGGTCGGTCAGCGTCTTGCGGAAGGCTTCGCACAGCGCCGCTTCCGGAAATGCCAGGTCATCCAGCACTGCGCCATCCTGCACTTGCTTGATCAGATCCAGCATGCGCAGTGTGGCGAAACGCTGGCCGGCTTCCCAGCGATTGAACGGGTCGCTGTCATGCGCCATCAGAAATACCAGCTCTTCATCGCTGTAATCGAATTTCAGGATCACCGGCGCGGAAAAGTCTCGCAATAGCGAAGGCACCGGCTTTTCTTTCACATTCACAAAGCGGAAGGTCTGCTGGTTTTCAATCAGCTCCAGCACCCGGGTCGTCTCGCCTGCCGACGATTCGCCTTCCAATTGCAGCCGCATATCCTTGCCCTGGCTATCGAGCAGACCGACCACAACCGGGATATGGAAAGGCTGTTTCTCAGGCTGCCCCGGCGTTGGCGGGCCGGATTGCGTGAGCGTCAGTTCGTAGGTGCGGTTCGCTTCATCGTATTCGGCCTGCACCTGCACGCGCGGCGTACCCGCCTGGCTGTACCAGCGCTCGAACTGCGTGAGGTCGCGGCCATTGGCGTCCGCCATCGCGGCGCGGAAATCGTCGCAGGTAACGGCCTGGCCGTCATGACGCTCGAAGTAGAGATCCATGCCCTTGCGAAAACCCTCTTTGCCGAGCAGGGTCTGGTACATGCGCACCACTTCCGAACCTTTTTCGTAGATGGTGACGGTGTAGAAATTATTGATTTCGACGTAGGAGTCGGGACGCACCGGGTGCGCCATCGGGCCGGCATCTTCCGGGAACTGGGCCTGGCGCAGCAGGCGCACATCTTCGATGCGCTTGCTCGCGCGGCCGGAATCGGTCCCTATCATGTCGGCGGAAAATTCCTGGTCGCGGAATACTGTCAGGCCTTCCTTCAGCGACAGCTGGAACCAGTCGCGGCAGGTGACGCGGTTGCCGGTCCAGTTGTGGAAGTATTCATGGCCGACCACCGATTCGATATTCGCGTAATCGACGTCGGTGGCGATGCGCGGATTGGCGAGCACGAACTTGGTATTGAAGATGTTGAGGCCCTTGTTTTCCATCGCGCCCATGTTGAAGTCGCCGACCGCGACAATCATGAAGCGATCGAGATCCAATTCCAGGCCGAAGCGCGCTTCATCCCAGCGTATGCTGTTGATCAGCGAGTCCATCGCATGCTGGGTCTTGTCGAGATTGCCCTCTTCCACCCAAACCTGCAGCAACGCGCCCTTGCCGCTCTTGCGGGTAATGGTCTGTTCCTGGCACACGAGGTTACCCGCCACCAGTGCGAACAGATACGCGGGCTTCTTGAAGGGATCTTCCCACAAGGCGTAATGTCGGCCGTCGCCCAGGTCGCCTTCCTCGATCAGATTGCCATTGGATAGCAGCACCGGAAATTTTTTCTTGTCGGCGCGCAGCATGACCGTGAACTTGGTCATTACATCGGGGCGGTCGGGGAAGTAGGTGATCTTGCGGAAACCTTCCGCTTCACACTGGGTGAAGAAATTGCCGTTGGAAACGTAAAGCCCCATCAGCGAGGTGTTCTTTTCCGGGTGGGTGATGGTTTCGATTTCCAGCACCACCTTGTCCGGCGCATCCGGAATCTGCAGCATGCCTTGGGCAATACGGTAGTCTTTCCTGGAAAGCAGCTTGCCGTTCATGCGCAGCTGCACCAGCTTCAACTCTTCGCCGTGCAGGGACAAAGTCGCTGTATTGCTGTCCGGGTTGCGCGTCAGGGTCAGGCGGTTGGCAACCCGCGTTTCGGCGGGATCGAGATCGAAGCCAAGTTCAACCTGTTCCACCCAGTAGGCGGGTGGCGTGTATTCGAGGCGATAGATGGTCTGAGGAGTATCTGTGCGCATAACGATAGCCGGCAAGAGAAAACAAAAAGGCATTCATTCTACCAATCCCCCCTTGTTCATGACTGAAATTCCAGGGGCATAAGCGGTATTGCTGAAGAGTATTGATGCAAGTCATTCTTTCTCGCGCCAGCATTTTTTTGTGCGTGGAGAAACAAGGGACTTTCGGCAAGGCCGGCACAAAACTCTTATCATGCAAGTCTAAAGAAAAACCAAGCGGAGAATCCTCATGCGATCCTGGCTGATTATTTTTTCCCTCTGTGCATCAGCCGTGCTGGCCGGCTGCACCACTACCCCGGTAGTGCGCAGCGAAGTCACGACTTTCCATGAAGGCTTGCCCAATCTGCAGCAAGCCAGCTATGCCTTCGAGCCCAGCGCAGAGCAGAAGAACAACCTGGAGTATCGTGCCTATCAGAGCCTGATACGGGAAGAGCTGGAGCGACTCGGCTTGCGCGCCGCTGAACAGGCAACGGCGGCTCAGCTCAAGGTAAGGTTCAACTACGGCATAGAGGCCCGCGATGTGCGCGTAGTCGCGCCGGTGGTGGTGGATTCGGCCTATTACTATCCGTACTACCGTCCTTACTGGGGCAGTCCCTTCGGCGGATTTGGCGATCCGTTCTGGCCGCACGCTTACGTGGACCAACGCGAATCGCGCTATGTGCTTTATACGCGCCGCCTGAACATCACGCTTTCACAGACAGCGGACAAGCGAAACCTCTTCGAGGTCGCCGTCGTCAGCGAAGGGCGTAATGGCAATCTGGCCGGAGTGATGCCTTATCTGGTGAGGGGTGCCTTTGCCGGATTCCCCGGCACCAGTGGCGTGCCGCGCCGTATCGAATTACAGACCGGGCAGGAAAAGCTTTACAGCAACGAAAACCATTTTTCGGCGTATTGAGCAGCATTCATGAACTCATGAGCGCATGAGTTCATGGCTGGAATACCTGCTGACACACTCCAGCTGCCGGCATGTGAAGCGCCTCCGGCTTATTTCGTGAAATAAGCCTCGGATGCCAGGGTCAGCACCCCTATCATCAATACCGCCAGCACCAGCACGATCAGCAGGCGGCCGAAACGCGGCGAGTCGGGCAGACTGCCCGGCTGCTCGTCCGGATGCTGCATGGGATTGTGCGGCGGCTTTTCTTCGTGATTATCCAACGTCTTACCTCAGTCCCGGTCAGGGAATCAAAATGGTCGAACCCGTGGTTTTGCGCGCTTCCAAGTCACGGTGCGCCTGCGCCACGTCCTTCAATGCATAACGCTGATTGATGTCGATCTTCACCTTGCCGCTCTCCACCAGGGAGAACAGGTCGGCGGCCATCGCATCCAGATCTTCGCGCTTCGCAGTGTAATTGAAGAGGCTGGGACGCGTCACGAACAGTGAGCCGCGCGATGCCAACTCGTTCAGACTGAAGGGCGGCACCGCACCGGAGGAGCTGCCGAAACTCACCATCATGCCCAGCGGTGCCAGGCAGTCGAGCGAACCGGTGAAGGTATCCTTGCCGACCGAGTCGTAGACCACGGGCACGCCGCGGCCATCGGTCAGCTCCTTCACGCGCTCGACGAAATTCTCCTTGTTGTAATTGATGACATGGGTGCAGCCATGAGCCAGCGCCAGCGCCCCTTTCTCATCGGAGCCGACCGTGCCTATCATGGTCACGCCCAGCGCCCTCGCCCACTGGCAGGCAATCAGGCCGACCCCGCCGGCTGCGGCATGAAACAGGATGGTTTCTCCGCCTTTCAGTGCATAGGTGCGGCGAAACAAATATTGCACCGTCAAGCCCTGCAGCATCATGGCCGCCGCCGTCTCGAAGCTGATACCCTCCGGCAGCCGGACCAGGCTGGATGCCGGCATCACCCTCACTTCGGCATAGGCGCCGGGCGGACGTCCGGCATAAGCCACCCGGTCTCCCGGCTTCACATGCGTGACTCCCTCGCCCACGGCCTCCACCACGCCAGCCGCTTCCATGCCCAGACCGGCCGGCAGGGGCTGCGGATAAAAACCGGTGCGGAAATAGATGTCGATGAAATTCAAGCCACACGTCGCCTGCCGCACACGCGCCTCGCCCGGCCCCGGGTCGCCTACTGCGATGTCCCCGTATTGCATGACTTCCGGACCGCCGTTTTCAGTCATTCTTATCGCTTTTGGCATGACGTCACCTTCCAGATCTTCACGGTTAAAGAGGTAAACAGCGGCATTTCCTGCTGACTGACAGCACTGGCGCCCCCATCAGTGGGGACAATGTCCGCATACAAAACCTTGTTCATGGTGGCGCCTTCCGTGCTAAGCCTTCTTGCGGGACAGCAGGTAGATACCGGCCAACACCAGCATCGTACCCATCATCTGGACGCCGGTGATCGGCTCGTCCAGCAGAAAGGCCGCCAGGAACAGGGTTGACACCGGCCCGACCATGCCGGCCTGCGAAGCAGTGGAAGCTCCGATGCACGCCACCGCGAACATGGTCAGGAATACCGGCAGCACGGTGCACAACACAGCATTGATGATCGACAGTTCATAGACTGCCTGCGGCTGCAATAGCATCGAGGCCGGGCGCAGCAGGAAAAACTGCAGAATGCAGGCGGCGCTGGCCACGCACATTGCATAGGCAACCAGGCGCATAGCCCCCACCCGCCCCACCAGTTCGCCCGACATCAGCAGGTACAACGCATATGAAATGGCGCTGCCCAGCACCAGCAGACTGCCCAGCGCCACGTCCGGGCCGCCTAGCTTGGCATCATGATAGAACACCAGCACGATGCCGCCGTAGCTGACGATCAGCGCCAGCCATTCCAGCGGCCGGATGGCCTTCTTCAGGAAGAACATCGATATCAGCAGCACGAAAGAAGGCGTCAGAAACAGGATCAGGCGTTCCAGCCCTGCTGAAATATATTGCAGACCGAGGAAATCCAGGAAACTCGCCAGGTAATACCCCAGCAAGCCCAGCAACGCGATGCGCCAGCGGTCGGCGGGAGATACAGGGGGAGCGCCGCGCGACTTCCAGTAAGCGATGGCCATGAAAAACGGCAGGGAAAACAACATGCGAAAGGCAATCAGCGTGACTGCATCGACGTTGTAGCGGTAAATCAGCTTGGCGACGATGGCCTTGGCGGAAAACAGCACGGCACCCGCCAAGCCGGATATCAAGCCTATCAGGAACACCTGGCGCGTAGCAGTGGCGGCGGGAAGACGCATGGGCGCATTATAAATCGTCAATGCACCGCCGTCCCTGGGTCTGATATTCCTTTATTGGCCGGCAGGGAACCGGGATTTTGCCACCTTCCCTTATGTTAAAATGCCGGCTCTCATGAAGCCCGGCAACGATGTTTTTTGTATGACGGGCAGCGTTAACCTGTTCGGAAAGATCCCTCATGGCTGGACACAGTAAATGGGCCAACATCAAGCATAAAAAAGCGGCAACCGATGCCAAGCGCGGCAAGGTCTGGACGCGGCTGATCAAGGAAATCACGGTGGCGGCGCGCCTGGGCGGGGGTGACGTCACTACCAATCCACGCCTGCGCCTGGCTGTCGAAAAGGCAGCAGACGCCAACATGCCCAAGGAAAATGTGACGCGCGCGATCCAGCGCGGCACCGGCAGCCTGGATGGCGCGAGCTACGAAGAAGTCCGCTACGAAGGTTATGGCATCAACGGTGCAGCCATCATCGTCGATTGCATGACGGACAACCGCGTGCGCACGGTGGCAGAAGTACGCCACGCCTTTTCCAAGTTCGGCGGCAACATGGGCACCGAAGGTTCGGTAGCCTTTTTGTTCCAGCATTGCGGCCAGCTGTTTTTTGCTCCCGGCGTCAACGAAGATGCGCTGATGGAAGCGGCGCTGGAAGCCGGTGCCGAGGATGTGATCGCCGATGACGAAGGCGGATTCGAAGTGATCACCCCGCCGCATGATTTTGCCGCTGTGAAGGAAGCGCTGGAACAGGCCGGCTTCAAGGCCGAGATGGCTGAAGTCGTCATGAAACCGGCGACCGAAACGGAGTTTGCCGGTGACGATGCAATCAAGATGCAAAAACTGCTGGATGCGCTCGAAAACCTGGATGATGTACAAGAGATTTATACCAACGCGGTTATCGAGCAGGAATGATATTCGGATGACAGGTGCAGCCCGGTTATAAGCACCCGGCCGCAACTGTTTTCCCCAGGCGCGCCAGTTTCCGGAATTTCCGGCACTGGCGCCTCAGATGAATCCTTATCACGCATTTCCATGAAAATTCTGGTAGTCGGCTCAGGCGGCCGTGAACATGCTCTCGCCTGGAAAATCGCCCGCTCGGGACGCATACAAGTCGTGTATGTGGCACCTGGCAATGGCGGCACCGCGCTCGACAAGCGCCTGAAAAACATTCCAATCACCGATCCCGCCGAACTGGCTGACTTCGCCGAAAAGGAAGGCGTCGCGCTGACCGTGGTCGGCCCGGAAACGCCGCTGGCGGGCGGCATCGTCAATCTATTCCGCCAGAAGGGCTTGAAGATCTTTGGCCCGACCAGGGAAGCTGCGCAACTGGAAAGCTCCAAGGATTTCGCCAAAGCCTTCATGAAGCGCCACGGCATTCCGACCGCGGAATACGAAACCTTCTCCGACGCTACCCAGGCGCATCAATATCTCGATAAACAAGGCGCACCCATCGTCATCAAGGCTGACGGCCTGGCTGCCGGCAAGGGCGTTGTTGTTGCAATGACGCTGGAAGAAGCGCATGCCGCGGTCGACATGATGCTGTCCGATAACAAGTTCGGCGATGCCGGTGCGCGCGTGGTGATCGAAGAATTCCTGACCGGCGAAGAAGCCAGCTTCATCGTGATGGTGGATGGCAAGAATGTATTGCCGCTGGCCACCAGCCAAGACCACAAGCGCCTGCTGGATCAGGATGAAGGCCCGAACACCGGCGGCATGGGCGCCTATTCCCCCGCCCCTATCGTCACGCCTTCGCTGCATGCGCGCGTGATGCGCGAAATCATCATACCGACGGTTCAGGGCATGGCCAGCGACGGCATTCCCTATACCGGCTTCCTGTATGCCGGCCTGATGATCGATGCGCAAGGAAACCCGAAGACGCTGGAATTCAATTGCCGCATGGGCGACCCGGAAACCCAGCCTATCATGGCGCGCCTGAAAAGCGACATGGTGAACACGGTCGAACATGCCATCAACGGCACACTCGATACCGTTGAACTGGAATGGGATCGCCGCACTGCGCTGGGCGTAGTGATGGCAGCCGGCGGTTATCCGGAAACGCCGCGCAAGGGCGATGTCATTACCGGCATTCCGTCCGATTCGGATGATCATGTCATCTTCCACGCCGGCACGACCTTGAAGGATGGCCAGCTCGAAACGTCGGGCGGACGCGTGCTTTGCGTGGTCGGCCTGGGCGACAGCGTACGTATCGCCCAGCGCTGTGCTTATGCGGCAGTCGAGCAAATTGGCTTCGACGGCATGCAGTACCGCCGCGATATCGGCTGGCGCGCGCTCAAGCGGCCTGTCTGATCTGTTGCTGCCTTAAAGCAAAACCAGGCCTTGCGTTGCATGTGCCGGGCTTGAATTTTCCGGCAGATCTTGATGCCGGCCTGATTGCCAATCTGTTACACCGAGGATCAGCGGAGTACAATCCCGACTGATCCTTTTTTTGTGTCTGAGACCGTGACTTCATCCTCCGTTCGTCCCGCGGACGTTAAATCCTACCTGCTCGACTTGCAGGCACGCATCGTCTCCGCGCTGGAAAACATCGACGGCAAATCCTTCGCGATCGATAGCTGGGAGCGCGCCGAAGGCGGCGGCGGCATTTCCCGCATTATCGAAGAAGGCAATCTGCTGGAACGCGGCGGCGTCGGCTTTTCCCACGTGATGGGCAACAGCCTGCCACCCTCTGCTGCCGCGAATCGTCCCGAGATTGCGGGCCGTGCCTGGGAAGCGATGGGCGTGTCGCTGGTTTTTCATCCGCGCAATCCCTACGTGCCGACCGTGCACATGAATGTGCGTTTCTTCACCACTGAAGCGAAAGATGGCGAACCGGTATGGTGGTTCGGCGGCGGCATGGATCTGACGCCCTATTACGGTTTCACGGAAGATGCGCAGCATTTCCACCGCACCTGCCGCGATGCGCTGGCGCCGTTCGGCGACGAGCTGCATCCGCGCTTCAAGCAATGGTGCGACGATTACTTTTATCTCAAGCACCGCAAGGAAGCGCGCGGCGTGGGCGGCATTTTCTTCGACGACTACAATGCGCCCGGCTTCGAATCCAGCTTCGCGATGATGCAAAGCGTGGGCGATCAGTTCCTGAATGCCTATCTGCCTATCGTCCAACGTCGCAAGGACATGCCTTACGGCGAACGCGAACGCGACTTCCAGGCTTACCGTCGCGGCCGCTATGTGGAATTCAACCTGGTATTCGACCGCGGCACACTGTTCGGCCTGCAGTCGGGCGGACGCACCGAATCCATCCTGATGTCCATGCCGCCGGTCGTAAAGTGGCGCTACAACTGGCAGCCCGAAGCCGGCAGCCCGGAAGCTGCGCTTTACTCCGATTTCCTGGTGCACCGGAACTGGTTATGACGCAACGCTGCGTAGCCGTTCTGGGTGGCAGCTTCGATCCGGTGCATGAAGGCCATGTCGCATTGGCTGATTATTTCATCCACTGGCTGACGCCCGACGAACTGCGCCTGCTACCTGCCGGAAATCCCTGGCAAAAGAATGGCCTGCAGGCCGATGCGATGCACCGCGTCGAAATGCTCAGGCTCGCCTTCGGAGATCAGTCTGTGCCGGTCACTATCGATGACCGTGAAATCGCTCGCGAGGGCGCGACTTACACCATCGACACGCTGCGCGAATTGCGCGCAGAACTGGGCGGGCACACGTCGATTGCTTTCTTGCTGGGTGCCGACCAGCTAAAGAAGTTGCATACATGGAAAGACTGGCCCGGACTTTTCGACTATGCACATCTGTGTGCCGCTTCACGTCCCGGCTTTGCCATCGACAGCGCACAGCTGGCACCGGAAGTCGCCAGGGAATTTTCCCGCCGCACCGCCACGCCGGAACAAATGCGCAGCACGCCGAACGGTTTGTGCTGCCTGGCATCCAATCTGGCAATCGATATATCGGCCACGGAAATCCGTGCCGCATTGCAAGAGGGCAGCAGGCCCTCGCAGCTGGCACCGAGGGTGTTAGACTATATTCAACAAAACCAACTCTACGAAACGAATGGACATTAAAAAACTGCAAGCCTGCGTGATCGACGCCCTGGAAGACGTCAAAGCCCAAGACATCCGGATATTCGATACCGTCCATCTCACCAGCCTGTTTGACCGCGTTGCCGTCGCATCCGGCACTTCCAATCGCCAGACCAAGGCGCTTGCCGCCTCGGTACGCGACAAGGTCAAGGAAAACGGCGGCAACGTCATCAGCATTGAAGGCGAAGAGACGGGCGAATGGGTACTGGTCGATCTGGGCGATATGGTGGTTCACATCATGCAGCCCGCGATTCGTGCCTACTATCGCCTGGAAGAAATCTGGGGAGACAAGGTGATCGACCTGGCTGCCGCGAAAAAACCGGCCAGGAAAACCGCCGCCAAGACCGCCTCTGCGACAGGCGCCGCGAAGAAAACCGTAGCCAAGAAAGCAGCCAGCAAAACAGCAGGCAAAACGGCGACCAAGACAGCAACGAAGACCGCTGCGAAAACTGCAGCGAAGAAGACTGCCGCCGTCAAGAAAACCGCGGGCACGACAGCCACCAAAACAAGCGCGACGAAGAGCGCGGCCACCGCCAAAAAGGCGCCTGCCAAGCGCGCGACAAAATCAGCCTGATCACGCATGCAATTGCTGATCGTGGCAGTCGGCCACAAGATGCCGGCATGGATAGAGGCTGGCTACACTGAGTATGCCAAGCGCATGCCGTCGGACTGCCGGCTTCAGCTCAAGGAGCTCAAGCCGGTGGATCGCTCGGGCAGCCGTACTGCGGAAACCGTCATGGCGATGGAAAAAAGCCGCATTGAAGAAGCGCTTCCCAAGAATGTGCGGCTGGTAGTGCTGGATGAACGCGGCAAGGATCTGACCACACTGCAATTGTCGCAGCATCTGACTCAATGGCGCCAGGAAGGCGGCGACGTCGCGTTTATCATCGGCGGCGCCGATGGCCTGGACGCGGAATTCAAGAAAAAAGCCGATCTGTCGATAAGACTGTCCAGCATGACCCTGCCACACGGCATGGTACGCGTACTGCTGGCAGAGCAGCTGTATCGCGCCTGGTCCATCACTCAGAATCATCCTTATCACAGGGCATAGTGTCCATGAAACCAGCGGTCCATAAAATCTACCTGGCCTCCAAAAGCCCACGGCGGCGCGAATTGCTGCGCCAGATCGGCGTCGAGTTCGAATTGCTGATGCTAAGGGATGACCCGGTGCGCGGACCCGATGTAAGCGAAGCCGTGCTTGACGGCGAAACGCCGGAAAACTACGTGGCACGCGTGACCCTGGAAAAAGCGAATGCCGCGAAGCAGGCCATGCTGATGCGGCGCCTGCCGGTGCGCATGATCCTGACCGCGGACACTACCGTCACCATCGATGGCCGCATACTCGGCAAACCTGCCGACAAAGCCGAAGCCGTAAGGATGATGCAGGCGCTGTCGGGACGCACTCACCAGGTGCTGACCAGCGTGGTCCTGATCCAGGACGAAGAGACCCGGCAGATTACCCAGCAATCCGACGTGACCTTCGCCGCGCTGAAGCAAGCCGAGATAGACGCCTACTGCTCGCTCAAGGAACCTTATGACAAGGCGGGAGGTTATGCGATCCAGGGTGTGGCGGCCATGTTCATTCAGCAGATTTCCGGAAGTTATTCCGGTATCATGGGCCTGCCGATTCACGAAACATCACAGCTGCTGCGCCAAGCTGGCATTCCCCTGCTATGAGTGAAGACATTCTCGTTAATATAACGCCGCAAGAAACGCGCGTCGCCCTCATCCTGCAGGGAGCTGTACAGGAACTCCACATAGAACGCACCGCCTCACGCGGCCGCGCCGGCAATATCTACCTCGGTAAAGTGGTGCGGGTGCTGCCCGGCATGCAATCCGCCTTCGTCGACATCGGCCTGGAACGCGCTGCCTTCTTGCATGTAGCTGACATCTGGTCAGCTCGCCCCCATGACGGCAGCACGACGCCGCCCCTGCCGATCGAACGCCTGCTGTTCGACGGTCAGTCCATCATGGTACAGGTGGTCAAGGACCCGATAGGCACCAAGGGGGCAAGGCTGTCCACGCAAATCTCCATCGCCGGCCGCATGCTGGTCTACCTGCCGCAGGATTCGCATATCGGCATTTCGCAGCGCATTGAAAGCGAAGCCGACCGTGAAATGCTGAAGAAAAAAGTGCAGGCACTGATTCCGGAAGAAGAAAAAGGCGGCTTCATCATCCGCACCATGGCCGAGGACGCCACCGACCATGACCTGCAACGGGACATCGAATACCTGCGCAAGACCTGGGGCTCCATCACGCAGCAGGCGCGCAATGTTCCCGCGCCGACCCTGCTCTATCAGGACCTGAACCTCGCCCAGCGCGTGCTGCGCGATTTCGTGTCGGACGACACGGCTTCCATCCAGGTCGACTCGCGCGAGAATTTCGTGATGCTGCAGCAGTTCGCGCAGACCTATACGCCGTCAGTGATGCCCAAGCTGGTGCACTATATCGGCGAGCGGCCCTTGTTCGATCTGTACGGCATCGAAGATGAAATCAATCGCGCGCTGGGCCGGCGCGTGGACCTGAAATCCGGCGGCTATCTGATCATCGACCAGACCGAGGCGATGACGACTATCGACGTCAATACCGGCAGCTACGTCACCGGGCGCAATTTCGACGACACCGTATTCAAGACCAACCTGGAAGCAGCGCATGCGATTGCGCGCCAGCTACGCCTGCGCAATCTCGGCGGCATCATCATCCTCGACTTCATCGACATGGAAAACGAGGAACACCAACGCTCAGTGCTGACAGAACTGAAAAAGGCGCTGGCACGCGACCGCACCAAAATATCAGTCTCGGAATTTTCCGCGCTCGGCCTGGTGGAACTGACCCGCAAACGCACCCGCGAATCGCTGGCCCATGTATTGTGCGAACCCTGCCCGGCTTGCGGCGGGCGCGGCGAAGTAAAAACCGCGCGCACCATCTGCTACGACATCCTGCGCGAACTGCTGCGCGAAGCCAAGCAGTTCAACCCCAAGGAATTCCGCATCCTGGCCTCCCAGGTCGTGGTCGACATGTTCCTGGAAGAGGAATCACCGCACTTGGCCATGCTGAGCGACTTTATCGGCAAGCCGATTTCGCTGCAGGTGGAAAGTCTGTATCACCAGGAACAGTACGACATTATTCTGATGTAATTCCTCTGTCAGATTGATATAACAAGGACCTCACCGACTCTTCAGGAAACTGCCGCCTGCACAGGGAAGCTGATACCATATCGCGCAAAATTCCCCCTGGAGCGGCGGCATGATCGGAAATTTCCGCTCTCCATTAGAAAAACATAATCACCCTTGACGCAGACTGCGAAACCAATGACAGCTTCTCTCAAACTCACGATCGGAATTCTGACGCTGAATGAAGAGAAGCGTATTGCCAACTGCATCAGAAGCGCACAGTTTGCCGATCAGATTATCGTCATTGACAGTGGCAGCAAGGACCGCACCCGTGAAATTGCAATAGACTTGGGAGCTGAAGTTCACGAATACCCTGATTGGCAAGGATTTGCCGTACAACGCAATCGCGTTCTGCAGCGTGCGCAGGGGGAATACATCTTCTTTCTTGATGCCGACGAGGAGATTCCTCCCGACTTGAAACAGGAAATTCTTGCCGTGGTGGCCAATGGCGCAGACGACATCTGGGAAGTTCAGTGGAAAGAGGTCGCGTTTGGCAAACTCCTGACCCGGATGAAGAGCCCCAGCGTGCGTCGCTTATTCAAAACTGCTTCTATTCTCGAGTTTTCAGGATTGGTCCATGAAAAAGTCGAGATGCAGGGAGGAGATATCAGGGCTGTGCGCCGTCTGCACAGTCGCCTTCTTCACTACTCGCGCGAATCCGTCTACGCCAGCCTGAAGAAACTAGCTCAATATGTCCAGTTAGGCGCAGCCAAGCGTGCTCAGGCAGGAAAAAGAGGAGGCGTATTGCGCGGATTGGTATCTGCTTTTGCCATTTTTGTTCGTCTTTATATTATCAGGCGCGGATTTTTATGCGGCGCAGAAGGTTTCCTCTTCTGCTTTCTGATTGCGCTGGAAATATTCTTCCGCAATGCCGCGTTACGTTACGACGTGGATACGCTGACACACATCGCATCCCGCGGATAACTCGTCCAAGTCTTTACTTTGATAACTCGATCCACCTTTCTTGAGCAACCGCGCTCGCTTCCTGATAACTATGCGAAATGGTCGCTGGTTATCGCCATCTTCTTCGTTCCGATCAGTCATGGCGTGGCTTATATTTTCATGGCACTGTGCCTGCTGGCTTGGCTGATCGCAGGGGGATATCGACAGCGCTTCGCTGCCTTGAGATCTCATGCTTTTGCCTGGAGCACTCTGACTTTACTGCTTCTCATATTGCTAGGCGTGCTTTACTCCACCGGCGATACATCGGACATAAACCGGCATGTCTCCAAGTACGCAAAACTGGCTTTTATTCCCCTTGCCATTACCTTATTGCAGGAAGAGCGCTGGCGCCGCTATGGCCTGAATGCGTTCACACTAGCCATGGGTATAACCTTAACAATCTCCATGCTGAGCTTGTTCATGGAGATACCTTTCATGAAAGGTGATTCGGGAAGCCTCAATGGCAATCATTATGTGTTCAAAGACCATATTGCCCAGAATCTCATGATGGCTTTTTTCGTGATGATCATGATGGTGAAGGGACATGCTGAATCCCGCAGAAAATACCGCCTTGCTTACTGGGGAGTGGCTCTGATCGCCATGATCAACATCATGGCCTTTGTACATGGGCGAACAGGTTATCTGGCATTGGCAGTCATTCTCACCCTGTTCATATTTCTGCAGGTTTCGCCGCGTCGACGCTGGCAGTCGCTGCTAATGTTCATCATCGCAGCCGCTGTGTTGCTGCCTTTTGCGGATGGTTTTCGTGGTCGGATAGAGCGTGCGATGAATGAACTGCAGACGCACCAACCGGACAAGGTCACGTCAGTCGGCGCCAGGATTGAAATGGCAAAAGCGTCGCTGGAGCTTATTCAGGAGCGTCCATTAATTGGCTGGGGCACCGGCTCGTACCCAAAACAATTTTGTGAGCGGGCGATAACGGAGGAAATGTGCGCAGTCGGCGGCTATCATCCCCATAACCAGTTTCTTTCTTTCGGGGTGCAACTGGGACTGTTAGGTATTCTGGCGTATTTAGCGTTTTTAGCGACTGTAGTTTGGCAAACCCGATATTTTGACCACTCTCAGAAAACCTTGGCATTCGGCCTGCTAGGTGCACTGCTCATTGACTCTCTGTTGCATGCCCCCTTCTTTCTCGTCGGCGAGTCGCAGTTCTTTATCCTGATGCTGGCCGTCGTGCTGGCACAGTATCAGGATCAGGCTGGCCATTAACATTAGCCTCTCCTTTGAAAAGCAGAGATGGGAATATTTTCTATAGCCTCTGCCGCAACTTGATTCCGGCAACCTTCAAAGTGCTACGCAATTTCTCCCTCAGTGAAAAAGAGACTGGCAGCGTCTCAGCCACACCATTGCGCAACGCTTCTTTAATGAAATGGGTATCGAATATTTCCATCACTTTTTCCGGGGAATAGTGTTCGGAATAACAATCCCAATTTTTCCGAGCCGACTCCTGGCGATCGAAATCGAGCAGCATGTCTTTTAAGTCTTCTGCACTCGCATAGATATATGCTTTCTCTCCCAATGCAAGCAGATGATTTTTATCCCGTGATTTTTCATAGGCAAAAATTGGCTTGTTCATGATCGAGAACTCGCCGCATGCAATGCCGAACGTCTCTCCAGCTTGGCGCGCGTGCAGCATCGCATCTGAAGTATTGATAAAGCGAACCTTATATTCGACCTCGCTCGTGCCGGGCAAAAAAATCGCCCTCGGATGGTCGATGAACTTTTCTATATTCATGAAAAGGAAATACACATCCGGCTTTAGGCTCAATACCGCCGGGATAACAGCCTGCTTCACGAACGCAATGTCAAAGCTTTTTTCGCCTCCGTAATAGGCAAATACCGTCGCGTGTTCGGGAATACTCAGCTCAGCTCTCAGATCTTGCACAGCATCCTGAGCTAAGCGAGGCAAGTGAATCATATGAGGAACCGCAGGCACTTTTCGATTGGAGCAGATTAATGACAACCAGTCCGACACATACGCATAGGCTGCTCCATGTGCATGCGCAACCGGCGTCGGGAATACGGCATGCACCATGGTCGGCACCGTCTTTGACAGCTTGCCATCCCGCTTTCCTGATTTGATGCAATAAAGAAGATCCGCGCGATGCTCGCTTATCAGAGCATCGACCTCATCAAAGCTGTCATAGCCCAAAGTGAGGAAGTTGGCCTCGAATTTACGCAAGGCTGCGGGAGCATTATTCGGACTTTTTTTATCAAACACCACAATGGATTCGTTGCCCAATATGGTTTGGTTGAAGTAGGCATAGTCAAAAAGCGCAACCTCGGTTCCTCGCAGTGAAAGCTGGTTGCTGTGAAATACGATTTTCATTGATGTCGAAATAATTGAAGTCGATCCGGCTATTTTAGCGCTTGGCGCAAGCGAGTCGTTTTACGCCCTGCTCGACCGCAGCATGCCGGCAAGGCGCCGATATGAAGATGGCTAGGCGCTGCACAAGATAGCGCTCGATGTCATGACCTAAAGGCAGTCGAGCAGCTTGGCGGATGCGATTGTCGGGCTTCCCAGCGATGGTTTATATAGCGCCTGAACTGGTGGCTGTGCCCGCCGGCACCTTCACTTTTCCGCCCTTGAATTTACGGGCCAGGAATCGTATGCATCGCGCAAGCAGCGTGCCCTGAATCACCAGCCACAACCATGGATCAAGCATCATGTCCCATGCATTGCCGGATGGAAGACGGGTAAAGGTATGAATGGCGGCCGCACACAACAGGACGACAGCAAGATGCCGAAGGCGCTGGCCTTCAGGCGCATCGGCAGCTCTTAAGGAAATCGCCCAGAAAGCGGCAGCCAGCACCAGGCCAAAAATCACTACGCCTTCCGAATATCCCAAGGTATATAGCGATACCGGGAATGCCGCAAAAGTATCGAGCACCAATATCCAGCCCAGGGCGCTCCCCGCCAACAGGGCGCTTAGCGGCCACTTGGCATCTGCCGGGATTTGCCTGTGCCAGGCTGCGCCGGAGAAAGAGAAGGTGCGAAGCAAATAAAACAATGCCAGGCCTTGCGTCACCAGGCTCGGGGTTTGGTAGGCCAAGCCCAGCCAATGCGACAAGCTCCAGGTCGTCGGCGCAATCGTGATCATGAACATGATTGCTGCCAGCGCAAAACGCACGAATCGGGGGGCGCGCTGCAACATGAACAATGTCACTGTCGTCAACACCAGCGCCCATCCCAGATGACGATCCAGGGTCGCCAGGGTAAGCGCAGGGGTCAGCCCGGAAGAAACGAGAGAGGCGAGATCCGGCATGCTTACAGTTTCCCAAAGTCGATGGCTGGCTGATCTTTGCCGGACGGGTGAGACAAGCTAAACCGCTGCCAGGCAATTTCCTTTCTCCGGTCCGTATAGCTAACCCAGAGTGCGCCGTCCACCATGGTCAGATACGGATAGGAATACTCATCGCCGGGCACGCCTTCTTCCAGCACACTCGTGCGTTCCCAGGAGCTGCCATCCTGCGACTGACTCAATACCAGCGACTGCCGGGAACTGCTGCTGGGATTCTCTGCCATAACCAGCATTTTTCCAACAACCAGCGCCGCCACTGCCGCATCGGGATTCGGACGATCGAGATCGGGCAGGTCTTTCCAGGTCTTGCCGGCATCCAGGCTCTCGGCACTGGCTATTCTCTGATCGCCTCCCTGCATGCGCATCAAGGCAAGCCAGTGATGACCGTTTAACGCCACCACGGAGGGCTGCAACAGATTGCGGCGCGACGAAATGCGACGTACGCCCATCAATTCTCCTTCGCTGGAGAACCATGCAAGCATAGGAGTCTTCATGCCTATCTCGAAGTGAACAGGCAAGGCCATGCCGCCTGTGTTCAACGGCAGCGGCGCATTCCGCACGAGATAGCTGGTATTCCAGAACCAGGAAAGCGGCATAGCGCCGCGCGGTACAAAGCGCAGCTTGCCCAGGTCATGAAGATTCCCCTCCTGGACGAGATGCACCACTCTCGACGCAGCCCAGCCGCCCAGCCCGGTTCCTACGACAAACAGATGAAGACGGTCAGACGCATCCAGCCAGGCAACCGGATTTCCAATACGTCGCACTCCATAGCCGATCTGCTGCGCCAGCGTATGGCGATTAACGACAAACTGGGCAGCGGTCCATTCTTCAGTGCGGCGATCGAAATAACTGAAAGCGATCTGCACATCCGGCCCGCTCTCCCTAGACCCGGCGAACCAGAATGCCGCCAGCGAACCAGAATGCCTCCCGGTCAGGGGAACCAGGGTGCTGGCATGCGCGGAGGGCGCGCCAGCGGGCATGGGAATCGTCCCTTTTGCTTCCAATGACAGCTGCGGTGCAGAGGGGATCGCCCCGGACGCACCGACTGAAGAGGATATGGAGGGCGCAGCGACGGGATAAGACAAGCCAGCAGGAGCCCGCAGCAACACGCATGCACCCACAATCAAGGTCAGGCTGAAGAAGACAATCGAAGAGGTGAAGCTCCGCATATTGGCTGGCAACCGACTACCCGTCGCTTCTATCATGGGGCATTCAGAGCATCCGGCAGCCAATAAGGATCGGCAACCGCATAGCTGGCGCCCAGCAGCCAGGACACGAGGAACAGGAATACCAGCAGCATGGAACACAGGACCGAGACGCGGCATCTGTCTGCCGGGTTTTCCATCACGGCTGGCTTGCCGTAATTAACACCGGCCATATAAGCCGCGAATACTGTGGAAAAATAGTGCATGGCGCCGAACAGTTCCGACAGTTCTCCCCTGCGTGGATGATCGATCAGGACTTGCGACAACAAAACGAGTAAAAGATAAGCAAGTGCTGCCGACAAAGGCGGCAGATAAAGCCCCATCGACTCCACCCACTGCTTGACGACGGGCCTGGAACGCGCGATCAAGGGCAAGATGAGGTTATGGGTGATCCCGACAATAAAAATCAGTTTGACGAGAATGTCCTTGTGCAGGTTGACGCCCCCTACCACCATGTTGTGGAGGTTGGTCTCGAGCTGCCGGTTATTCGCTTCAAAGAACTCGGGAGAGGCAAATCCCAGCACCCGCTGGAACCAGCTGACTTCTTCCAGTGCCGCCAGCGCCACCAATCCGCTCAGGCCGACCAATACGATCACTTCCAGACTGATGCGAGCCTGCTTCTTCCAACGATCTACTGCGATGAAGGCGAGCAAACCTGACAGCAGGGTGAAACAGAGGAATTGCATCCATTCGATGGGACCATCTTCCTGCAGCAGGCTCCACATGCGGACCTTGTCGTCACCGGCCCACACCAGGGCCAGCATGAATGCCAGAACATTTATCCCGATCGCAGTAGCGATCACCGGATGATGGAAAAAATTACGACTTCCCACAGAACTACTCCCTTTTTTCATTATTCGGAATTCAGCATGAATGGCGCGCTTGCCGGCACCGGCAGAAGTTCGGCGCCGAACCAGGATGACCACGACGGGACATGCAAGGGCAAAAAACCAGGCCCGCAGCGGAACATTGCCTGCCAAAAACTCGGGTAGTAAATACCGGCCACCTTTTCAAGTCAAGTGAAGTTTGACACGGCAACACTCAGGCAAGCGCCTGCCTGGAGGGTATGTCAACGCGTCTCATTCGAGGCGCCGCCAATGATACAGCACAGATATACAGCACTGATCATCTCCTGAGCGGCTCCTGCCCTTTGCTACCCTGCCGCGTCGTACATCCGGTCTCGCCGTAGAAAGCACCGACTTCACTCCGACGCATCTTGTTTTCATTGCCCCTCGCTTGCTTTTTCCCTAGCGCAATCTCCTCCTCGCTGCCCTCCTGTCACGGCCCGCTCTCGCATAACTTTTGTGCAACACGAATTTCTGCATCTTTTATTCGAACTCCATAAAGAATGAACAGGATACGGGAACGATCAGCTTGCTTACTTATCTACCAATTTAATAAATAAACGGCGTCTCACTGAAGAAGGCGATCGACAACAGCAGGGCCTCATTTCCTTTCTCTATTTCGGTTGCAAATAATCTATGTGCGGTATAGCGGGCGAGCTTCGATTCGACAATCAATTTTCCAATGTACAAACCGTCATCAATATGACGGCCATGCAGGCAAGACGCGGCCCCAACGGCCAAGGCCTGTTCAGCCTGGGAACGCGCTGTTTCGGGCACAGGCGTCTGAGCATCATGGATCTCAGCCATCGCGCTCATCAGCCTTACATCGACAATGCACTGGGCATGGGCATCGTGTTCAATGGTGCGATATACAACCATCACGAACTGCGCAAAGAATTGTCGGGCATGGGTTATCAGTTTGCGTCGGTCGGCGACACGGAAGTCATCATCAAGGCATGGCATGCCTGGGGCGAGAAAGCGCTGGACCGTTTTTACGGCATGTTCGCCTTTGCACTATGGGAACGCGACTCGGGCGTTACCTATCTGGCCCGCGACCGGCTGGGCATCAAGCCGCTTTACTATGCGCGGACCAAGGATGCGATGTATTTCGCGTCGGCGCTGCCGGCCTTGCTTGAAGTAAAGGAAGTGGACACCTCCATCGATCCGGAAGCATTGCATCATTACCTGAGCTTTCACGCCGTGGTACCGGCGCCGCATACCATCCTGCGTGGCATAAAGAAGCTGGCGCCCGGCACGCTGATGACGGTGCAGCCCGATGGCCGGTGCGACAGCAAGACCTGGTGGCAGCTTTCTTTCAACCGTAGCGCGGAAGATGAAAATCGCAGTTTCGAAGACTGGCAGGAGGAAGTGCTGTACACATTGCGTGCTTCCGTGCAGCGGCGCCTGGTTGCCGATGTTCCGGTCGGCGTGCTGCTGTCGGGCGGCCTGGATTCCAGCCTGATTACCGGCTTGCTGGCGGAAGCGGGCACGCGCGACTTACGCACCTATTCCATAGGCTTCGAAGCCATCGATGCCGAGGCCGGCGACGAATTCAAGTATTCCGATTTCATCTCCCGCCATTACGGCACCGTGCATGAAAAGCTGCCCATCGCCTCGGGCGATCTGCTCAAAGCGCTACCGGAAGCCGTCGCGGCCATGGCGGAACCCATGGTAAGCCATGATGCGGTCGCCTTCTATATGCTGTCGCAAGCAGTATCGCAACATAGCCGCGTGGTGCAGAGCGGCCAGGGTGCGGACGAGGTATTCGGCGGCTATCACTGGTATCCCCCGCTAGCCAAGATACAAGACCCTGCCCAGGGCATTAATGCTTACCGCGAAGTGTTCTTCGACCGCAGCCATCGCGAACTGCAATCCCTGCTTGAACCCGGTTGGGTGGAAGAGGATTACAGCACGCGCTTCGTCGAGCAGCATTTCGCGCAAGCCGGCGCAAATAGCGTTATCGACAAGGCATTGCGCCTGGATACCACGGTGATGCTGGTCGATGATCCGGTCAAGCGTGTCGACAACATGACCATGGCCTTCGGCCTGGAAGCACGCGTGCCTTTCCTGGACCATGAACTGGTTGAGCTGGCGGCGCGCATTCCGGCGCGACACAAGATCGCGCAGGGCGGCAAGTATGTGTTGAAGGAAGCTGCGCGCAAGATCATTCCTGCGGAAGTGATTGACCGGCCGAAAGGCTATTTCCCGGTCCCGGCGCTGAAATATCTGCGCGGCGACTTCCTGGAGTATGTACGCGGCGCACTGTATAGCGATGCCGCCCGCTCGCGCGGCCTGTTCAACCGAAAGAAAGTGGAACAGATGCTGCAGGAGCCGGACCGGCACATCACGCCTTTGCGCGGTTCCACCTTATGGCAGATCGCCTTGCTGGAGGGATGGCTGCAGCAGCATGGTTTGTGAAGCCGGGAGCCGCAATGATTTCGCTACCCTCACCATGGACCGTTTTGGACCGTTTGTTCACCGGACAATCGGCGCGACAGGAGACCTAGATGATGACACGTTCCGCCGCCCCCTCTGCTGAAAGCCACAGCTCCTCCCGCTTCCCGCCGGTCGGTGCGCGGGAAGAGCGCAACGATGCCATAGAAGTTCAGCGTCGGTTCAATGCTGCTCTCGAATGCGGCTGGGGGCGTTTGTTATATGCCCCTTCGTTCGATTCGCCCAAAAACCTGGCCGCAGATTTGCAGAACGAAGCAAGCGGCCGCAGGGATGTGGCAATCTACGTCGATGCACCGCAACTGGTGCTGGCCGAAGCGCCATCCACTCTCTTTCTCGATCCTTCGCTCATTTTCCGGCGCGAGCTGGACAGCGACTCCCAGCCCGACGCGCCGGTTGCCGGCGTGTCGATACGCCGCCTGTCGACCCGCGCTGATATCGCCGCCATGAACCGGCTTTACAGCATGCGCGGCATGGTCCCGGTCGATCCGCAGATAGTCTGGCAACAACGGCATTCCGAGGCGCTGACGTATTTCATCGCGGAAGACGAGCGCACCGGCGACGTGATCGGCTCTGTTCTGGGTGTCGATCATGTATTGGCCTTCGGCGATCCGGAAGGCGGCACCAGCCTGTGGTGCCTGGCGGTCGATCCACAAACCAATCTGTATGGCGTGGGACAATCGCTGGTCAATTATGTGATCGCCCATTTCACCGAATGCGATCGCCGCTTTCTGGACCTGTCGGTATTACATGACAATGAACATGCAATAAACCTCTATCGCAAGCTTGGTTTCGAGCAGGTGCCGGGCTTCGTGGTCAAGCACAAGAATGCGATCAATGAACGCTTGTTCGTCGGCAGCAATGAATATGAAGGCCTGAATCCTTACGCGAAGCTGATCGTCGACGAAGCGCGGCGGCGCGGCATCAGCGTGGAAATTTTGGATGTGAAAGCAGGCATTTTCAAGCTGCGCCACTGCGGCTATGAAATCGCCTGCCGTGAATCGCTGACTGAACTCACCGGCGGCGTGGCGATGACCTGGTGCCAGGACAAGGTACTGACTTCGCGCCGGCTGGCCTCGGTAGGTTTGCCGGTGCCGCGGCAAATGACGGTCGGTGATCCCGATGAAGCGATACGCTTCCTGCATGAATGCGGCGCGGTGGTGGTCAAGCCGGCGATGGGTGAGCAGGGCAAGGGCATCAGCGTCGATATCCGCACTGAAGAAGATTTGCATACTGCGATCGAGCGCGCCACCCAGGAAGGCGGACATGTGATTCTGGAAGAGATGTGCGAGGGCCAGGACTTGCGCGTCATCGTCATCGGCTACAAGGTAGTAGCGGCAGCCATCCGTCGTCCGGCGCATGTTGTCGGCGACGGGAAATCCACCATTGTGGAACTGATAGAGCGCCAGAGTGCGCGCCGCGCCGCAGCCACCGGTGGCGAGAGCAAAATACCGCTGGATGCGGAAACCGAGCGCTGCCTTGCGGGCCAGGGCCTGGCTTACGACACCGTGCTGGAAGAAGGCAAGTCCATCAATGTGCGCAAGACCGCCAACTTGCATACCGGCGGCACCATACACGATGTCACAGCAGAATTGAGCCCGGCCTTGCGTGATACGGCAGAAGCTGCGGCACGCGCCTTGCGCATTCCGGTAACGGGGCTGGACTTTCTGGTGCCCTCGCCGGATTCCGACCAGTTCGTCATCATCGAAGCGAACGAGCGACCGGGCCTGGCGAATCATGAACCGCAACCAACCGCACAGCGCTTCATCGATCTGCTGTTCCCCTTCACCAAGCCCACGACCTGAATGCCGATGAAAAAACTTGCCATCGATGTCGATTATCTGAAAACCGCTCTGCTGGAGTTGCTGGCCATTCCCAGCCCCAGCGGTCTGACTGACGAAATCGTGCATTACACCGGCAAGCAGCTCGATATGATGGGGATTCCCTACGAACTGACGCGGCGCGGCACCATACGCGCGACGCTGGAGCGCAATATGCCAGAGCGCCGCCAGTGGGCGCCGGCTTGCGCCCTCGTCGCGCATCTCGATACGCTGGGCGCGATGGTCAGGGAAATTAAGGCTGATGGTCGCCTGTCGCTGATGCCGGTGGGCACCTGGTCGGCGCGCTGGGCCGAAGGCGGACGCGTGACGCTCTTTACCGACAACGGCAGTTATCGCGGCACGGTGCTGCCGCTGATGGCGTCAGGCCATGTCTACAACGATGCCATCGATACGCAACCGATAGGCTGGAATCAGCTGGAAGTGCGTATCGATGAATGCATACACAATGCAGCCGATGCGCTGGCGCTGGGCATACAGATCGGCGATTACCTCGCCTTCGACCCGAATACCGAAATCACCGACAGCGGTTATATCGCCTCGCGCTTCTTGGATGACAAGGCGGGCGTAGCGGCCGTGCTGGCCGCATTGAAGGCGGTTATGGATAACCGTGTACCGGTGCCGATGAATTGCTATGCCGTGTTTACGCTGACGGAAGAAGTGGGGTCCGGCGCGGCCGGCGTACCCATGGATGATGTGAGCGAAGTGATAGGCATCGATATCGGTCCCATCGCGGTCGGCCAGGGCGCAAGCGAACAAGGCGTGACCATTCCCTTCATGGATTCTGCCGGGCCGCATGACTACCATCTGGTCCGCCGCCTGGTGGCGCTGGCAAAGGCGCAGGATATCCCGGTGCATCGCGATGTGTTCCGCTACTACCATTCCGATGCCGGCGCGGCAGTCAAGGCGGGCGAAGATGTGCGTACGGCCCTCTTATGTTTCGGTACCGATGCCTCACACGGCTATGAACGCACGCATCTTGCTGCGCTGATCCACCTGGCAGAGCTGATCACCTGCTACATACAGTCGGGTCCTTCGGTACCCAAGGACCGGGAACGCGTACATGATTCAGTCGAAATCTTTTCACATCAGCTCGACACGGAACAGCTGACGCGACAGGAAACCACGCTGCCCGATGCGGGCGAAGTCATGGAGCGCACCAGCAACGGCGAGAACGGTGCAGGCAGAACTGAAGACGAGCCGCAGACCAGGACTCAGGAGTGATCCTGCTCCTTCGTGAACTGCAGCTCATGCAGATGGGCATAAACGCCGCCCTTCCTCAGCAGTTCCGCATGTGTTCCCGTTTCCGCGACACGGCCGGACGCCAGCACCACGATGCGATCAGCGCGCTCAATCGTCGACAGCCGGTGAGCGATGACCAGGGTCGTTCGTCCTTGCATCAATCCGTCCAGTGCTGCCTGCACGGCACGCTCCGATTCGCTGTCCAGAGCTGAGGTCGCTTCATCCAGAATCAGGATGGGCGCATCCTTGTATATCGCGCGTGCAATCGCAAGACGCTGGCGCTGTCCGCCCGATAGCCGGTTGCCGTTGTCGCCGATCAGCGTGTCCAACCCTTCCGGCAATTCCGCAATCACCTCCGTCAGATAAGCCGCCTCGGCTGCTGCTTCGATGCGGACGCGATCCGGCACCGGATCGCCGTAAGCAATATTGGCCGCCACGGTGTCGTCGAACAACACCACATTCTGACTCACCATCGCCATTTGCGAACGCAGGCTGGTCAAGGCAATCTGCTCTATCGGTTTTTCATCCAGGCGGATTTCGCCGCTGCTGGCCGAGTAAAAGTTGGATACCAGGTTCACCAGCGTGGACTTGCCGCTGCCGGACATCCCGACGAAGGCAACGGTTTCTCCCGGCTGGATCGTCAGGTTGATGTCGGACAGCGCGGACGCAGCCTGCTCCGGATAGGAAAAATTCACCTCGACGAACTCCAGCTTGCCGTGCGCACGTTGCGTCAGCACCTGACCGCCGACCCGCTCGGGCGGTGCATCGATCAAGCGGAACACGGCATCCGCAGCCGCCAGGCCGCGCTGCAGCGGGCCGTTCAGTTCCGCCAGGTGGCGCAGAGGCGTCAGCAACATCAGCATCGCAGTCACGAATGAAGTGAATCCGCCGACCGTCGCCTGCCCCTGGCCCGCCTGAATCAGCGCAATCACGATAATGGCGGAAATCGCGCATGCCATGATCACTTGCGTCAGCGGCGCAGTAGCAGCCATGGTGGTAATCATCCGCATCATGTAGCCGCGCAGACTGTCATTACGCTCAGCAAAGCGCTTTCTCTCGTAATCCTGCCCGCCGAAAATCTTGATGACCTGATGCGCGCGCGTGGTTTCCTCCAGCACCTGGGTCAGGGTGCCGTTGACTTCCAGGTAGGTCTGGTTCAGCCGGCGCAGGCGCTTGCCGGTCACGCGTATCACCCACGCGATCAGGGGAATCAGCACCAGCGTAATCAGGGTCAGGCGCCAGTTCAGCCAGAGCAGGTAACTCAGCAAACCGATCACCGTCAGGCTATCCCTGATCATCGTGACAAAAACCACGCGCACCATGTCCACGATCTGCTGCACTTCGAACATGATGGAGTTGATCACGGAACCGACCGAGGTCTTGTTATAAAAACCGAGCGGCACATCCAGCAGGCGATCGAACATCTGCTGGCGCAAGTTGTTGAGCAGACGGGTCGATGCCCAGGTCATCATGTAGTTGGTCATGACGGTGGACAGGCCGCGGACGGTAAAAATACCGATCAGGAATACCGGCACCGCCCACAGCGGAAAAGCCGGCTCGGCCGCAAAGCCGGTATCCAGCAAAACCTTCATCATTGCCGCCAGTGCCGGCTCGGTCGCTGCCGTGACGATCATGGCAAGCAGCGCCAGTGTCAGCCGCCCTTTGTAGGGTTTGAGCATATACGCCAGCCGGCGCAGATGAGTCCGCGATTGTTCAGATTTCTGTGCCATCCATTGTCCAGACAGGGGACGTCTCGGTCCCAAAATTTTGCATTATCCCTTATTTGCCGTCGGGCGCGCAGGCTACTGAAGCCGGCGCACGCCGCTGCTTTGTTTGCCACATCAGGCGCCTGGTCCGCGCCTTGGCGAAACGGCAAAATCAATCGCCCATCCCGGCCCGGCTCAACTTCAGTTACCATGGCGGCTTGTTTTCTGCGGCCTGCCTGCCATGCTTGACTCCTTCCTGCCAGACCAACTGACCGTGATCGTGGTGACCTATAACAGTGCGCATTGCATTGAAGGTCTGACGCCTGCCTTATCTGCGCTGCGGCACGTGATGGTGGTGGACAATGCCAGTGAAGATGGCACAGCCGAAACCGTGGCGGCCCAGTTGCCGCACGCCCGCATTTTCCGCAATGACCGCAATCTCGGTTTCGGGGCAGCCAACAATCGGGCGCTGCGCGAGGTAAAAACGCCTTATGCCTTGTTGCTGAATCCGGACTGCCTGCCGACGCCGTCCGCTTTTTCCCAGCTCCTTGACGCCGCCGCCCGTTTTCCGGATGCGGCCATCATCGCGCCGCATCTTACCAACAAGGCAGGCGAGGTCGAGGTCAATTACCGCTGGCCTTATTCGCATTGGGATTCGCAGGGTCCGGCAGCGACCGGCCCCTGCTGCGTGGGATTCATCTGCGGTGCCGTGATGTTGTTCAACATGGAAGTCATGCGCGACATCGGCTTTTTCGATGAAACCTTCTTCCTCTATTACGAAGATGAAGACTTGTGCCAGCGCGCCTTCATGGCGAAAAAGCCGATGATCATCATGCCCGATATCCGGGTAATCCACCTTTCACGCGGCTCGACACGCGGCCCGCGCCGCCTGCGCGCGGAGTTTTACCGCGGCTACCATCATGTGCAGTCCAAGCTGATTTTCACCGACAAGCACGTGGGGCAGAGCGCCGCTTCCAGGCTGCGCTGGAAAACCATGGCGCTCGCCGTGGCCGCCCTGCCGTTGCGCCTGCTGTTGCCGCAGCCGCGTTATGTGGCTCGCCTGCTGGGCCGCATAGCCGGCCTGAGAAAATACGTTTCGCCCTTCAGGCGAACGCCTTAAAGAACCGCGCCGAGCTCAATACTCGATACGCACATTCTTTTCAGTCAGCCATTCCGCCAGCCTGGCGCGCAAGTCATCGTCGGCGCGTACTCGCCATTCATCCGACAACTGGAATTCCCCGAGCGCGCCCTGCGTCGTGTACTCGACCACGACCGGGCAGGCTTGCGCCTGCTGGAAAGGCGCCAGCAATTCACGCAGCTTTTTGGCATCGGCCTGGCCATTCATCGACAGACGCAAGGCCTTGGCATAAGTCGCGCGCGCGGTTGCAATGCCCATCACCTGCTCGGCCGTGATGCGCAAGCCGCCGGTGAAGCGATCTTCCGACACCTTGCCCTGCACGATCAGCAATTCGTCTTCCTTGAACAAGGCCCGGTTCTGATCCAGCAGTTCGCTGTACACCGTCACATCCACCGTGCCGCTGCCGTCATCCAGCGTGGCGATCATCATCTTGCCGCGCTGAGTCATTTGCGTGCGCAGCGCGGCGATGATGCCGGCCATGGTTCTCGGGTCGCGCGACGGCGACAGATCGATCAGGCGCGTCCTGGCAAAGCGGCGCACTTCTTCCGCATAGGCATTGAACAAGTGGCCGGACAGATAAAAGCCGAGCGCCGCTTTTTCTTCGGTAAGCCTCTGCTTCTCGGACCAGGGAGCCACCTTCACATACTCCGGCGGCGGCTCTAAGTCTCCGTCATCGCCGCCGAACAGGCTGACCTGGTTGATCGATGCTTGCGCCTGCTCCGCGCATTCCATCGCGTAATTCACCGAAGCCAGCAGGATGCCTCGATCCGTATTGAAGCCATCCATGGCGCCGGCGCGGATCAGCGATTCGATAGTACGGCGATTGATCTGGCGCTTGTCGACGCGCTTGACGAAATCGAACAGATCGGTGAACGGACCGCCGGACTTGCGTGCAGCGATGATCGCTTCGATTGCACTCTGCCCCGAACCTTTGATCGCACCAAGGCCGTAGCGGATTTGCATCGCGCGCTTGCCGGGTTCGCCCACCGGCTTGAAGCGGTAGTCGGAAAGATTGATATCCGGCGGCAGCAGCTTCATGCCGCAGACATCCAGCGCATCCTCCACCAGGATACGGATCTTGTCCGTATCGTCCATCGCGAGCGAAAAGTTGGCTGCCATGAAGGCGGCGCAATGATGCGCTTTCAGATACGCAGTCTGATACGACAACAATGCGTAAGCGGCGGCATGCGACTTGTTGAAACCGTAGCCGGCGAATTTTTCCATCAAGTCGAAAATCTCGTCCGCCTTCTGCTCGGGCAAGCCATTCTTCGCTGCGCCGTCGCGGAACAGCAGGCGATGCTCCGCCATCTCTTCCGGCTTCTTCTTGCCCATCGCACGGCGCAGCAAGTCGGCGCCGCCCAGCGTGTAGTTGCCGATGACCTGCGCCATCTGCATCACCTGTTCCTGATAAACCATGATGCCGTAGGTCTCGGACAGGATGGGTTCGGTACGCGGATCGGGATAATCGAATTTCTCGCCGTGCTTGCGGCGGCAGAAATCGGGAATCAGGTCCATCGGCCCCGGACGGTACAGCGCCACCAGCGCAATGATGTCCTCGAAGCGATCGGGCCGCGCTTCCTTCAGCATGCCCTGCATGCCGCGGCTTTCCAGCTGGAATACGGCGACCGTCTTGGCCTTGGTCAGCAGCTCATAACTGGCGCGATCATTCAGCGGTATCTTGTCCAGATCGAAGTCCGCCATCGCCGGATCGAGTTCCTTGATGTAGCGAACTGCGAGATCGAGAATGGTCAGCGTCGTCAGCCCCAGGAAGTCGAACTTCACCAGGCCCACCGCTTCGACGTCATCCTTGTCGTATTGCGACACCACGCCGCCGTCGCCGCCCTGCGTATAGAGCGGACAGAAGTCGGTGAGCTTGCCGGGCGCAATCAGCACGCCGCCCGCATGCATGCCGATGTTGCGCGCGATACCTTCGACCTGCTGCGCGAGATCGAGCAGCTGCTTGACCTCTTCTTCATTCTCCAGGCGCTCCGCCAGCTGCGGCTCTTCCTTGATCGCATCTTCGATCGTGACCTGCTTACCCGGCTTGAACGGAATCAGCTTGGAAATGCCATCGCAGAACATGTAGCTGAAGTCGAGCACGCGTCCCACGTCGCGCACCGCGCCCTTGGCCGCCATGGTGCCGAAGGTGGCGATCTGCGATACCGCTTCCTTGCCGTATCTATCCTTCACATACTGGATGACGCGATCGCGCCCTTCCTGGCAAAAGTCGATATCGAAGTCGGGCATCGATACCCGCTCGGGATTCAGGAAGCGTTCGAACAGCAGGTTGTATTTGAGCGGATCGAGATCGGTAATTTTCAGCGCATACGCCACCAGCGAACCGGCGCCGGAACCGCGGCCCGGACCGACCGGCACGCCATTGTTCTTCGCCCACTGGATAAAGTCGGCCACGATCAGGAAGTAACCGGGGAAACCCATCTTGATGATGGTGCCGGTTTCGAATGCCAGCCGCTCTTCGTAACGCGGTCTTTCCTTCTCGCGCGCGGCTTCGTCCGGATACAGCTTTTGCAAGCGCTCTTCCAGGCCGGCCTTGGCCTGGATTACCAGGAATTCGTCCAGCGATATGCCATCCGGCGTCGGGAACAGCGGCAGCTTGGGCTTGCCGAGTTCCAGTTGCAAATTGCAGCGCTTGGCAATCTCGACCGCATTGCGCAAGGCATTCGGCATGTCGGCAAACAGCTCCGCCATCTCGGCTTGCGTCTTGAAACCCTGCTGCTCGTTGAAGCGTTTCACGCGCCGCGAGTTGCCGAGGATTTCGCCTTCGGCAATGCAGGTGCGCACTTCGTGCGCGACATATTCTTCCTGCGTCAGAAACTGGATGGGGTGCGTCGCCACCACCGGCAGCTGCAAGCGCGCTGCGAGATTCACAGCACGGCGCACATGGTTGTCCATGTTGGGCTGACCGTAGCGTTGTATCTCGATATAGAAGCTGCCGGGGAAAATCGCTGCCCAGCGCTGTGCGCAGCGCTCTGCTGCGTCAATATTGCCATTATCAATACCCTGGCCAACGTCCCCATTGTGCGCGCCGGACAAAGCGATCAGGCCGCTGGCCTGCCCGTTTTCCAGCCACTCGGTGCGGATTTCGGCGCGGCCGCGATGCTGGTTGGTGAGCCATGCCTTGGCCAGCAGTTCACATAACTGCAGATAACCTTGCTGATTTTTTACCAGCAGCAGCAAGCGCGAAGGCTTGTCGCGCTCGGCATCGTTGCTGATCCAGACATCGCAACCGACGATGGGCTTGATGCCTTTGCCGCGCGCAGCTTTATAGAACTTGACCATGCCGAACAGATTGGCCAGATCGGTAATGGCCAAAGCGGGCTGACTGTCCTTGGAGGCTGCCTTGACGGCATCGTCCAGACGGACCAGACCGTCGACGATGGAATATTCGGAATGAAGGCGGAGATGGGTAAATTGCGGGGAATTCATGTCCCTATTTTAACCGCAGGAAACGAGTGCCAAGAAGTTCGTTTGGGAATCATTAGGGCGCGTTATATAATACCGACGAATCAATGACTTATAAGCATTTCACGCATGAAATCCCCTTCTTCCTACGTCAATATCGCTGCCTACAAGTTTGTTACTTTTCATGACACGGTCGAAAAGCGGCCTGAATTTCAAAAGCGCTGCAAGGAGTGGAATCTGAAAGGCACGATTCTGCTGACACCGGAAGGCATCAATCTATTCCTCGCCGGCTTGCGCGCCGATATCGATGCTTTTCTGTCCTGGCTGCGCAGCGATGCTCGCTTCACCGACCTCATCGTCAAGGAAAGTCATTCGGACGACCAGCCCTTCAACCGCATGCTGGTGAAACTGAAGCGTGAAATCATCACCATGAATCATCCTCTGATCAAGCCGGAAGACGGTCGTGCTCCCGCGGTCGAACCGGCCACGCTGAAACGCTGGCTGGACCAAGGACATGACGATGAAGGCAAGCCGGTCGTGATGGTCGATACGCGCAATGCCTTTGAAGTGGATGTCGGCACGTTTGAAAATACGGTCGATTACCGCATCACCAAATTCACCGAATTTCCGCAAGTGATTGCCGAACACAGGCAGGACTTCGAAGGCAAGACCGTGGTGACCTTCTGCACCGGCGGCATACGCTGCGAGAAGGCAGCCATCCATATGCAGCAGGAAGGATACGATCGGGTGTTCCAGCTCGATGGCGGCATACTGCGTTATTTTGAGGAAGTGGGCGGCGCGCATTATGTCGGCGACTGCTTCGTCTTCGACAAGCGCACCGCGTTAAATCCCAGGCTTGAACCGGCAGATAGCGCGCAATGCTTTGCTTGCCGCGCGGTGGTCACCGCGCATGAACAACGCTCCCCCCTGTATGTGGAAGGCGTTTCCTGTCCGCATTGCGCGCGTAGCAAGCAAACCACTCCCAATTCCCGGACCACTGCACAGGCCTGACGCTCCGCATGCCTGCCGCTTACATCGGCCGCTTCGCTCCCTCCCCTACCGGCCCCCTGCATGCCGGCTCGCTGGTTGCCGCAATGGCCAGCTACCTGGATGCAAAAGCGCATCAGGGACGCTGGCTGGTGCGCATGGAAGATATCGATGAAACGCGGACAATCGCCGGCGCAGCGGAAGAAATACTTCACTGCCTGAAAATTTTCGGCATGCCGTGGGATGGCGAAGTGGTCTGGCAAAGCCGCCGCAAATCGCTTTACCAGGCAGCTTTCGACAAGCTGGGCGCACATGCCTACCCTTGCGCCTGCAGCCGCAAGGAAGTCGCCGATTCGCGCATCGGCATCGCCAGCGACGGCGCTGCCATCTATCCCGGCATTTGCCGCAACGGCCTGGCAGCAGGCAAAGCAGCGCGTGCTTTGAGACTGCGCGTGCCTGATGAAGACGATCCCGACGCCCTCATCCAGTTTGAAGATCGCTGGCTCGGCCCGGTGTCGCAGAATCTTGCAACGGAAGTCGGAGATTTCGTATTAAAGCGCGCAGACGGTTTCTGGGCTTACCAGCTTGCCGTGGTCGTGGATGATGCGGAACAGGGAGTAACGGATGTGGTGCGCGGCGCGGATTTGCTGGATTCCACTGCGCGCCAGATTTATTTGCAGCGTTTATTGACTTACTCCACGCCCCGCCACCTGCATGTTCCGGTGGTGGCCAACCCTCAGGGCGAAAAGCTTTCCAAGCAAACGGGCGCTCGCCGACTGGATATCGACCGCCCCCTGGACGAATTGCACGCCGCGGCCCGGTTCCTTCAGTTGCCCGTCAATCAAGCCAACACCGTCGAAGCATTCTGGCGTCAGGCCGTACCAGCCTGGTCGAAGCGCTTCGGCCCTCGCTTAGCCTGAGCAGAGGAATCAGTTTTTAGGCTGGCCGCCTAAAAGCGCGGCACGCTTGACCGGCTTTTGCGTTGATGACTTGGATGGCGCCATTGAAGACTGCTCCGCCTTGGCGGCTGCGACATCTGGCGCTTCAGTGGGCTCATAAGGCTTCAGGAACCAGGGATCGACCTTTTCCCGACGCGGCGTGAAGGACGATGCAGAGCGGGAAGAGGCGGTGCGCTCGCTACGTGCGGCAGGAGCGGAACTGCGATCGCGATCGCGCGGGGTAGAAGCAGCGGTGCGTGAACTCGCATGAGGACGGCGGGAGAAACCCTCCAGCACCTGCGGCGCCAGCTTGCGCTTGATAAGCTTTTCAATATCCGCCAGCAGGCGAGTGTCCTTGTCAGAACAAAGCGAAATCGCATCGCCCGATGCGCCGGCACGTCCGGTGCGGCCGATGCGATGCACATAATCTTCCGCGTTGTATGGCAGATCGTAATTGATCACGCAAGGCAGCTCGGCAATATCAAGACCGCGAGCCGCCACGTCGGTCGCCACCATCACATCGATCGTGCCATTCTTGAACGCTTCCAGCCCTGCCATGCGCTCGGCCTGGGTCTTGTCGCCATGGATGGCGGTTGCCTTGATGCCCTGTTGTTCCAGCTGGCGCGCCAGGCGCGAGGCGCCGATTTTTGTGTTGGTAAATACCAGTACCTGCTTCAGCGCGCGCTCGCTGATGATGTGCGCAACCATGTCGCGCTTGTCTTCTTCGCTGGCCGTGTAAATCGTTTGCGTGACCTTGTCGGCCGTGGCATTGCTGCGCGCCACTTCGATCAGCACCGGCTTGTTCAGGAAACTTGCCGCCAGCTTCTTGATCTCGGGCGAGAAGGTCGCGGAGAACATCAGGTTCTGCCGCTGCTTGGGCAGAAGGTTGATGATGCGCTGCAGGTCGGGCAAGAAACCCATATCCAGCATGCGATCCGCCTCATCCAAGACCAGGATCTCGGTCTGCGACAGGTTCAGCACCTTTTGCTGCACATGATCGAGCAGGCGGCCTGGCGTCGCAATCAGGATTTCCACGCCGGCGCGCAGTGCGGCAGTTTGCGGTGCCATGTCCATGCCGCCGAAAATCACGGTGGAGCGAAGGGGCGTATGCCGCGAATAGGCTTTCACATTGTCGGCGACCTGGTCGGCCAACTCGCGCGTGGGCGTCAGTATCACCGCGCGCACCGGATGACGTGCAGGCGACATGCTGGTATTGGCGAACTGCAGCAGCCTCTGAATGATAGGCAGCGAAAAACCTGCCGTCTTGCCCGTGCCTGTCTGCGCTGCGCCCATCACATCTCCTCCCTGTAGTACGACAGGAATGGCCTGGGCCTGGATAGGGGTGGGATGAATATAACCCTGATCGTTCAGCGCCCGCAGTATTTCAGGCGAAAGACCGAGGTCTTCAAAACGTAGGGCAGTGGTGGCAGTGCTAGGCAGGTTTTCAGACATCGTTCAATTCATTCAGTATTTATCGGGGAATGTCGGCAGGCAGTCTGAACAACAGAACTGATTGACATCTAAAAGCACGGCCCCGAGTACGAGTGTGTGGTGCAGTGAAAGCTGAGTCAAGCCTACGCGGATCAAGCTCCCTATTATACGCATGCTGCATCATGACGCAGAAAAGCAGGCATTTTTTGACTGATGCAGCCCTGCCAGTTCAAGCCTTCCATCGACGCTGCTCTGACAGGCACCGAGGCATACACCCGGCACCCATCCTTTCATTGGTTGACGACTACACAAGATGAGGCGCGATATCAGGGATATCGGTTTGTCACAATCCTGCCTATAGATTGGCCGGCAATCACGCTTTCCGAAAGAAAATAGAAAAAGGCTTAGACCCAAACGTAATTCCTTGTCTTTACGGGTGGGCCTCCTGCGAGGCGAACACGGCGCCAACGGTTGTGAAACAGGGGCATGTCCTCACATAACGCTCCGAACTGGGAAATATTCCCTTTCTTTTCAGAAGCCGAAATCGATTGCACGCGCCTCTGTGGAGGACAAAGGAAAAGACGGTCAAGCGCTACGCTGCGCATGAGGCGGTCCATATCGAGTATCATCTGCGGCTGAGCAGACGGCAGGATCTGTCTGCAATTCTCATCGGCAGGCCTCGTCCGCCACGCACACTTTAAATCAGGAAAACTTCAATGCTTGAAAAAATCCGCATTGGCATTGCCGGATACGGCAATCTCGGCCGCGGAGTCGAGATGGCTATCGCGCGCAACCCCGACATGCAACTGACCGGCGTCTTCAGCCGGCGCGATCCGGCGGACATCCGCCTGCTGACGGCGGCCGTGCCCGTCCACAAGCTTGACGATATCGCACAATTTCGCGAGCAAATCGACGTCCTTATCCTCTGCGGCGGCTCCAAAAACGACCTCCCTGTGCAGGGACCCGCGCTGGCCGCCCTGTTTAACACGGTCGACAGCTTCGATACGCACAACAAGATCCCCGAGTATTTCAGCGCGGTAGACAATGCCGCGCGCGCCGGTGAACGCACCGCCATCATCTCCGTGGGCTGGGACCCTGGCCTGTTCTCGCTCAACCGCCTTTTCGGCGAAGCTATCCTGCCCGCAGGCGAGACCTACACCTTCTGGGGCAAGGGCCTGAGCCAGGGGCACTCGGACGCGGTGCGGCGGGTGCCGGGCGTCAAGGCAGGCGTGCAGTACACAATTCCCTCCACCGAAGCCATGGAGCGGGTGCGCAGTGGTCAGCAACCGCAGTTGTCCACGCGCGAAAAGCACACGCGCGAATGCCATGTCGTGCTCGAAGCAGGCGCCGATGCCGCCACGGTGAAACAGGCCATCGTCAGCATGCCGGATTATTTCGCCGACTACGATACGACGGTGCACTTCATTAGCGAGGAAGAGCTGCGCGACAATCATGCCGCCATGCCGCACGGCGGCTTCGTCATCCGCAGCGGCCAGACGGCAGAGGGTAGCCAGCAGGTGATGGAGTATTCGCTCAAGCTGGGCAGCAACCCCGAGTTTACCGCCAGCGTACTGGTCGCTTACGCCCGCGCGGCATTCCGGCTTTATCGCAGTGGCACGTACGGAGCACACAGCGTGCTGGACATTGCCCCCGGCCTGCTGTCGCCCAAGAGTGCGGCGCAGTTGCGCAAGGAACTGCTCTGACGACGATATGAAAGACAAAGGGGTTACAGCGTAATGACTGTAACCCCTTTTTTATTGGTGGGCCTCCCGTGAGTCGAACACGGCACCAACGGATTATGAGTCCGCTGCTCTAACCAAGCATGAGCTAGAGGCCCAATCTGTTGCCGCGAAATTTTAACCTTTTGCGGCGTTGCCGTCATCATAATGACAACGGCAACCGGCTTCCAGCTTAACTTCCTTCCAGGAAGCTCTTCAACTTGTCAGAGCGAGAAGGATGACGCAGCTTGCGCAACGCCTTCGCTTCGATCTGGCGGATACGTTCGCGGGTC
Organism: Pseudomonadota bacterium; assembly: GCA_023422955.1. Classification (GTDB taxonomy): domain Bacteria; phylum Pseudomonadota; class Gammaproteobacteria; order Burkholderiales; family Burkholderiaceae_D; genus JAEZLB01. The sequence goes on along the minus strand of JAFAGG010000072.1, from coordinate 31,115 downwards.
ACGTCGAATTGCTTGCCCACTTCTTCCAGCGTGTGATCGGTGGACATCTCGATGCCGAAACGCATGCGCAGTACTTTCGCTTCGCGCGGCGTCAGGGAATCCAGTACATCTTTCACCACACCGCGCATGGAACCGTGCAAGGCTGCTTCGATCGGGGCCAGGGTATTGTTGTCCTCGATGAAATCGCCCAGATGCGAATCGTCGTCGTCACCGATCGGCGTTTCCATCGAAATCGGTTCCTTGGCGATCTTCATGATCTTGCGGATCTTGTCTTCCGGCATATCCATCTTGGCGGCCAGCGTTGCGGGATCCGGCTCAGCGCCCGTCTCCTGCAGAATCTGGCGCGAGATGCGATTCATCTTGTTGATGGTTTCGATCATGTGCACCGGAATACGGATGGTACGCGCCTGATCCGCGATGGAACGCGTGATTGCCTGGCGTATCCACCAAGTGGCATAGGTCGAGAATTTATAGCCGCGACGATATTCGAACTTATCGACCGCCTTCATCAGACCGATATTGCCTTCCTGGATCAGGTCAAGGAATTGCAGACCGCGATTGGTATATTTCTTCGCAATCGAAATCACCAAGCGCAGGTTGGCCTCGGTCATTTCACGCTTGGCCTTGCGCGCCTTCATCTCGCCGGCGATCATCTTCCGGTTGATGTCGCGAAGATCCGGCAGCGGCAGTACGACGCGCGCCTGCAGGTCCAGCAATTTCTGCTGCAATTCCTTCACGGCCGGCACGTTGCGCCCCAACACGACGCTGTAATCCTTATTGGCATCTACTTCGCCATCGATCCAGTCCAGGTTGGTTTCATTGCCCGGAAATACCTTGATGAAACGTTCACGCGGCATACCTGCCTTGTTAACCACGACATCCAGAATCTGGCGCTCAATGCTGCGCACTTCGTCCACCTGGCTACGCAAGGTGTCGGCGAGCTTTTCCACCACCTTCGCCGTAAAGCGGATGCTCAGCAATTCGGTGGAAATGGTTTCCTGGGCCTGCACATAGGGCTTGGATTTGTAGCCCTTGCCTTCGTAGGCACGCCGCATGTTGTCGAACTGTTCGGCAATCGAGCCGAACTTGGCAAGCGCATCTTTCTTCAGCTGTTCCAGCTGTTCAGCAGACAGTCCGGCGGCTCCCGAAGAGGAGGACGAAGATTCTTCCTCCTCTTCTTCTTCCTCTTCTCCCTCTTCCCTCTCTACCTCTTCTTCCTCTTCATCGGAAGCAGCACTTGCAGAAAGGTTTTCAGTCTCGGTAATTTCGACCACCAGTCCATCGACAACCTCGTCGATTTTCATTTCATCGGCCGAGATCTTGTCAGCCATTGCCAGGATTTCAGCGATGGTAGTCGGGCAGGCGGAAATTGCCTGGATCATGTCTTTCAAACCGTCTTCGATACGCTTGGCGATCTCGATTTCGCCTTCACGCGTCAGCAGCTCGACCGAACCCATCTCGCGCATGTACATGCGCACCGGATCGGTGGTACGGCCAAAATCCGAGTCCACGGTAGAGAGGGCGGCTTCTGCTGCGGCTTCCGCGTCTTCATCACTGGCGACGTTGGGCACGGCATCCGACAACAACATGGTTTCTTCATCGGGCGCATGCTCGGATACCGAGATGCCCATATCGGTGAAGGTACCGATAATGCCTTCGATCGCTTCCGGGTCAACGATGTTGTCCGGCAGATGGTCGTTGATTTCCGCATAGGTCAGGAAACCTCGTTCCTTGCCCATCTTGATCAGCGTCTTCAGTTTTTGCCGGCGACGCTCCAGTTCCTCTTCGCTTGCCTCGGTATCGGAAGAGAAGGCATCTTTCAGCAATGCTTTTTCTTTTGCCTTGCGATCTTTGGCGCGCGCCTTGTCGACAGCTTTAAGTTCTGCATGCTCGACAGCATTCAGCGCTGCAATTTCTTCGCTCTCAGGCTGGAAGTCTTTTGGCTTGCGGCCGCGACGGCCCGGCACTTTGACGGCTGGCAACACATAACTGGACGTGTCGATAGCTGCCAGTGCTGCTGCATCGGTAGTCTGATTGACAACCGCGGCACCCGTCACTTTGACATCAACCTTCTTTTCAGGAGCTGCGACGGTTTTCTTGGCCGCTCTGGCTACTGTTTTGGTTTCAGGCTTTACAGCCTTGGATTCGATTTTTTTTGACACTGTATTTTTAACTGGCGCGGAAGCGGATTTAATCGTCTTGACAGGAGATTTCTCCGCAGGTTTCACAATTGCGCGAGAAGCTGGGGCAGTTGCGACTTTAGGGGTCGCTTTGACACCTTTCTTCGCAACCACTTTTGTTGCAGCTTTACTTGCAGCTTTGGTTGATGATTTCACAGCGACGGTTTTTGCTGTCGGACTGGCTTTGACAGGCGTCGTCTTGGCAGCTGCTTTTGTTACCGTATTAACGGAAGTGGTTTTTGCAGCGGCAGACTTAGTGGTCTTCACGGAAGACGTCTGTTTTTTAGCAGGTTTCTTCATTGCGGTCGCCATGGAATCATCACGTACTGAATAAGTTGGGTATTCGACGCAGAAAAGCGTGAGTTTTTACAGCTCGACAACTCCTCTCAACTGCGCCACCACTTTGCGCTGCTTGAACTAGCGCCCAGGGCCCTGTTTATTGACTTCATACAGTTCGCCCATGAAAACTGTAAGGCATTGAATCAAAAGCTTTTTATTATACCACAGAGAAATTTTTTCTTTACTGCTACAACTTGGCGTCAGCGTGAAACGGCATCGTTAGCCGCTTCCTGGCGCAAGCGTTCTTGCTGTTGAGTCAATTCATGATAACGTTGCGCCAATTCGGCTGAAGGCTTGCCTGACTGAAAAAGTTGCTCCAATTCAGCCTTAATCAGCTTCATTTTAGTCTGCCTTATCGCACCTGCCAGTTCCAATCGAGCAAGCTCTATCTCTGTAGTCTCATCGGCCGCTATTTCGGCGATGAGATGATCGAATTCTGTGTTAACCATGCGCAAGTGTTCTGTCACTACGGCAAAACTTGCCTGCGCACCTGCCTCCCTACTTACTTGGATTAATTGCCTCAGCAAGGTTCCGTCATCCGGCGCCAGCAGCGATATTGCGTCGATGGAAGCCTTATCCAGTTCACCTGCCAGCACGGGATGAGCGATCAGTAAGCGCAAAATCTGCCTCTCCAGCTCCACCGGCGGCCTTCGCGTACTCCGGGGCGCTGCCTTCTTTGTTTGCGCCGCAGGCCTGGCCAAGGTGAACAGCGCCTCGATTTCGGCCGAAGCAGTCTGCGTCAGTTGCGCCAGGCTATGCACCAATTGCAAACGCAAAGCCGAGGGCGGCATCGCCTGCAACAAGGGCTTTGCCTCGAACTGCGTGCGGGCGCGGCCTTCCGCAGCATCGAGATTATTGCCATGGCTGGCTTCGTTCAGCAGGAATTGCGACAAGGGTGTCGCATCCTTGACCCGCTGCGCGAACGCTTCCGCCCCGTGCTCGCGTATGAAACTATCCGGATCATGCTCCGCCGGCAGGAACAGGAAAGTGACAATCCGGTTATCCGTCATGTGCGACAAGCTGGCTTCCAGCGCCCGCCTTGCAGCGCGCCGGCCTGCTGCGTCGCCGTCAAAGCTGAAAACCAGGTGATCGGTCTGCCGGAACAGCTTCTGTACATGGGTAGGCGTACAGGCGGTTCCCAGCGTGGCCACCGCATTCGCAAACCCCAGCTGCGCCAGCGCGACTACATCCATATAGCCTTCGGTGATCAGCACATAGCCGGCGTCGCGTATCGCCAGGCGCGCTTCAAACAAACCGTACAGCTCGTTACCCTTCTGAAATAAGGGTGTTTCGGGCGAATTCAAGTACTTGGGCTCACCGCCATCCATGACCCGGCCGCCGAACGCGATCACCTGGCCCTTGGTATTCCGGATCGGGAACATGATGCGGTCGCGAAAACGGTCGTAACGCTTGCGCGGCGCGTTACCCTCTTCCGCCCTGTCGATCACCAGGCCGGCCTCGACCAACACCTCCGACTCGTAATCCGAAAACACCGCGCGCAAATTATCCCAGCCGGGCGGCGCATAACCCATCGCAAACCGGCCGGCGATTTCGCCGGTCAAGCCGCGCTTTTTCAAGTAGTCGATCGCCTGCGATGCCGAGCGCAATTGCTGGCGATAGTAATCGCTTGACCGGGTCATCGCTTCCGACAAGGCCATGCCTTTCGCCCTGACTTCCGACTGCTGCACCCGGGTCAGGCCGCTCTCTTCCTCGGGCACCGTCATGCCGACGCCCTGCGCCAGGTCCTTGACGGCTTCGACAAATCCCTGGCCGGAATATTCCATCAGGAAGGTGATGGCGGTACCGTGAGCGCCGCAGCCGAAGCAGTGATAGAACTGCTTGGTCGGACTGACGGTAAAGCTGGGAGATTTCTCGTTGTGGAAGGGGCACAAACCGCTGAAGTTTGCACCGCCTTTTTTGAGCTGCACGTAGCGGCCGACGATATCGACGATATCGACTCGGTTGAGCAAATCCTGGAGGAAGGATTGCGGGATCATTTACCGGACGGCCGCGGTACGGGGTTACTGCTGGGACAAGGCGGCTTTTACCAGGCCCGACACCACGGTCATGTCGGCCCGGCCCGCCAGCTTGGCCTTGAGAACGCCCATCACCTTGCCCATATCCTGCGGACCCGCAGCGCCGGTGCTGGAGACGGCGGCGTTGACCTCCGCCTGCACTTCCGCTTCCGACATTGCGGCCGGCATGTAGGCGGAAAGGATTTCCAGTTCAGCGCGTTCAATCTCAGCCAGGTCCTGACGGCCGCCTGCTTCGAACTGGGTGATCGAATCCTTGCGCTGCTTGATCATTTTTTCAATGATTGCCAGCACCTGCGTATCATTGAGTTCGATACGCTCATCCACTTCCTTGCGCTTGATTTCGGCGTTGATGAGGCGAATGGTCCCGAGCTTGGTCGCTTCCTTGGCGCGCATCGCCGCCTTCATGTCTTCGGTAATGCTTTCTTTCAGGCTCATGCCATTATTCTCCGAGTTGGAAGCGCAAATTGCGCCTCACCGCCAAACACAAAAACCCGCTGCGGCACTAACCGGAGCGGGTTTGCCAAGCGCGGCACGCAGAAGCTGCGCGCCGGCAGAATCAGTACATCTTCTTGGGCAATTGCTGGCTGCGGATGCGCTTGTAGTGGCGCTTCACGGCAGCGGCGAGCTTACGCTTGCGTTCTGCAGTCGGCTTCTCGTAAAACTCACGCGCACGCAACTCGGTCAGCAGACCGGTTTTTTCGATAGTGCGCTTGAAGCGACGCATCGCAACTTCGAAGGGCTCGTTTTCTTTCAGGCGAACAGTAGTCATGTAAATTGGCGACCCAGAAAATTCATGGAAAGACCGCGATTATAGCAGATGGCATTAGCAAAAGAAAGGCCTGTCTCACCCTATTTTCCTACGGCCAATCAAATACCTGCTGCCGGGACCGGGCGGAACCCTTGCCCAGGTGCATTTATGCAGCGGATCCGGCTGCAAACCCCGAAGCCCAGGCCCACTGGAAGTTGTATCCGCCCAGCCAGCCCGTCACATCCACTGCCTCACCGACAAAATAAAGGCCGGGCACCGCCTTCACCATCATGCTTTGCTGCGACAGGGCCCGGGTATCGAGGCCTCCTCTTGTGACTTCCGCCTTGCGATAGCCTTCGGAACCATTCGGCGTGATGCGCCAGCGATTGACGGCCTCGCCCAGTCTGCGCAATTGCTTGTCAGGCAAATCCGCCAGACGCGCTGCCGGATCGAAATCATTGGCAGCCAGCCAGCCTTCCGCCAGGCGAGCGGGCAAGTAGCGCGCCAATTCATTGTTCAGGCTTTTTCTGGAACTATGCTTATCTCTTAACAGCTGTTCGGCCAGATCGATGCCCGGCAGCAGGTTGATCACGATATCCGCGCCCGGCTGCCAATAGCTGGAAATCTGCAGCACGGCCGGACCCGACAAACCGCGATGGGTAAACAGCAGGTCTTCCTTGAAATAACCGCGCGATTTTTTCTCGCCGGTTTCGATTTCCACTTCCAGCGCAATGCCAGCCAGGGACACGAAAGCCTGCCAGCTCGCCGCATCGAAAGTCAACGGCACCAGGGCCGGACGCGGCTCGACCAGGGGCAGATCGAACTGGCGCGCGATGCGAAAGGCAAAGTCGGTCGCGCCTATCTTGGGAATCGACAGTCCCCCGGTAGCAATAACGACACTTTCCGCCAGAATTTCCCCCGATTCGGTCGCGACCCGGAAAGCCTCGCCGGCCTTGCCGACTTCCTGCACCTTGCACGGCATGCGCCAGGCGACCTTGCCGGCATCGCATTCCGCCTTCAGCATCGCGATGATGTCTTCGGCCGAGCGATCGCAGAATAATTGTCCCTTGTGCTTTTCGTGATAAGAAATGCGATAGCGCTTCATCAGCGCGAGAAAATCCTGCGGCGTATAACGCGCCAGCGCGCTGTGGCAGAAATGCGGATTCTCGGAAAGAAAATTCTGCGGGCCGGCGTCGATATTGGTGAAATTGCAGCGGCCGCCGCCGGAGATGCGAATCTTCTCCGCCAGTTGCGCGGCATGATCGATCAGCACCACCTTGCGCCCGCGCTGCCCGGCCACGCTGGCGCACATCATGCCGGCCGCGCCCGCGCCGATTACGGCGACATCGTAATGTTGGGTCATGGCTTACTTATGAATCAAGAAGCCGTGATTGTAATCGCGAACTGCCTATAGCTATTGGCAGACGCGATTCAGAAAGAGTTTGCTGCTGAAGGGACTTAAGCGGACAAACGCTCCGGCATAGCATCGTGCAAGACCGTCGTCGTGGCACTTGTTGTTTCTTGTGAAGCACAACGCACGACATCGCCGATAACGATGATCGCAGGGCTGCCGATGCCGGATGCCGCCAACGCAATCGGCAATTCGCCCAGCGTCGTGATCAACTGCGCTTGCACGACACCGGTCGCCGATTGAATCACTGCAACCGGCGTGTCAGCCGATCTACCGCCAGTCAGCAACGACGATTGAATCTCGCTACAACGCGCCACGCCCATGTAAATCACTAGCGTCAGGTTCAGTTTGGCCAGCGTGTGCCAATCGGGATTTGCGTCCGGCGTCTTGCCGTGGCCGGTGATGAAGACTGCGCCTTGACTCCATTCGCGATGCGTGAGCGGCACGCCGATCGACGACGGCGCGGCGAGTCCACTACTAATGCCGTTGACAACTTCGACTGCAATACCTGCTGCTTGCAAATGATCGCGCTCTTCGCCACCCCGTCCGAAAATGAAAGGATCACCGCCTTTAAGACGAACCACACAATGACCAGCCTGTGCTTCGGATAACAGCAGGCGTTCGATGAATTCCTGCGGCGTCTGTTTGCAACCCCCGCGTTTGCCGACGTTGACCACACGTGCGTGTAAGGGCGCATGTTGCAGCACTTCAGGATTGACAAGATCGTCGATCAGAATCACGTCGGCGTGGGCAATGGCCTTCACCGCTTTCACTGTCAACAGGTCCGGATCGCCGGGGCCGGCGCCGACCAGAAAAACCTTGCCGGGTTGCTGTGATTCCGGTTGCTGCAATGCCGGTTGCAATGCGCGTTTCATTTAACTATCCCAGTCTGCTTTTTACCTTCTTGGATATAAGCAAACACTGTTCCACTTGTTCCGCGATGGAAACGGGAACCGGTACTTCCCCGCGCAACGCCTGTTCTATCCAGCGCGCAGTCACTTCGGCATCGCGCGATTCCGGCAACGGCGGCATGTCATCGACCGCCTCCTGTTTCTGCACCAACACTGTGCATGCACCTTCATGGATCCAATTGATCTGCTGCGCGCGCTTGGCGTTGGCAACCGTTTCACCTTCTGTGCCGCGCATCAGGAAAACATCGCCGCGCGCCTGCGGTGCCGCACTCGTGAAGTATTCAGTCAACATGGTCAGATATTCCGGATGCGTGTACGACGTCAAGCGCAACGCCGGCTGCACAAACGGCTGCATGATCTTGACCAGCGTGTGCGTGGAATTACGCACACCGAGGACGCGGCGCATCGCCAGCAAGCGCGACAGCCGCGGCGCCAGATCGGTAATCGGCATCAGCACCGGCGCACGTTTCGCAAATTGCTCTGCGACCTGCGTTGACGTGTGCGAAACAGGATACCCGAGCGCATGCAGAATTTCCGCTGTTGTCACGCGCCCCGGATCGGTCGTCACGCCGTGGATGAAAACCGGCGCGCCTTCGCGTGCCAGCAGCAGCGCCAGCAACGGCGTCAAGTTCGGCATCTGGCGCGAGCCGTTATAGGACGGAATCACGATCGGCGCGTAATCGCTGTCCGGTGCATGCAATTTTTCGAACGATGCTTCCGCCGCTTCGAGGAAGCCATCGAGCTCCGCAACCGATTCGCCCTTGATGCGCATTGCCAGCATGATGCCGCCCATCTCCAGGTCGGAGACGCGACCGTCGAGCATCGCGGCATACAGTTGCTGTGCATCGTCGCGCGACAGGCTGCGTGCGCCTTTGACGCCGCGTCCGATTTCCTTGATGAAACGGCCAGCGGCAAAAGGCTCGACCGGTTCGATCGCCTCGTTCGTTTCGTAATCTTGTGAAGGTTTCATCCGCGCAGGGTACACCGAAAGATTCATCCGTGGCACAGGCAACGCCGACAACTAGGCTGCCTCAGCCTGCAACGGGCGATTGACGATGATTTTTTTCAGCTCCGGCACACACGATCCGCAATTGGTGCCGCACTTGAGTTTCTGTTGCAAACCGGCAAGCGCCGCCTCTGCCGTAATATCTCCTGCAGTCGCGGATTGCGTCATCAGTACATCGGCAATTTCCGTTTCCGCCACATTGAAGCAGTTGCAGACGATGCGACCGCGTGCACGGAAATTCTGCGGCGGCGTATCCGACGGCCTCAACAGCAAACGGCCCAGCGAAGCAACCGACTGCTCACCTTCCAGATATTGCTTCAGCCAATGTTCGGCAGAGGTATCGCCGGACAGCGACACCGCCTTCAACTTGCCGTCCTCGACCAGGATATGACGCGAGTTACCGCGCTTGCGATCGTCGTAACGCAACACCTGCGCCCCTTCGATGCCGAAGCGACTTTCGATTTCCTCGATGACGTTTTTTTCTGCCGCATAATCATCGGCTGCACGAAACAGCGCGCCAACCTTGTCGCGACCGAACAGCGTGCATGACGCAAAAGCAAAGCGGCGCATCACCGGCCGCAGATCGGATTGCAGCTTCAGCAGCTTGTCTTCATCCACCCAGCCGAACACCACGTAATGCCACGGCAACTCCGCCTTCAGGATCTTGACCGCAGCATGCTTGAGCTCAGGCTGCTTCGAAATCGGATCGTACGCCGGCGAGGTCAATGCATTGACGCCGAACGTGCCATCGCCGTGCGTGCCGCGACCGGAAACATACTCCTCGCCCCAGTGCATGCCGATGAACGCCTGGCTCGCACGCATGTCATCACCAGCCGTGACCGGCAATATCTGCGAACCGCGCTTGCTGGTTACATGCGCCAGATCGCCGTTCTTCAACAGACGACGATCCATATCGATCTGCGACATCACGACAGCCGGTTCCGCCGCGTGCGAAAACAATTGTGCGACCGTGCCGGTGCGGCTCATGCCATGCCATTGATCGCGCAGACGACCGGTCGTCAAATGAAACGGGAAACGCGCATCGACTTTTTCCGCGACCGGTACGTACACCGTGTTGACGAATTTCGCACGACCCGACGCGGTCGGAAAAATGCCGTCTTCATACAAACGCTTCCTGCCGCTCTGCATCCCTTCGGCGAACGGCCATTGCTGCGGCCCCTGCTTTTCCAGAATCTCGTACGACAGGCCTGTGATGTCCAGATCGCGGCCGCGCGTCGATTCGCGATGTTCGTTCCACACCGATTCCACAGTTGCATAGGGAAAAAGTGTTTCGGCTCTTTCCAGCAACTGTTCCAGCCGATGTGCAAAGCGTACGGCGATTTCCCAGTCGTTCAGAGTTTCCGCTGGTTTTTTCAATACCGGTTTGAAGCGTGTGATGCGGCGTTCGGAGTTGGTGACCGTTCCTTCCTTCTCGCTCCACGTAGTGGCTGGCAACAGCACGTCGGCGTAATCGCAGGTCGCCGTGGTTTTGTACGCTTCCTGCACGATGACCAACTCGGCATTCTTCAATGCCTCGCGAATCATTTTCTGCTCCGGCATCGATTGCGCCGGGTTGGTGCAGACGATCCAGATGATCTTGATATCGCCGTTGCGCAGCGCTTCGAACATTTCCACCGCACTCTTGCCCGGCTTCGCCGGTACGTCGTCGATGCCCCACAGCCGTGCGACTTCCGCACGATGCTCGGCATTGCCAATATCGCGATGCGCGGAAAGCAGGGTCGCCATGCCGCCGACTTCGCGACCGCCCATCGCATTCGGCTGACCCGTCAATGAGAATGGTCCGGCACCCGGCTTGCCGATTTGATGCGTCGCCAGATGCAGATTGATCAGTGCGGCATTTTTTGCAGTGCCGGCCGACGATTGATTCAAGCCCTGGCAATACAGCGACAATGCAGCCTTCGATTCGCCAAACCAGCGCGCAGCGGTAATCAGATCCTGTTCGTTGATGCCGCAGATGTCGGCGACGAACTTCGGCGTGTAATCGCGCACCGTTTTTTTCAGTTCGGAAAATCCTTCGGTGTGCGCATCGATCCAGGTGGGATCAATAAGATCTTCCCACAGACAGATATGCAGCATGCCGTTGAACAGCGCAACATCGGTGCCCGGCAAAATCGCCAAAAACAGATCGGCGTCGCGCGCGGTATCGGTCCGGCGCGGATCGGCGACGATCATCTTCATGGCCGGATTGGCCTTGCGCGCGGCTTCCAGACGACGATACAGAATCGGATGCGCATAGGCCATGTTGGAGCCGACGATGAACACGCAATCGGCCAGCTCGATGTCTTCGTAGCAGGCTGGCGGCGCGTCAGCGCCCAGCGTCTGCTTGTAACCGGCAACCGCGCTCGACATGCACAGCCGCGAATTGGTATCGATGTTGTTGGTGCCGATCAAACCCTTCGCGAGCTTGTTGAAGACGTAATAGTCTTCCGTCAGCAACTGGCCGGAAATGTAAAATCCGACGCTGTCCGGGCCGTGCGCCGCGATCGATTCCACAAATTTCTTCGCAATGAAATCAATGGCGGTATCCCACGTCGTCGGCTCGCGATCCAGATTGCGCGCCACGCGCAGTTCAGGATGCAAGGCACGCGCCTGTTGTTGCAACGCCGGTCGCGCAGTCAGATGCAAAGTACTGCCCTTGGTGCAAAGACGGCCGAAATTGGCCGGATGATCGGGATCACCACGCACGCCGATGACCTGCGTGCCATCGCTTTGCACAATGACGCCGCAGCCCACGCCGCAATAACAGCAGGTTACCTTGGTTTCGGCCACGACTTCCGTCACGCCTGGTGCGTGCGCAGCAGAACCGGACATTGCCGCAAGAACCGTTGCGTCATTCATGCGGCGGCCAGCCCTTTCGCCACCTCGGATGGCGCGTTCAGTTCTGCGAGATCCAGTGCTACCTGGCCATTTTCGACGCGCACGCTGAACTTCTGCGTGCAACCTGCATCCGGCGACACTGCGCAACCCGATTGCAGTTCTATGTTCCAGTTATGCAGCGGGCATGCGACGCGCTTGCCAAACACGATACCTTGCGACAACGGGCCGCCCTTGTGCGGACATTTGTCCAGCAATGCGAACACCTTGTTCTCGCTGTTGCGAAAGATTGCGACATTCGTCTGCCCCGTGCGCTGAACCACGCGCGAACCGAGCACCGGGATATCGTCCACGCTGCAGATTACTTTCCATTCATTCGGCATCTTGTTCTTCCTAATCGTCCTAAATATGCAATCAATGCGATTCTGACCAGCGATGTGTCAGACGCTCAGCGGTGCGAACTGGCGCGTATCGACATGTGCCTTCTCGGACTCATGCCACGGGTCGGCTTCACCCTCGAGCGAGAACAGCAGGCGTTCGTACAATGCCTTGCGGCTTTCCGCATCCTCGACCACTTTCTTCTTCGCGTATTCGAGACCTACACGTGCGAGGTAATGCACGGTTCGCTCCAGGTACCAGCCCTCTTCGCGATAAAGCTGCAGGAAGGCGCCGGTGTATTCCAGCACTTCTTCATGCGTTTTTACCTTGACGAAGAATTCTGCCACTTCGGTCTTGATACCGCCGTTGCCACCGACGTACAGTTCCCAACCTGAATCGACACCGATCACGCCGACATCCTTGATCCCTGCTTCTGCGCAGTTGCGCGGACAACCGGAGACCGCGAGCTTGGTCTTGTGCGGCGTGTACATCAGCGCAAGCTGACGTTCCAGTTGCTGACCCATGCGGGTCGAATCCTGCGTACCGAAGCGGCACCATTCGGAACCGACACAGGTTTTCACCGTACGCAAGCCCTTCGCATAACCGAGGCCCGACGGCATGCCGAGGTCGTGCCAGACTTCGCGCAGGTCTTCCTTCTTCACGCCGAGTAAATCGATACGCTGGCCGCCAGTGACCTTGACGGTCGGAATCTTGAACTTGTCGACCACGTCGGCGATGCGGCGCAGTTCGGACGAATTGGTTTCGCCACCCCACATGCGCGGGATCACCGAGAAGGTGCCATCCTTCTGGATGTTCGCGTGCGCGCGCTCGTTGATGAAGCGCGATTGCGGATCGTCGACCGCTTCCTTTGGCCACGTCGAGATCAGGTAATAGTTGATGCCAGGACGGCAGCTCGAACAACCGTTCGGCGTGCGCCAGTTCATCTTTTGCATGACTTCCGCAACCGTTAGCATCTTGTCGTTCTTGATCGCGTCGCGCACTTCCTGATGGGTGTGATCGGTACAGCCGCACATCGGCTTGGCCTTGTTCGATGCGGAATAATCGCCGCCAGCCGTCGCCATGATGATCTGTTCGACCAGGCCGGTACACGAGCCACACGATGCCGATGCCTTCGTATGCTTGCGCACGTCTTCGATCGTGAACAGGCCTTTTTCCTTGATCGCCTTGACGATCGTGCCCTTGCAAACGCCGTTGCAACCACAGACTTCAGCGGTGTCCGGCATTGCTGCGGCCTTGTTGAAACCTTCGTGCCCGGTGTCGCCCGGACGTGTCGTGTTGGCTTCGCCGAACATCAATGCATCACGGATTTCCCCCACGTCCTTGCCTTCGCGCAGCATGTTGAAGTACCAGCTGCCATCGACGGTATCGCCATACAGGCAGGCGCCGACCAGCTTGTTGTCTTTCAAAACGAGCTTCTTGTACACGCCGCCGATCGGATCGGATAGCATGATTTCTTCGGTACCTTCGCCACCGAGGAAGTCGCCGGCAGAGAACAGATCAATGCCGGTAACTTTCAATTTGGTAGAGGTGACAGTACCTTGATAACGACCGATGCCGTAGTTGGCGAGATGGTTGGCGCAGACTTTCGCCATTTCAAACAATGGCGCAACCAGACCGTAAGCCGTGCCGCGATGATTGACGCATTCGCCGACCGCATACACGCGCGGATCGAAGGTTTGCATCGTGTCGTTGACGACGATGCCGCGATTGCAGTGGATGCCGGCTTCTTCCGCCAATTGCGTGTTCGGGCGAATGCCGACTGCCATCACGACCAGTTGTGCGGGAATTTCGCTGTCATCAGAAAACTTCAACGCTTTCACGCGACCGGTTTCATCACCAATCAATTCCTTCGAATTTTTGCCGAGCAAAAAAGACAGGCCGCGATCTTCCAGCGATTTCTGCAGCATCTTGCCGGCGGTGTGATCGAGCTGACGCTCCATCAAGGTTTCCGGCAAATGTACGACGGTGACTTCCATGCCGCGCAGCTTCAGACCGTTGGCAGCTTCCAGGCCGAGCAGGCCGCCGCCGATGACGACCGCGTTTTTGTATTTGCTTGCGGCTTCGATCATCGCGTTGGTGTCGTAGATGTCGCGATAACTGATCACACCTTGCAAGTCCTTGCCGGGTATCGGCAGCATGAACGGATTGGAACCCGTCGCAAGCAGCAGGCGATCGTATTCGGCCATGGTGCCGTCTTCGGCGATCACCAGTTGTTTGACGCGATCGATCTTCGTGATCTTCTTCCCGAGATGCAGCGTGATGCCGTTCTCTGCATACCAGTCGACATCGTTCAACATGATGTCCTTGATCGTCTGTTCACCGGCCAGCACCGGCGACAGCAAGATACGGTTGTAATTGGCGTATGGCTCCGCGCCGAACACCGTGATGTCATATAGATCAGGGGCGATCTTGTACAGCTCTTCCAGTGTACGCACGCCTGCCATACCGTTACCGACCATGACCAGTTTCATTTTTTTCATCGCTGCATTCCACAGAATTGTTGTTCGCGAATCTAAATAAGCAAAACAGATGCCAGTTTTAAATTAGCGCGTTTTCCATAAGCTGCATGCGGCTTGCGTATGTCTTGCACCAATTAAGCCGGCCGTTCGCACCCAACAAGTGCAGTCGTCAAAAATTTTGGTGCACATCTCCCTTCCACACACCGCAAATCGCTCCCTGTATTCGTGCATGGCTTCTTGTTTGCAGTGGTTTGAAAATGGCATAGCGCTTGCATATTGAAAACCAACCATTCAACCCATGCGAGCTCACATGCAAAAAACATCATTCTGGAAAGCCGGTCATACACCGACACTGCTTTCTTCCTTCTTCTACTTCGACTTGAGTTTCATGGTGTGGGTCATCCTCGGACCGCTCGCCGTACAGATCGCCCACGACATCGGACTGACACCTGCGCAAAAAGGATTGATCGTGGCGACGCCGTTGCTGGCCGGCGCGCTGCTGCGTATCGTGATGGGTGTGCTGGTCGATCATCTGCAACCGAAAAAAGCCGGCTTGATCGGACAACTGATTGTGATGGCCGGACTGGTCTGGGCCTGGCTGGGCGATCTGCATAATTACCATGCACTGCTGGCGCTCGGCATGATCCTCGGCGTCGCCGGCGCGGCATTTGCCGTCGCATTGCCGCTCGCATCTCGCTGGTATCCTCCTGAACATCAGGGCATGGCGCTCGGTATCGCCGGTGCCGGCAATTCCGGTACCGCACTCGCTGCCTTGTTTGCACCGACGCTGGCGATCATGTTCGGCTGGCAGAACGTATTCGGCCTGTGCCTGATCCCGCTCGGTATCGCACTCGCGGTTTACATGATCTTCGCCAAGGATGCACCGTCCGCGCCGCCGCCGAAATCGCTGGGCGCCTATCTGCAGATATTGAAGGACCGCGACGCGTGGTGGTTCATGTTCTTCTACAGCGTCACGTTCGGCGGCTTTTCCGGACTGGCGTCGTCGCTGACTATCTATTTCAACGGACAGTACGGACTGTCGCCGGTGACCGCCGGCTATTTCACCGCTGCCTGCGTGTTCGCCGGATCGTTGATACGTCCGTTCGGCGGCCGTCTCGCTGATCGCATCGGCGGCATCAAGACGCTGTCGCTGATGTATCTGCTGGCGGCAAGCTTCCTGTTTATCGCCAGTTTCGGCCTGTCATCGCCAACCATCGCTGTCGTCGTCTTCGTCGCCGCGATGCTATCGCTCGGCGTCGGCAACGGCGCAGTGTTTCAATTGGTGCCGCAACGCTTCCATAAAGAGATCGGTGTGATGACCGGTCTGGTCGGCATGGCCGGCGGCATCGGCGGTTTTTATCTGGCGTCCAGTCTCGGCTATTCGAAGCAATTGACCGGCAGTTATCAGAACGGGCTGATCGTCTTTGCATCGCTGGCGATCGTTGCGCTGCTCGGCCTGTCGACCGTGAAAAATCGCTGGCGCACCACATGGGGAAGCGCAGCGATGACCACTGCGAAAATCTGAGGCATCCTTATTCCCAGAGTTAATTTGAATTAACCATGTCACTGAAAATCGCAGCAGGCCACGCCACGCGCGCCGGCCGGCGTCCGGTCAACGAGGATTTCGTCGGCATGGTGTTGCCCGACGAACCGGAACTGTCCAGCAAGGGCGTCATCGCGGCGATTGCCGATGGTGTGTCCGGCAACGACGGCGGACGCGAAGCCTCCGAATACACGGTACGCGGCCTGCTGTCCGATTACTACGCGACGTCGGATACGTGGCCGGTGACGCAATCGCTCGACCGTGTGCTGAAGGCGATCAACAGTTGGGTGCAGCATCAGGGATCGATCCGCGCCGAACTGGCTGGCATGGCGACGACGCTGACGGCGATCGTGCTGCGCGGTCGTTTTTATTATTTTGCGCACGCCGGCGATTCGCGCCTTTATCTGCTGCGCGACAACAAGCTGACGCGACTGACCACCGATCACGTGTGGGACCGGCCGGAAATGCAACACGTCCTGACACGCGCCATCGGACTCGATTCACGTCTGGCCGTCGATCACGGCCTGGGTGAACTGCACGAAGGCGACGTCTTTCTGCTCGCCACCGATGGCGTCTGGGCCGCGATCACCGAATACGACCTGAGCGCTCATCTGCACGAACTGGCAGCAGGAAAACGCAGCGCGGAAGAAACTGCCAACGCGCTGCTGGATGCTGCGCTGGCAGCGGACACACACGACAACATCAGCGCGCTCGCCATTCATGTGCAGGCCTTGCCGGAAACGAATCTGCGCGATGCGTTATCCGGCTCGCAGCAATTGCCAGTGCCGCCGAAGCTGAAGATCGGCCAGACCATCGACGGCTACACGGTTGAAGAACAGATCCACGCATCGACCACCACGCTGCTGTATCGCGTATCGGAACCGCCGCACGGCAGTAATCCGCCGCGCAAGCTGGTGTTGAAAACACTGCACCCCGATCGTGCCGACGACGAACACGAACGTTCGGCATTCGCCCACGAGGAATGGCTGACGAAACGTGTGGTCGCACGCTTCTTCCCGCAAGTCATCACACCGGAACAGAAAACCTGTCTGTACTATCTGACCACATGGCACGACGGCAGCACCTTGCAGCAGCATCTGGATGTCGGCGAGCATTTTACGATTCCCGACGTCATCGCACACGGCACCAAGCTGGCGCGAGCCATCGGCGCCTTGCATCGGCGCAGCATCATTCATCGCGACATCAAACCCGGCAACATCCATCTCGGCAGCGATGGCGAATTGCGCGTTCTCGATCTGGGCGTGGCGCAGTCCGGCCTCGAAGCGGAAGATGAGGTACGCGCACCGCGTGCCGGCACACCGTCCTTCCTTGCGCCCGAGCAGTTCGACAATGCTCCGCCCTCGCGCCAGACTGATCTGTACGCAACCGGCGTCACCCTGTATCTGCTGCTGACACGGCATTTTCCTTATGGTGAAATCGAACCGTTCCAGACCCCGCGCTTCGGCGAACCGGTCACGCCCAGTCGTTATCGGCCCGATATTCCGTTGTGGCTGGAAAACGTGCTGCTGAAAGCCGTCGCACGCGATCCTGCCGATCGCTTCGAAACGGCGGAAGAATTTCTGCTGGCGCTGGAACGTGGTGCGACGCGGCCGCTGGCTGCGCCGACGCCGAAAGCGCTGGCAACGCGCAATCCGTTATCGCTATGGCGCGCCGTCGCGGCGATTTCCATCGTCGTGAATCTGTTGCTGCTGTATCTGCTGGTCCTGCGATAAACGACAAGGCAAACGATAAAACGCTGCATGGCCGAACGGTTCGAGCATGGATTGAGAGGGAATACGCTACAATCCACGCAAGAATTGCCTCAACATTCGCCTCAACATCCCTGACATTCCCCCATGCTCGTTCTCGGTATCGAATCCTCCTGCGACGAAACAGGTCTTGCGTTGTACGACACGCAGCACGGTCTGCGTTCGCATGCCCTGTACTCGCAGGTAGCCATGCATGAAGCCTACGGCGGCGTGGTACCGGAACTGGCGTCGCGCGACCATATCCGCCATGCCATTCCCTTGCTGGAAAAAGTGCTGACCGATGCCGGCGTGGCGAAGCAGGAAATCGATGCGATTGCCTACACCCAGGGCCCGGGGCTGGCGGGCGCGCTGCTGGTCGGCGCATCGATTGCCGCCGGACTGGGGCTGGCATTGGATAAGCCCTTGCTGGGCGTGCATCACCTGGAAGGGCACCTGTTGTCGCCCTTGCTGGCCAGCGATCCGCCGGAATTTCCGTTTGTCGCCTTGCTGGTGTCGGGCGGGCATACGCAGTTGATGCGGGTCGATGGCGTGGGCCGCTACGAACTGCTCGGGGAAACCGTGGATGACGCAGCGGGTGAGGCTTTCGACAAATCCGCCAAGTTGCTGGGCCTGGGTTATCCCGGCGGCCCGGCGATTTCGAAACTGGCGGAAAACGGGCAGCGGGATATCTACAAGTTGCCGCGCCCCATGTTGCACTCCAAAAACCTGGATTTCAGTTTTTCCGGCCTGAAAACGGCGGTGCTGACCCTAGTGAAAAACCAGTCGGCCACGCTGACCGAACAAAACAAGGCGGATATTGCTCATGCCTTTGTTGCTGCGCTGGTGGATGTGCTGGTTGCCAAGAGCATGGCCGCTTTAAAACAGACCGACTTGAAGCGCCTGGTGGTTGCAGGCGGAGTGGGCGCTAACAATCAACTCCGACAAGCCCTGAATCAGGCTGCCGCCAAAAGACGCTGCAAAGTTTATTACCCGGAACTGGAGTTCTGTACAGATAACGGTGCGATGATAGCTTTTGCCGGCGCAATGCGGTTAGAACGACACCCGGATGCGGCTCGCCGCGATTACGCCTTTAATATCCGTCCGCGCTGGCCGTTGAATGAACTCAGCGCGGTATAATCTTTTTCCTTCTTTGCCCGTCTGAAACAAAAAATGTCTTTTTTGCAAAAGAACATGTTTCAGAAAAAAATTTAATGCCCGTGGGCACTTTCCTGCAGGAATCAGGTCTCTTGGCTGCAGGAAATAATTTGCACATCACGGCGCTATTGAGACGGCGCAAAAATGAGCAGTCTAACAACAAGAATTTGAGTGGTGGAACGCTACGTCCGTTACCATTCGAAAACTTTGTCTTTGCTTAATTCATTGGGAGGCAAATAAGCGGCGCTGATGAGAACCTTCTGCTGCTGGTCGGGTTTAAGACTACCGCCTTGATTATTTTCCTGCTGCCTTATTTGCATCCCTATCGTCACTTATGACCTCACTCGACTTCCTGCCTTCGCTGCCCGGTTCGCTTAATCTGCTGACAGCCATCAGCCTGCTGCTGGTCACCGGCATCCTGGGCGCCCGACTTTTATCGCGCGCCTTGCCGGTTCCCGCCATCACTGGCTACGTATTGACCGGCCTGCTGATCGGCCCGGCAGTATTCGGTTTTGTCACGACTGCCGCGCTGGACCGCATCGGCCTGCTGGTAGATCTTGCCCTGGGACTGGTGCTGTTCGAACTGGGCAGGCGCGTGGATTTCCAGTGGCTGTTGCGCGAGAAGCGCCTGCTGGTCACCGGCGTAGTGATCAGCCTGGCCACGTTTGCCGCTTTATACGGCCTGCTGCTGTGGTTTGGCTTCAGCGGCCTGATTGCCAGCATGGGCGCGGCCATCGGCATGGCGGCATCGCCGGCCGTTGCGCTTAGCGTGGTGCGTGAAGTCAAGGCGGAAGGCCAGCTGACGGAGCGCATGCTCAATATCGTGGCGATCGGCAATGTGTTTTCTTTCGTCGGCTTTTCGATGGGTCTGTCGGTGCTGCACCTGGAATACGATGCCGGTTGGCACAGTTACGTGCTGCACCCGCTTTATCTGCTCCTGGGCTCGGTACTGCTGGGCTGGATTGCCAGCCGCCTGCTGATTCACCTGGGCGCTTTCATCGGACGCGACAACCAGGCCCAGTTGGTGCTGACCATTGCCCTGATCGCGGCCACCGTGGGCGTCTCCACGATGCTGAAACTGTCGGCACTGATTGCCTTATTGGCATTCGGCATTGCCACCCGTGCGCGCAATCCGAAACATGCACTGGTGGAAACCGATTTCGGTGCCTATAACGCGCTGCTGTATGTGTTCCTGTTCGTGTTTGCAGGGGCGAAACTGGAATTGCGTTATTTCATTGAGATGGCCCCTTTCGTGCTGGGCTTCATTGCCTTGCGCTTCGTAGTCACGATGCTGTTCACCACCAGCCTCGCTTCCTTCAATGGCATTTCAATGCGCAAAGGCGCATTGCTGGGAGTAAGTCTGATTCCGCTGTCGGGCTTCAAGGTAATCATGGTGCAACATGCCGCCGGGCTCTATCCGCAATTCAGCGGACAGCTCGGGGCACTGATGGTGTCCATACTCGTCATACTCGAAATCATCGGTCCGATTTGCACGCGTTATGCGCTGGTGGCATCGGGCGAAGCAAAAACTTAATTGGGAACAATCATGCTGGATTTCACGTCATCTACGCCGCTGACCATGGGCGTCGAACTGGAACTGCAAATCGTCAATCGGCGTGACTACAATCTGACGCGCGGTTCCAGCGATTTGCTGGAAGTGCTGAAAAAGAAAAAGCACAACTACGACATCAAGCCGGAAATCACCGAGAGCATGATAGAGATCGCCACCTCGGTGCATACCAAGCATCGCGAAATGCTGAGCGAGTTGCGCGAGATTCATGCGCTGCTGGTGGAAGCTGCCGACAAGATCAATCTCGGTCTGGCCGGTGGCGGCGCACATCTTTTCCAGCAATGGGACAACCAGCGCATCTATCCGACCGACCGCTACAAGCTCGTATCCGATCTTTACGGCTATCTGGCCAAGCAGTTCACGGTATTCGGCCAGCACATCCATATCGGTTGCGAAAATGGTGATGAAGCGGTGCGACTGGCGCACCTGCTGGCACGCTACATGCCGCATTTCATTGCCTTGTCGGCGTCGTCGCCTTTTTATCAGGGCGTCGATACCAGCTTCCAGTCCTCGCGCCTCACCTCCATTAATGCCTTCCCGTTATCGGGCTGCATGCCTTTCGTGACTAGCTGGGATGCGTTCAATGCCTACTTCAAGAAGATGGCAGATCTGAAGATAGTCGCCACCATGAAGGATTTTTACTGGGACATCCGCCCGAAACCGGAATACGGCACGGTGGAAATTCGCGTGTGCGACACGCCGCTGAAAATCGAAACCGCGGTAGCACTGGGCGCGTATGCGCAGACGCTGGCCAAGTACATTTTCGAGCATCGCGAACTGGTGCCGGAGCAGCATGTGTATCTGCCTTACAGCTACAACCGTTTCCAGGCTTGCCGCTTCGGCCTGGAAGGCGTGATGGTCAATTCCGCCAACGGCCAGCAATCGGTGATTCGCGACGACATCCTGCTCACCTTGACCATGCTGGAAGACACGGCACGGGAATTGGGCAATGCCGATGCGCTAGAGTATCTGCGCCAGCGCGTGCTGAACAATGAAGCGGATTCCCGCTGGCTGCGCGAATGTTCGCAGCAGTCGGGTTCGCTGAGCGAAGTCGTGCGCCAGCAAAGCGAATTGTGGATGGCCCGCTAGGCAGGCCTATTCCGCAGGGATTTTTCCGCTCAAGATTTCTTGCCGCCGATGCGGCTTTCCTTGCCGGCGATGAGATTGCCGATATTGCCGCGATGGCGATAAATCAGCAGCAGGCTCATGAAAAAGGTGGCGGCCCAGATCGCGTTGAAGCCGAATAAAAGGCCGTAGTAAAACGGCGCGAAGATGCTGGCCACCAGTGCCGCCAGCGAAGAATAGCGAAAGGCATAGGCCACGACCAGCCAGGTCACCAGTGTGGCCAGACCCAGCCACGCATTAATCCCCAGCAGCACGCCCAGGGCGGTGGCGACACCCTTGCCGCCCTTGAAGCGGAAAAACACCGGCCACAGATGGCCGAAGAAAACCGCAAACGCCACCAGGGCAATTCCCGCCTCGCCGATACCGTAATCCGCCCCATATGTCTTGGCCAGCCACACGGCGACCCAGCCCTTGAAACAGTCGCCCAGCAGCGTGGCAATCGCCGCCTTCTTGTTGCCGCTACGAAGCACATTGGTCGCGCCCGGATTCCCCGAGCCATAGGTGCGCGGATCGGCCAGACCAAACAGTTTGCTGGCGATCACTGCGAATGAAATCGAACCCAGCAGATAGGCAGCGATGGTAAATAACAGAATACTCATTTTCTCCTCGTGATCCGTTCGGATCCGCTTGTTCTTACGCTGCAGGACAGCGCGGCCTTATTCATCGATGGCACAGCTCACCGGCGTCAGCGGCAGCAACTCAGGCAGTTGTTGCGGCGCCAGCCCCACCAGGAAACCGCGCCGGCCGCCATTGATATAAATTTTTTCCAGTTCCAGGATGCTCTGTTCCGCATAGACCGGCATGGCCTTGCGAGTAGCGAAAGGCGAAGTGCCGCCGATCAGGTAACCGGAATGACGGTTCGCCACTTCCGGCTTGCAGGGTTCCACCGATTTGCAACCGAGCTGGCGCGCCAGGTTCTTGGTCGATACCTTTTTATCGCCATGCATCAGTACCATCAGCGGGCGCGCCGCTTCATCCTGCATGATCAGCGTCTTGACCACCGCATGCTCCTCCACACCCAGCTCCCGGGCCGAGACAGTGGTGCCGCCATGTTCCTCGTACTCGTACGGATGCTCCGAAAAATCGACGCTGCGCTGGCGCAGGAACTGCGTCGCGGGCGTTTCGGACACATGTCCTTTTTTTGCCATGAATCCTGCTTTCAATTTAAAACAGGACGCCATTATGCAATAGGTCAGCCTGTCGCCGCACAGCTTTCTCCCGTGCAGGCATGCATTCTGCCGCCGGGTGTTGCGCCACGTATGCGCCCGCTTCAGCGGCCTTCAGCACCCCTCAGCCGCGCGGGTGATGCATGGCATGCAGCTTTTTCAGGCGCTCTCGTGCCACGTGCGTATAGATCTGGGTAGTGGAGATATCGGCATGGCCGAGCAGCATTTGCACCACGCGCAGGTCGGCGCCGTGATTGAGCAGATGCGTGGCAAAGGCATGGCGCAGCGTATGCGGCGACAGCGGCGCATGGATGCTGGCCGCCGCTGCATGTTTTTTCACCAGCGTCCAGAACATCTGGCGCGTCATCGGCCCGCCGCGCGCGGTGACGAACAGCGCGTCATGCTGCTGCCCGTTCAGTATCTGCGGCCGCGACTCGTCCATGTAACGCGCAATCCAGCTCCTGGCTTCTTCGCCGAAAGGCACCAGTCGAGTCTTGTTGCCCTTGCCGGTAATGCGCAGCACGCCTTCCTGCATGCCGACCTCCACCCATTTGAGCAGCACCAGTTCCGACACGCGCAAGCCGCTCGCATACATCAGCTCCAGCATGGTGCGGTCGCGCAGGCCCAGCGGCGTCGCGACATCGGGTGCCGCCAGCAGCGCTTCCACCTGCGCTTCGGTCAGTATCTTGGGATGACGCGGCGCCTGCCTGGCGGCTTTCATGCGCAGACAGGGATCGGCGCTGATGCGGTTTTGGCGCTGGGCCAGCTGGTAAAAGCGCTTTAATGCAGCGAGACGGCGATTGGCTGAGGTGGCCTTGGTGTTGGCATGGCGGGCGGCGAAATAGGCATTCAGGTCCTGCGCCTTGACCTCATAGAGATGCATGCCGCGTTCGGATTGCAGCCAGCGCGCGAACAATGTCAGATCGCGCCGGTAAGCATCGAGAGAATTTTTTGCCAGTCCATCTTCCAGCCACAAGGTGTCGCAAAAGGCATCGATGTCGGCCTGGCTGACTAGCGGCTCATCGGGCTGGTCATTGTTTTTTTCACTACGGCGCATACGCCGCCACATCTTCATGCGCCAGCAGCCAGCGCTTCACGCCGAGATGAAAACCGCTGGCATCGTCGCTGTTGGAAAAGCCGCCCAGCCCGCCGGTGGCCGTCACGCGATGGCAGGGAATGATGATCGGATACCAGTTGGCGCCGCAGGCTTGTCCCACCGCGCGCGGCGCGGAACCGATGCGGCGCGCCACCTGCCCGTAGGTCAGCACCTCGCCGCGCGGAATCGCGGAGATCGTATCCCATACCTTTTTCTGAAATGCGGTTCCGACCGGCGCCAGCGGCAGCTCGAAGCGGAAGTCGGGTTCCGTGAAATAGCGCTGGATCTGCCATGCCGCCTGCTCGGCAAGGGCATCGGCTGGCTCTTTTTCGGGATAGGCTTTCGGCAGGTAGACCACTTCCTTCACCAGGCCGTCGCCGGTGCGTATGCCTACGGCACCGAAGGGTGCGGCAATGACAACGGAGAAAATATCGACAAGTACGGATTTCATGGCGCTAGCATAAAACAATTCCGCTTGCGCCTGTGAGCATGATGGGCGCGGCGTTCACATCACAATTCCTTCAGACCGATGCCAAGCCCGGCCTGGCTTTAGGTAAAATGGCGGCATATTCCGCCCATCCGGCGCGGACACTATCTTCTGACCGGCTTTGCGCCTCCTTGCATGTCTATCGCCACCATCCTGCTGCCGGATTTCGCGCTGATCCTGATCGGCTTCGCGCTGTTTCGCTATACCGACTGGGGTCCGGCCTTCTGGACCGGGCTGGAAAAGCTGATCTATTTCATCCTGTTCCCGGCGCTGCTGTTTTATAGCACCTCGCGCGCACCGCTCGACTTCAACAGCACCAGCAAGCTGATCCCGATCGCGCTGCTGGCGGTATTGTCCGGCATCGCGCTGGGCTGGCTGGCCAAGCCGCTGTTTAAGGTCGGGCCCATGGTGTTTGAATCGGGCGTGCAAACCGCTTTCCGTTTCAATTCCTACATCTCGCTGGCAGTCGCTTCCCGGCTGGGCGGCGAAGAAGGCACGGCGCTAATGGGGCTGATCATCGGCTTTGCCGTCCCCCTCTGCAACTTCGCCGCCGTGCATGCGCTCGCGCATCGCAGCGGCGGCCTGATGCGCGAAATCGTGCGCAATCCCTTGCTGATGGCGACTGCCGGCGGCTTGTTGTTCAATGTGTCAGGCTTGCAGTTGCCGGAAGTCGGCCATCTGATCCTGGTGCGGCTGGGCAATGCGTCGATTGCGCTGGGCCTGATCGCGGTGGGAGCCGGCCTGCGCCTGGCAGGCCATAGCGAAGCGCGCGGTATCGGTTCCTATTTCCTGGCGGTGAAACTGCTGGCGGTGCCGGCCATCACTTACGCCGCAGCGACCTGGATCGGCCTGCCGCCGCTGCAGATGCAAATTGTCGTGATGTTCGCCGCGCTGCCCACTGCTTCCAGCGCCTATGTACTGGCGGTTCGCATGGGCGGCAATGGTCCGCTGGTGGCATTCCTGATTTCGGCCAGCACGGTGCTATCGCTGTTTACTTTGCCGCTGTGGCTGTCGCTGGTGCTGTAGTTATCGCTTCACGGCACCGTTAACCAGCTCATGCTGCGCCAATGCCCAGGCCACATGCTCTCTTACCAGTGCCGAAGGATGTGAGGCGCGCTGCTGCAAGGCTTGCATCATGCCGGGATCGCCCGGAAGAATTTTTGCCGCATTGCCCAGGCCGACCGCGATATTGCGCAGCCAGCGCTCATGGCCGATACGCCGTATCGCACTGCCTTCCAGGCGCTGGTTGAACTCCTCTTCAGTCCACGCAAATAATTCCACCAATGTCGCGCCATCCAGTCCGTTGCGCACATTGAAATCAGCCAGCACCGCGCGTTTGGCAAACTTGTTCCACGGGCAGATCAGCTGGCAATCGTCGCAACCCAGCACGCGGTTGCCGATCAATGGCCGCAGTTCCAGCGGTATGCTGCCCTTGAGTTCTATGGTCAGATAGGAAATGCAGCGCCGTGCATCCAGCTTGTAGGGCGCGAGTATCGCCTGCGTCGGACAGACGTCTATGCAGGCATGGCACTGGCCGCAATGATTGCTGACCGGCTCATCCACCGGCAAGGGAAGATCGGTATACATTTCGCCAAGAAAAAACATGGACCCGGCTTCACGCGTCAATAGCAGCGTGTGCTTGCCGCGCCAGCCCAGACCGGCCTTGCTCGCTAGGGCCACTTCCATCACCGGCGCGGAATCGGTGAAGACGCGGTAACCGAAAGCGCCGGCTTCATTTTCAATGCGCTGCGCCAGTTGCTGCAGGCGAGCACGCAAGACCTTGTGATAATCGCGCCCCCTTGCATAAACCGATACCACTGCCTGCTGCGCATCGCGGCTGCGCGACCACTCGGTGTCGCGCCAGTTGTCGTCCACGCTCTGCGGCAGATAGTCCATGCGCGCAGTGATCACGCGCTGCGTTCCCGGCACCAGTTCGGCAGGCCGCGCGCGCTTCATGCCATGCGCGGCCATGTAATCCATCTCGCCATGATGACCGGCATCCAGCCAGGCCTGCAAACCTGCTTCTGCGCGCGACAAGTCAATGCCGCTGATGCGTACATCGGCAAAACCCAGCTCCCGTCCCCATGCCTTGATGGTGGCAGCCAATGCAGCCGGATTCATGACTTCGGGAAGGGACACGGCGGCTCGATAGAAAAGAAAAGTGGAAGAGACGGCCGGCGACATGCGCCAGCGCAGCAATAAATCTGGCCGGATATGCAATACTTCCGGCTTTCCGACACGGCTTATTTTACGAGATGCAGCAACTGAACGCCTACCTGGAGAACGAGAAAGCCACGCGCGCGTTGGGCGCCTCACTGGCCAAAGTCCTGGTTCCCGGCCTGACCATTCATCTGCATGGCGACCTCGGTGCAGGTAAAACTGCACTCACGCGCGCGCTGCTGCATGCTGCCGGTTATGCCGGTCCGGTTAAGAGTCCTACCTATACTTTGGCCGAGCCTTACACCATCGTGCTCGATAAAAAGGCAGTGGATGTCATCCACTTCGATCTGTACAGAATGTCCAGCCCCGAGGAATTTATCGAGGCAGGCTTTCGCGAATACTTTAATCACGGTAACATTTGCCTTGTGGAATGGCCGGAAAAAGCCGGCTCCGTATTGCCGCCGCCCGATCTGAAGATAGTGCTGGCGGTTTCAGGTGAAGGACGTGATGTGCAGTTACATGCCTTATCTGAGCAAGGTTCTCAATGTCTCAACCGACTGAAAATCAGAAAAAAATCCTGAGCTCCAAAACGCGACGCACCGTCCTGAGGGCCGGCGGCACGCTGTTGCTGTCGACTTTCGGCGTGCAGTCCCATGCCACGCAAATCGTCGCGGTGCGGGTGTGGCCGGCTGAAGAATATACGCGCGTCACGCTGGAAAACACGTCCGAACTCAAGACCAACCACTTCCTGATTTCCAACCCGGAGCGACTGGTGGTCGATATCGAAGGCATAGAACTCAATGCCGCATTGACCAACCTGATCGCAAAAATCCACTCGGACGATCCTTACATCCGGCAAGTGCGCGTGGGCCAGAATCGCCCCGGCGTCGTGCGGCTGGTATTCGATCTGAAAGACAAGATCGCACCGCAGGTATTCACCCTGCCGCCGATTGCCGGCTATCAGCACCGGCTGATTTTCGATCTGTATCCGGTCAATCCGCCTGACCCCATTGCCGCGCTGATCGAGCGCAGCAATCAAATGAACAGGCCGCAGGCTGAACCGGCGCCCACGCAGCAAGCGCAAGCGCCCGCGGAAAAACCGCAAGCCGCGCCGCAGGTTTCGCGCATGATCACGATCGCGCTCGATCCCGGCCACGGCGGCGAAGATCCGGGCGCCATCGGCCGGCGCGGCAGCCGAGAAAAAGACGTGGTGCTATCGATTGCCAAGCGTCTCAAGACCCGCCTCGAAGCCCAGTCCAACATCCGCGTAATGCTCACGCGCGATGGCGACTTTTTTGTACCGCTGCATGTGCGCGTGCAAAAAGCGCGCAAGGTACAAGCCGACCTGCTGGTTTCCATCCATGCCGATGCCTGGATAGAGCCGCATGCGCGCGGCTCTTCGGTGTTCGCGCTGTCGGAGAAAGGCGCCAGCTCGGCTGCCGCACGCTGGCTGGCCAACAAGGAAAACTCGGCCGACCTGATCGGCGGTGTCAATCTCAAGAAGCGCGACAATCATCTGGCGCAGGTGCTGCTGGACTTGTCGACCACGGCCCAGATCAAGGACAGCATGAAACTGGCGAAATCCGTGCTGAGCGAGATCGGCGGCATCAACCGCCTGCACAAGCCGGCAGTTGAACAGGCGGGTTTCGCTGTCCTGAAAGCGCCGGACATTCCCAGCATCCTGATCGAGACCGCCTTCATTTCCAATCCGGAAGAAGAAGCCAAGCTGACCGACAATGCCTACCAGAACAAGATGGCAGATGCCATCACGCGCGGCATCCTGCGCTACCTGGAACAGAATCCGCCTTTGGCAAGAAGCCGCATAGCGTAATCCCCGAAGCGCCTTGCCTGCCTGATGCCGGGTGGGCAACGGTATAATCCCGGGATGACTACGCCATCCCCTTCCACTCGTCCGATTCAAGCCCTGCCCGACCAGCTCATCTCCCAGATTGCCGCGGGAGAAGTGATCGAGCGGCCCGCTGCCGTCGTCAAGGAATTGCTGGAAAACGCGCTGGACGCCGGCGCGACGCAAATCACGATACGGCTGGAACAAGGCGGCGTGAAGCGTATTGCCATCACCGACAACGGCCACGGCATCGCACCGATGCAATTGCCGCTGGCGCTGGCGCGGCACGCCACCTCCAAGATCAGGTCGCTGGACGAACTGGAACGCGTAATGACGCTGGGCTTTCGCGGCGAAGCGCTGGCGTCGATCGCTTCGGTCGCGCAACTCACGCTGACCTCGCGCACATCGGACGCCGCGCATGCATCGATGATCGATGGCATGACCCTGCAAGTCACGCCCAGTTCAGGCGCAAGCGGTACCACCATCGATGTGCAGGAGCTGTATTTCAACACGCCCGCGCGCCGCAAGTTTCTGAAAACCGAGCAAACCGAATTCGGCCATTGTGCGGAAGTGGTGCGCCGCGTTGCACTGGCGCGCTCCGATGTCGCCTTCTCGCTGATCCACAATGGCAAAACCGTCGATCACTGGAATGCCAGCGATCTGTCCAAGCGCAGCGCGCAGATACTGGGCGAGGAATTCGCGCAAGCCCGCTTGACCGTGGATGAAAGCGCCGGTCCCTTGCACCTGTATGGTTTTATCGGCTTGCCCACGGCCGCACGCATGCGCGCCGATTGCCAGTATTTCTACGTGAACGGCCGCTTCGTGCGCGACAAGGTGCTGACCCATGCGGTGCGCGCCGCCTACCAGGATGTCTTGCACGGCGACCGTTATCCTTCTTACGTGCTGATGCTGGATCTCGATCCCACGCTGGTCGATGTCAATGTCCATCCTTCCAAGACGGAAGTGCGCTTTCGCGACAGCCGCGCCGTGCACCAGACCGTTTTCCATGCAGTAGCCAATGCCTTGGCGCGCACCTCGGCCACTTCCGCAGGCGAATCGCCCGCGCCGGTCGCAGCGCCGTCTTCCGCCCTGCCCTGGATGCGCACACCGCAGCAGGCTTCTTTCGAGCCGCAGTTTTCTTCTGCCGCTGCGGGCGGCGTGGCGCAAAGTCTGGCCGACTACGGCGCGCTGTTCAGCTCATCGCGCGACCCGGCCATGCCGGCGCCAGTCTATTCGTCGTCCATGCAAGATGCGAGCAATGTCCCGGCAGACTATCCGCTCGGCTTCGCGCTGGCGCAGCTGCACGGCATCTACATC
This sequence comes from Pseudomonadota bacterium, assembly GCA_023422955.1. Taxonomy (GTDB): domain Bacteria; phylum Pseudomonadota; class Gammaproteobacteria; order Burkholderiales; family Burkholderiaceae_D; genus JAEZLB01. Next base: position 1,578 of record JAFAGG010000072.1, on the reverse strand, counting down.
CTCGCGCAGAATGCACGCGGACTGGTGCTGGTAGACATGCATGCGGCCCATGAGCGCATTCTGTATGAACAGTTCAAGCAGGCGCTGGAAGACGATGCGGTGCACGTGCAACCCTTGCTGATTCCCGTCACCTTCCATGCCGATGCCGTCGAAGTCGGCACCGTCGAGGAAAACCAGGCGACGCTATCGGCGCTGGGTTTCGATATCTGCGCGATGTCGCCGACCACGCTCGCGGTGCGCGCCATTCCCGCGCTGCTGAAGAATGCCGATGCGCAGGCGCTGGCACGCGACATCCTGCGCGATGTGCGCGAATACGGCGGCTCGCGCGTATTGATAGAACGGCGCAATGAATTGCTGGGCACGCTGGCCTGCCATACGGCGGTGCGCGCCAATCGCCTGCTGACCGTGCCGGAAATGAATGCGCTGCTGCGGCAGATGGAAGCCACTGAACGTGCCGACCAGTGCAATCACGGCCGCCCGACCTGGGTGCAGCTGGCGCTGTCCGATCTCGACAAGCTGTTCCTGCGAGGCCAGTGATGTCGCAACACATGGATGAGGCAAGCCGCAAGCCGCTGGCGGTAGCCATCATGGGCCCTACCGCCTCCGGCAAGACGGCAGCGGCGCTGGAAATCGCCAGGCATATTCCGGTTGAAATCATTTCGGTGGATTCCGCGCTGGTCTATCGCGGCATGGATATCGGCACGGCCAAACCCACTGCCGAAGAACGCGCGGCGGTTGCTCATCACCTGATCGACATCCTCGATCCCGCCGAATCCTATTCGGCCATGCAGTTCCGCGAGGATGCATTGCGGCTGGTCGATGACATCATCAAGCGCGGCAGGCTGCCGCTGCTGGTCGGCGGTACCATGCTGTACTTCAAGGCCTTGCAGGATGGCCTTGATGACCTGCCACAAGCCAATCCCGCAGTCCGCGCCCAGCTGGATGCGGCAGCGGCGCGCATCGGTTATCCCGCGCTGCATGCAAAGCTTGCCGGACTCGATCCGGAAACCGCTGCACGTCTCAAGCCCAACGATGCGCAGCGCATCCAGCGCGCGTTGGAAATCATTGCGCTGACCGGCAAACCGATGTCGGCCCTGCTCGCGCAGCAACCGAGGACCGCCTTGCCGTTTAACTTGCTGTCGATAGCGCTTGAGCCTTCGGATCGCAGCGTGCTGCATGCGCGCATCGCGCAGCGCTTCGATGCGATGCTGGCTTCCGAAGGGCTAATCAGTGAAGTGATGGCCTTGCGCCAGCGCGGCGACCTGCACCTGGGCCTGCCTTCCATGCGCTGCGTCGGCTACCGGCAAGCGTGGGAATACCTGGATGGTCAATACGACAAGGCTGCCTTGCGCGATAAAGGCATCGCCGCCACGCGGCAATTGGCAAAACGTCAGCTCACCTGGCTACGCTCCATGCCGCAGCGCATCGTGGTGGACTGCCTGGACGCCGAAGCACCTGCCCATGTGCTCGCGCATCTGCGCAAAGCGCAGCAGTCCGGGGCTTGAATTCCCTTCCCGTCATTTGTTGACACGATTGCCCAGATACGCCATAATTTCGCGCTCTCTGGTGATATAGCTC
>JAFAGG010000095.1 GCA_023422955.1 Pseudomonadota bacterium | reverse complement strand
ACCGTACTCCCCAGGCGGTCGATTTCACGCGTTAGCTACGCTACTGAGTATTTCAAAACCCAACAGCTAATCGACATCGTTTAGGGCGTGGACTACCAGGGTATCTAATCCTGTTTGCTACCCACGCTTTCGGGCATGAACGTCAGTATTATCCCAGGAGGCTGCCTTCGCCATCGGTATTCCTCCGCATCTCTACGCATTTCACTGCTACACGCGGAATTCTACCTCCCTCTGACATACTCTAGTCACCCAGTTCCAAATGCACGTCCCAAGTTAAGCTCGGGGATTTCACATCTGGCTTAAATAACCGTCTGCGCCCGCTTTACGCCCAGTAATTCCGATTAACGCTCGCACCCTACGTATTACCGCGGCTGCTGGCACGTAGTTAGCCGGTGCTTATTCTTCCAGTACCGTCATCCCCCTGAGGTATTATCCCAAGGGATTTCTTCCCGGACAAAAGTGCTTTACAACCCGAAGGCCTTCTTCACACACGCGGCATTGCTGGATCAGGGTTGCCCCCATTGTCCAAAATTCCCCACTGCTGCCTCCCGTAGGAGTCTGGGCCGTGTCTCAGTCCCAGTGTGGCTGATCGTCCTCTCAGACCAGCTACTGATCGTCGCCTTGGTAGGCTTTTACCCCACCAACTAGCTAATCAGATATCGGCCGCTCCATGAGCGTGAGGTCTTGCGATCCCCCACTTTCATCCATAGATCGTATGCGGTATTAATCCGGCTTTCGCCGGGCTATCCCCCACTCTAGGGCACGTTCCGATATATTACTCACCCGTTCGCCACTCGCCACCAGGTGCAAGCACCCGTGCTGCCGTTCGACTTGCATGTGTAAGGCATGCCGCCAGCGTTCAATCTGAGCCAGGATCAAACTCTTCAGTTTAATCTCTGTTTTGTGGCTTTCGCCAGGCTCCGAAGAACCGTCGCTCACTCAAAATACTGACAAGGAAAGTTCTTGCGAACTTACCTATCTGTTTCTTTTGTGAGCACTTGATATTTTGAGCTCTGTGATCCGAAGACCACTGTACTCCACCAAGCGCCCACACTTATCGGCTGTTAATTTTTAAAGAACCTAGTTCGCTGCGATTCCGGAGAATCTTCGGTCTTTTCAGACCTTGACGAAGCGTTGTGTTCGTCAGCAGCAGAGAAACGAGATTATGCAGCTTTTCCTGATTGCCGTCAACTAATTTCGCTTTTTATTTTGAAGCTTAACTGGTTGACTGCGTCGCTGCCTTTGCGCTGCTTTCGCTGCAGCAAAGAAACGAGATTATGAAGCTGTTTCAACTTCTCGTCAACAGATTTCGCTAGAGTTTTACCAGCTAACCTGCCAACTTCTCGATCCCGCTTTGCCGCCCCACCGGCAGCAGCAAAGAGGCGAGAGTATGACCATTCCCCCGCACTTCGTCAACACCTTCACCACAAAATAAACGCTCAATCACTTTCCGAATCAATTCCCTTACAGAATTCGGTCTAACTGATGAAAACTTTCGCTCCAAGCAGAGCTGCAAAGCCGTTTACTCAAGTAACTCTTCGCTGGAAAACGCTACTCAGCCAGAATTCCCCTCGACAGGGTTTCCGACTGCTTGCCTCTACTCTTATATAGTTAGGCAAATAAACTCTTACTTTCTTACTTACCTACCGAACAAAGAAAAGCAGAGCCGCCTCCCAACCCGGTTCATTTTCGCCCGCCGGATGCATAGCCATTCATCGACCTTTTATTAATGCCTCTGCTTCAGCCGTGCTCTTTATGAAATCACTTCACCATTTCAGACATTCTTGATAACCGTTGAAATCTCCAACCAATCTCCTCTCCTTTTACTTGGATACAAGTTAGCCAGAAGCAGAAAACCTACACCCATCCTTTCTCACCACACGCCTATCAAGATTAAGCCTTATTAGGATTAAGCAGTCAGTACGGCTCCCACTTCTTTTCACAAGAAACTTTGCATGGTCACTTTCACCATTTTTCTCGCTAAAAGCTTGAAATAAACACTCACACAAATAACGCCCAAAAAAGGGATGTTACCTATATAATTTCAGGCGATTTCGTTAACCAAACGCAACGACACGAGATTGTTTCCATATCTAACTTGAAGGAGATTTCATGCGTAAAGTGATTTTGATGCCTGCTCTTTTAACCGCGTTGTTGACGCTCGCGGCATGCAGCAGCACCCCAAAGAAGGCTGAAGAAACTAATGCCGCCGGCACCACGCCTGCAGCTACCGCCCCTGCAACATCCGCATCCGTGACAGCGCCTGCTTATGATCCTCTGCAGGATCCCAAACACGCGCTGGCCAAACGCAGCATTCACTTTGATTTTGATGACTTCCAAGTCAAGGATGAGTTCAAATCGACGATCGCAGCCCATGCTGACTATCTCTCGAAGAACTCCAATCGCCAGATCGCGATCGAAGGTCACGCAGATGACCGCGGCAGCAGCGAATACAACCTCGCCTTGGGCCAAAAGCGTGCTGAAGCCGTGCGTCGTTCTTTAGAAGTACTGGGAGTTTCTGGCAAGCAGGTGGAAGCTGTGTCGTTTGGCGAAGAAAAACCTCGCGCACAAGGTAGCAATGAGGCGGCTTGGAGCGAAAACCGCCGCGCAGACATCGTTTACAAGTAATACGTTTTTAAAACTCCGGCAGGAAGCTCTTGCCGGAGTTTTTCTTCCTTGGCCAGCTTTCAGTGCCGGCATCAGAATTCCCTCCAGCGATCGCTATTAATTCCTGTTGATTCTTCGACTTCGCACCGAAAGAGTGCTAGTGGCAAAAAAGATTTCCTGCAAGAGATAAACAAAGCTCCCTATCAGCGCAAGCATGGCCAGCACAAACAGAACGGCAATAAAATAGGCCAGGCTTAATCTGAAGGCATCCCACAAGAATAGCGCAGCAATAACCACACAAATCAGGAGTGCGCAGGTGGTGCTTAGAGTAATTGCCCCGTTTACCAAGTAAGCGCGCCTATACAATACCCGGATCTCCTCTTCATCCCCCTCCATTCCCTGCCCTTTTTGGGCGCGCTCTTCCAGCACCCGCGACCGATCGATGATGCGCGCAAGACGATTCGTCAATACGATCAGATTAGTCCCGACCCCGGTCAACAGAAATACGGGCGCAATGGCAAGCTGGATAATGTGCCCGACGTCACCAATTTGTATTTCCATAATTCAGCGCAATGCTCATTTCAGGTTTTCAATTGCCCGACAGTCTACTACAGTGAGCAAGCACGTCCCGGAGGTTAACGATCTGCGTTTTTCTCGACCTATTTTTATTCTCTACCCCAACACAGTTCAGCAAGCTGATCTGCGACTTTCCATATAATCTTTTTCTTTCCTTATATTCATACAAAATATGATTGAAATTGAATGGTTTGTTTGTTTTTGGATTGATCGCCAGTAGGAAACCCATCTATACTCTTACCGGACGTTGCATATCTCACAGTATCTAAACAACAATACTGTTCTTGGTTCCATGATTGCGACACTCGGTTACAAATCTGTACTCATGTGACTGTGGCGAGCATTTAATTTTTCAAACTTATATGATCCGTATTGTTATCGCCGACGACCACACCATTATGCGGGAAGGCTTAAAACGCATTCTGGATGGCGCTGAAGATATTGAAGTAGTTGGCGAAGCAGTAGACGGCTTTGAGGTTCTCGCACACATTCGCAAAGGTGGGTTCGATCTGCTGATGCTGGATTTATCGATGCCGGGCCGCAGTGGCGTTGACCTGATTCGCCAGATCAAGGATGAAATGCCCAAACTGCCCATCCTGGTGCTGACCATGCACGATGAAGAGCAGTATGCAGTGCGTGCCATCCGCGCCGGCGCCCGTGGTTACCTCACTAAGGAAAGTGCTGCAACCCAGTTGGTCAGCGCCATTCGTCGTGTTGCCTCGGGACGTCCTTATATCAGCCTGGAAGTTGCAGAGCAGCTAGCCATGGATGTCATGCCTGCAAGCGAAGATTTGCCTCATAAGCAACTGTCTGACCGGGAGTTTGAAGTTTTCAGCCTGCTGGTAGGCGGCAAGTCCATCACCGAGATTGCCGAGCTGCTTCATGTCAGCGTGAAAACCGTCAGCACCCACAAGACCCGCATCCTGCACAAAATGGGGGTTTCCTCCCTGGCAGATCTGGTGCAATACGCCGTAGCACACCGCCTTCTCACCCCCTTCCGCGTCTAATTTCCTCCTATCTCCCCTTCCTGATTGCGTCATCCTCGTAGGCGCATTCCTACAAGTCTATTCAGTACCTACCGATAGTAAAGAATCAAACTCGTTGCGATACTACGGTCTTGCAGTGATGCAGTGACCAAAGGCAAGCCATTCAGAGGGCTCCGTGTTCCTGCCACGCAAACAAAAGAATTCCGTGTAGCGTCGTATTTAATTACAAAAAAACAAACTGGGATGAGATGCGGCATATGCAATGCCGCCTTAAAGCAATTTAACGATTTGAAATAGGAGATGATTATGTTGTCCACGCAAACGTCTGAACTTCGCTCGGAAGCTACCCCTTCGACTTTGCACTCATCTTCTTCGGAAGCAGGCTGGCAACGACAAGGCAAGCTGTGGTCCAATCTGAAAGAGCTGTGCGATTTATTGCGTATTCCGACGACCGTCTCCGTCAATGACGAAGAGTTTCTTTTCCAGCACGTTCAATTCAAAACCGGACAACGCATTCACACCATCGGACAACCTTTCGATACGCTTTACGTCGTTCACTCCGGCTTCCTGAAGACCGTTCTGATTGATGAATTCGGCAATGAACAAGTTCTGAGCTTTCCCATGAAAGGCGACCTGTTCGGCGTGGATGGCATTCACACCAAACGTTACTCTTCCGAAGCAGTTGCGCTTTCAAACTGCGACCTGATCCTGCTCCCCTTCAAGAAATTCACCTCGCTGGGCCGTGTGCACGCTGAACTGGAGCACGCCATGTACAGCGTCATGAGCCGCGAACTGGTGCGGGAACAAGGCATGGTCAGCATGCTGGGCGCATTGAGCGCCGAAGCGCGGGTAGCCCGCTTCCTGGTTTCCCTGTCGGAGCGTTTTGCCGAGATGGGTTACTCCAGCAAACTGTTCAACTTGCGCATGACACGCCATGAAATCGGCAGCTATCTCGGCCTGACTCTGGAAACGGTTAGCCGCACCTTGTCTGCCTTCAATGAAATTGGCCTGATCAGCGTGGATCAGCGTTCGATCGGCATCAAAGACCTGGATGCGCTGAAAACGCTGCGCCGCCTGCCTCCTTCCAGCTCCCGCGCCAAGCAAGCGGCAGCCAAGAAGGCCAAGCAACAACAAGCCAAGCAAGAGGCCGAAGGCTCATGGGAAAAACTGGCAACTGCCTGATGGCGGATTAGCTTCCCCGTTTCAACCTTCATTGAAAACCCGGCATCTGCCGGGTTTTCTTTTTGTGCTTCTTGATGTGCCACGCAGTATATTTCCATCAGGCTTGGCAATTTGTGGCAACAAGCCAACGGCAACCGAATTGCCGGCTCAGGCTAGACTCGCCATGCACATGCCTATCGCATGTGAAGCTTCGACGGCCTGATGCCGAAGCGCCTGCAAAAGCATTTGCATTTATGCACGATATCGCGCCCGAAAAACGGAAGCTTCCCGCACAAGCCATGTTTCACCGAGCTTAACGCAGTATGATTCAGTACTTGTAGCTACACCCTCTTCCACCAACCAGCGCCAGCAAGCATGGAAAACTTCTCCATTCGGGAAAGCCCCTCTTATGCCGGTTACCGCGTCTTGGTCGCCGACGACAATGCCATTAATTGCCAGATCGCCAAGCGCATGCTGGAGAAGCTGGAGTGCGAAGTCGATCTGGCATCAAGCGGCAAGGAGGTGCTGTCGCATTATGAAAGGCAGCGCTACGACCTGATTCTGCTGGATTGCCAGATGCCGGATATGGATGGCTACCAGGTCTGCCAAACACTACGTCAGATCGAAAAATCGGACCGGCATACACCCATCATCGGCTGGACCGCCCACGCACATCCTGAAGAAATCGAAAAATGCCTTGCCGCCGGCATGGATGACTGCCTGTCCAAACGCCTCCACATGGATGGCTGGTCTCGGATGCTGGACACCTGGCTAATTCGCCGCACGATCTTGCTGGCAGACCCTCACCCTGCCGACCTCAGCGGACTGGAAGTCATGCACAGAATCAGCGGCGCAGGCTTCGCGGAGCTGGTGAAAATGTTTGAGGAAGACATGCCGCAACGTCTTCTCGACCTGAGAAGTGCACTGCAAGCTTCCGACCACCTCCTTGCCTCGCGCATTGCTCACATGATGAGCGGCTGCTGCGCGTCTATCGGAGCGATGCACCTGAGCGATCTCTGCCACGATGTCGAAAGGCAGATGAAAAGCTGTTCGCAGCAGGACATGCAAGACAAGCTGACGGATATAGCGTCTGCTTACGAGCAGATCCGTCTGACCCTGCACGCCATGCTCAGGCGCCCTGCCTCGTCACGCTAATCCCGCTCCGCTCAAGCTTATGTAAAAGCGCCTGTCTAGTGCAACACCTGCCCCTGTGTGCTGGCAACCTCCGGGCTTTCCGGCGATGCAGGGTTTTGCTCGATGAATTCCTTCATTCTCATCAAGTCGCTTTCCAATTCCTGTTCCGGGCTGCGCCCCGTCAGTGCGGCGACACCTTCACCCAGCGCGCCGCCGGGCGGGCAATAACAGAGTTCCACCGTAACGCGGGTGCCACCGTTTGCCGCCACCATGCGTACCGAGCCGGAATTCTCGATTTCCGCGCCGGGCTCGCTCTTCCAGGCCAGAACGGAAGGCCGCCTCGATTCCGTCACGATGGAATTCCATTCATAACTCATTCCCAATGGGCCCTTGACCATCCAGTGGGAACGCCCCTGCCCCAGGTCTTTCACATCCACCACATACGACATGAATTGCGGGAAATTTTCATAGCGGGACCACGCGTCAAACACCTTCTCGGGCGAGGCATTGATTTCTATGCTCTTCTGCACTCTCACACTTTTTCCCTGCTCGGAAGCGATCATGCCTTTCAGGTCTTCGTAATTGCCCAGGCTGCGCGCCAGTAATCCCAGGCCAGCGGCCACCATCATGCTGCCGGCGGTATTGCGGCGCGTGATGCCGTAATAACCAATCAGGCCGCCGCCGATCGCCGCCATCAGGCGTGCGCCGGGCGACCACTTGTCATGCCGGGATGGGCCGCGTCTTGGCGATGCATAGTAGTCCTGCAAGTCGGGAATATTATCCGGGTCGTCGTACACATCCAGTTCATCGCGCACGTCCAGCACGCCCGGAATGCCGCGCACCATTTCCAGCACCGATTCCTTTTCCTCGGTCAGGATAGGACCGCGCAGGGTTACGCAGCCCAGGTGCGCATCGACATCGATGGCATGCCAGTTCGACACCTTGCGCCCGATCTTGGAACTGACGCGAGCCTCCAGCACATGATCATCAATCGGTTTTACATCATGCCTGCCCAACCATTGATCTGTCTGAGACTGCAGCCCCTGCAGACGACTGCCCGCATCGCGGCGCACCGTCTGCCAGGTTTTTTCAGCCTGGCGGCCAGCCTTGTGGATTTTCTCCTGCGCGAGCGCCCGGCGCCGTTTGCCATGGGCGGGGTCGGCAACGTACATGGCGGCGGCGCCGAGAGCGATGCCGCCCAGCCATACCGCCAAATGACCACGATTGTCAGATGCCATCTTGCTATCCTTTCCTAGTGTTACCTGGTGAATGCGATGAATGTCGTGCGAATCCTGAACTTGTCCGCTGTATTCTGGAGCGGCAGGAAATCAGTCTTCTGAAGACAGATCATGAAAAGCTTGTTTTACAATAGTGCAATCGCTATGCCAGTGCAGTGGCAACAACACCGCTTCGAAGAAAGAGACAATGAGAAGTTCTATTTATGTTTCAAAAGCTTTTATCCCCGTTTTACTCACTCCCATCCCGCTTATCGCCCAAGTTTTTCCTTCCGCCCTTTAATGCTTGCTTCCATTCGTAAGGCTTACCACTTGCTGGTAAATCTTGCACAAATCCCTAGACATTAAGTTGCACACCGAACGAGCCGGCCTGAAACCAGTCTGATCACAACAGGCGTTTTCGATGCCAACCAGGCAGCGATGGCGAAGCGCTTTGCCCAGCGCCAGCGCGTGCTGTGTGTCGACTCTCTGATTGCATTCCCATGATACGAATACGAAAACTGTTCTTTTCCCTGTTTGCCAGCCTCGCGGCCTCATTCAGCTTTGCCGCCTCGCTGCAAGACTGTCCGCAGCATTTCAACGATGGCCGTCCGCCGGAATTCATCAATGAAAAGATGGCCGCAGGTACACGTCCCTTGTGCTTTGAAGGGTTCGCCCTCATGCATTCGGGTATCGCACGCACCTCCTTGTGGTCAGCCCAGCATCTGACCGAGCAGCGCATCACGGAAGCCCGCAAGATCAAGCGCCGCAATACCTTCCATGAAGAAAAGAAATTACCGGCAGCGGATCGGGCCGAACTGCGCGACTATTCACGCTCGGGCTTCGATCGTGGCCATCTCAGCCCCTCCGCCGATATGGCCAGCACGCAATCGCAGTACGAGAGTTTTTCCCTGGCCAATATCGTTCCCCAGGACCCGCACAACAATCAGAACCTGTGGGCGGCAATAGAAGGCATCACGCGCGGCTTCACGCGTTCCGGCGGCGAGGCCTATGTGATTACCGGCCCCATGTTCGAGGGCGCAAGGCTGCAGCGCCTGAAAGGCCGCGTGCTGATCCCCACCCACATGTTCAAGGCCATCTACCTGCCGCATCGCAGGCAGGCATCCGCCTATGTCGCGCCCAATGTGCCGGGCGCCGATTACGAAATCCTGTCGATTGCGGAGCTGGAACAGCGCCTCGGCATCAACCTGTTTCCGGCCATGTCGCAAGAGATCAAGCAGACGCGGGTAAACTTGCCGCATCCGCGCGTCAGAAAGCCGAAGTCCTGACCAACGCAACAATCACAATAATCGCAATAATCGCAATAATCACGACGTTCGCAACAACCGCGAACGCAAACACATATATCGAGGATAGGCATGTCAACCCTGCAACCCTTTGCCAATGAAGCCGATTCAATCACGATCGGCGATCTCACTATCGAAAACCGGCTGGACCGGCTGGAGCTTTATGGTTCTGTCCAGATTACCCGCGACAAGGAAGGCCTGGCCCTGGCGCAGGAACTGAAAGCACTGCTGGATGCAACGCTGCAAATACTGGAATCCGAAGACTTGCCGGACCAGGTATCGATAGAGCCGACCGACGAAGTGGACAACCCTTTCAAGTAAGCGCTGGACGAATCACGCCCTTGCCAGGCTGGCTGCAGCATTCACCTGATTCGGGACGAAGTCTTTTCCAAGCAGGCATCTCCCGCAAAAAACGGTCCGCAGCCGGAACGGCGCACTGCCCCTTCCGGTACAATGGCGCCCATGAACGCCTCCCCGCCCAGCCTGCTTTCCTACCCTTCCTACAAGGGCCGCACCATCAAGCCCGCGCCTTTCCTGCCGATGTCGCGCGCGGAAATGGACAAGCTCGGCTGGGATAGCTGCGACATCATCCTGATTACAGGCGATGCCTACATCGATCATCCCAGCTTCGGCATGGCGCTGATCGGCCGCCTGCTGGAAGCGCAGGGATTTCGCGTCGGCATCATCAGCCAGCCGGACTGGCAATCGGCCGAAGCCTTTCGCAGTTTAGGAAAACCGAATCTGTACTTCGGCATCACTGCCGGCAACATGGATTCGATGATCAACCGCTACACCTCGGATCGCAAGATCCGCTCGGAAGACGCCTACACGGCCAACGGAGATCCGAACAAGCGGCCGGACCGCGCCGTCATCGTGTATGCACAACGTGCGCGCGAAGCCTATCCGGATGCCGGCATCGTGATCGGCAGCATCGAAGCTAGCTTGCGCCGCATCGCCCACTACGATTACTGGTCGGACAAGGTACGCCGTTCGGTGCTACTCGATTCCAAGGCCGACATTCTTTTGTACGGCAATGCCGAACGTGCGCTGATAGATCTGACTCATCGCATCGCCTCGGGCGAATCCATCAAGTCCATACGCGATCTGCGCGGCACCGCCTACATGGTTCCAAAAGGCTGGAAGCCCGCCGACGACTGGCAGGAAGCCGATTCCAGCAGCATCGACATGCCGGGCAAGGTCGAGCCGCATCCCGATCCTTACGAAATGAAAACGAAGGAACCGGAGGCGTGCGGCACCGACAGCAATAAAGCATCCGCGGAAAAACCGGTAATGCTGATCACGCGCGAACAGCGCCTGGCGATGCAGAAGGAAGCGCGCAGCAAGACTGCCGTGCGGCTACCCTCCTTCGAAGCGGTCAGTACTGATCCCGTACTCTACGCCCATGCGTCGCGCGTGCTGCACCTGGAATCCAATCCCGGCAATGCGCGCGCGCTGGTGCAGGCGCACGGCGAACGCGACGTGTGGCTCAATCCGCCGCCGCTGCCCTTGTCCATGGAAGAAATGGATTACGTGTTCGACATGCACTATGCGCGCTCGCCGCATCCTTCCTACGGCAAGGCGCGCATCCCGGCCTGGGAAATGATCCGCTTCTCGGTCAACATCATGCGCGGCTGCTTCGGCGGCTGTACCTTCTGCTCGATCACCGAACACGAAGGCCGCATCATCCAGAGCCGCTCCGAGCCGTCCATCCTGCGCGAGATCGAACTCATTCGCGACAAGACCAAGGGCTTCACCGGCACCATCTCCGACCTGGGCGGGCCGACCGCGAACATGTATCGCCTGGCCTGCAAGGACAAGAAGGTCGAGGAATCGTGCCGGCGGCTGTCGTGTGTCTATCCGACTATCTGCAGCAATCTCAACACCGACCATGGCAAGCTGATCCAGCTTTACCGCCGCGCCCGCGCAATCCCCGGCATCAAGAAAATCCTGGTCAGCTCGGGCCTGCGCTACGACCTCGCAGTGCGCTCGCCCGAGTATGTGAAGGAACTGGTCAGCCACCACGTCGGCGGCTTGCTGAAGATCGCGCCTGAGCATTCGGAGGAAGGCCCGCTGTCCAAGATGATGAAGCCGGGCATGGGTGCTTACTATCGCTTCAAGGAACTGTTCGAAAAATATTCGAAAGAAGCCGGCAAGGAGCAGTACCTGATTCCCTACTTCATCGCTGCCCATCCCGGCACCACCGATGAAGACATGCTGAATCTTGCCGTCTGGCTCAAGCAGAACAATTTCCGCCTCGACCAGGTGCAGAATTTCCTGCCCACGCCGATGGCGATGGCCACCGCGATGTACCACGGCCGCAAGAATCCGCTGCGAAAAGTCAGCCGCGATTCGGAAGCGGTCGAGACACCGCGCACCGGCAAGATACGCCGCCTGCACAAAGCCCTGCTGCGTTATCACGATCCCGACAACTGGGACATCATCCGCGAAGCGCTGGCACGCATGGGCCGTTCGGATTTGATCGGCAACGGCCCGCAGCACCTGGTGCCGCGTTACAACCCGGTCAACCCTGCTGCCGCACGCGGCAAGGAAACGCCGACGCCGCAGGCGATTGCGCGCAAGCATGGCCAGATGAAGCCGCGTCCGGGCGCAGCCATTGAACGCTCACCAGCACGAACCTCCTCGCAGGGAACACGCGGCAAACCAGTGACAGCTTCGACGGCACGCGGCCGCCGCAAGTAAATCAGCGAATACCAGACAAGCAGCATGCCCTCTTACGCTGCCTCCAGCGTATCCCCATCCATGCTGCTGCACGGTATCGATTTCACATCGGCGCCGTGCAAGCGCAAGGGCATCACCATCGCATCGGGCAGACTCGAACAGGATACGTTCCATCTGCAATCACTGACCTCGCTGCACGACTTCGATGCTTTCGATGCCTGGCTGCGCCAGCCCGGCCCGTGGCTGGGCGCATTCGACTTCCCTTTTTCTTTCCCGCGCGAACTGGTGGAAACGCTGGGCTGGCCGACGACGTGGCCGCAACTGATCGCTCACGTAACGTCCTTGTCGCGCGAAGAGCTGCGCCTGACCTTCAAGGCTTTCTGCGACGCCCGCCCCATCGGCAACAAGTTCGCCCACCGCGCCACCGACTTGCCGGCCGGCTCATCGTCGCCGATGAAATGGGTCAACCCGCCCGTGGCTTACATGCTGCATGCCGGCACACCCCGCCTGATCGCAGCCGGCCTCACTGTCTACACCCTGCATGAAGGCGATCCGCAGCGCATCGCGCTGGAAGCTTATCCGGGGCTGATTGCGCGCAGCATTACGCGTGCTTCGTACAAGTCCGATGACAAAGCCAAACAGACACTGGCACGTCAGGCGGCACGAATACAGATTGTGGAAGCGCTGGAACAGGGTCGGTACAAACTGGGCATAACGCTAGATGCGGGTTCTTCTCGCGACAGGCTGATTGAGGATGCCAGTGGTGACTGGCTGGATGCAGTGTTATGCGCGCTGATTGCTGCCTGGGCCTGGCAAAGGCGCGACAGGAATTTCGGCTTGCCGGATTTTGATCCGCTGGAAGGGTGGATTGCGGGGGCGTGAGGCTTTTGCTTCGCCTTCCATTTCAAAGGTTTTGCGAAGCGCTATTCGCTGCAGAGTGGCAGTCCCCCCTTCCCTTCAAGAGGATGAAGACGGAGTTTCGCGAAGCACTATCTGGGCAGGCAGGAAAATACTCCTTCCCCTTCAAGGAGAAGGCGGGGATGGGGATGGGTTTCGTGTGCAAACTGTTTAACCCATCCCCACCCTAGCTGTGATGTTTCAATAGGTTGTTCATTCGAACTGGGTCTGAGAGACTTGTTGGTTCCAGCCAAACAAATATTTCAGGGAGTCCAGCCGAATGAACATCCATAAGAATGCCAGACTAACGTTTTCTCGT
>JAFAGG010000051.1 GCA_023422955.1 Pseudomonadota bacterium | reverse complement strand
ACCCTTTCACGGTGGGTACCGGGGTTCGAATCCCCGTGGAGACGCCATTCAAAACCACGCACATTATCGATGTGCGTGGTTTTTTCTTTAGTTCGGTGGCTTTCGTCATCCGAACGCGTGATCGTCAGGGGTGAACTCCGGATGCTTCATGTTCCGCATCCCCCTCAGCATCCGCAGATGATTGTTCGGACCGCATAGGCATCCGCCACTCGGATGCATTCCCCTTCTTCGGGGAGTCGGAAAAGATCAGTTCGCGTGGCACCGTATCGATGTGGATACGATGGCACTTCCTTTGGTTAGCCAAGTCAGCATGCACGACAAGGGAGAGCCCTTGTGTAATCGGCTTGGCTTTTTCTTTGAGAGGATCGATCAGACGATGACTACTCAGCAAGCAAGCGGCGTCCATCTCATCGGAGATTTTGTCAATTGCAAGGCCAAGCATCATATGACGGATGCGCAGGTGCTGGAGCAATTTTGCGTGCAGGCGGTTCGCGACAGCGGATTGACGGTGGTGCGCTCGGACTTCCATTCCTTCGGTGAGGGCGAGGGTGTCACCGGCATGATCCTGCTGGCCGAATCCCATTTTTCTCTGCATACCTGGCCGGAAATCGATTACGTGTCGCTGGATGTCTTCGTGTGCAACTACACGCAGGACAATTCCCAGAAAGCCCAGGTGCTGTTCGATGCGCTGGCTGAATTCTTTCAGCCGGAAAATGCCAACGAGCAGATCGTGACGCGCGGACCGCAACTGCGCCTGAAGCCGTGGCAGGGCGAGCAAGTGGCCGAAGGCGTGCAGGTGTCGCTGAGCGCAGAGGGCAAGGTGAGCCGCGCGCCCGGCCTGCAGAATGCCGCCGTGTTCGACAATGTCTGCTTCGGTCGCGTCTTCATGCTGGACGATGTTTTCATGACTTCGGAGAAGGACGAGTTCTTCTACCATGAAAACCTGGTGCATCCGGCTGCCATTGCGCACGAAGCACCGCGCCGTGCGCTGATCATAGGCGGCGGCGACGGCATCGCGGCGCGCGAGCTGCTCAAGTATCCGGGCATGGAATCGGTGACCAATGTCGATATCGATGAAGGCGTATTCGATATCGGCCGCGATGCGCTGGCCGGCATCAATCAGCATGTGTTCAAGGATGAGCGCTTCAAGGCTGTGGTCATGGATGGCCGGCGCTTCGTCGAAGAAGACGAAGGCTATTACGATCTGATCATCCTGGACCTGACCGATCCCGACGAACATTCGCTGCCGGTCTATACCGCCGACTTCTACCAGGCCTGCCGCCAGCGCCTGGCACCAGGCGGGCTGCTGTCGCTGCACACCGAGTCGCCTTTCCTGCGCCCGACTACCTGGCGCCGCATCATCGCCACGCTGCAGGAAAACTTCGCCATCGTCGCGCCGTCGGTCGTGCCGGTGCCGCTGTACGGCGGCGTATGGGGCATGGCAACCGCTTCCACGGATATCGATGTGCGCAAGCTGGACCAGCAGGAAGTGGACAAGCGCATTGCGGAACGCGGCCTTGCGCTGCGTTACTACAATGGCGGCACGCATTGCGCGATGCATGCGCTGCCCAACTTCATGCGCGACAAGCTGCAGGAAGCAGCCCGGCCGATTACGCTGGACCAGCCGCCCGACGCAGAATAAATTCATTCTGCAACGGACAGTTCGAAATCCTGCTGCTCGATGAGATAGGACTCGCCCGTGACCTTCATGGAACGGGCGGGCGTGGCGTCCAGCCTGAGGCGTTGCGCCTGGGCCGGTGAAATGCGCAACACGTAGTCGCCCGCGGCGACATTGGCAATGACATAAACGCCATCTGCTGCGCTGCGGGTCTCGGCCACGATTTCACCGCGCGCATCGACCAGTTCCACGATGGCGTCGCCTATACCTCGCCGCTGCCGGCGCTGATGCAGAAACACCTTGCCCGTGATTTCCGTGCTCAGCACCACCGGCACATCGATTTCCGCCACCCGCCCCGGCCGGGCCAGCAGTTGCAGGCCGGGCTTTTGCGCCATCCATTGCGGATCGGGCAGGCTGCTCAATTCCAGTTCAACGTCGATATGCCGCCTGACGGGCAGATTGCCTAGCAGCGCATATCCCTGCTCATCGGTGCGTACCGGATGCGGGTTGCCGCGCACCCGGAAGCCGGCCTGGCTGATAGCCTGTTCATCGTCATCGCGTACGCCATTCTGATTGCGGTCCAGGAAGACCTGCATAGCCGCAGCACCCGTATGCGCGACGGGTTGCGCATCGGTATGCCAGGTTCCTTGCCGGGGATTCCTGCTTGCCGCAATAAAGAGCTGCAGTCCCAGCGCGCTTTCCCCTTCGCGGCTATGACTGGCATTCACGCGCAAGCCGAAGCGGCCCAGGCTCTTGGTCAGGCCCAGCGTATAACGCAGGTCGCGTTCTTCATGCAAACGCGCCACCGCGAAATTCATGCGATAACCCTGGCGCAGCGGCTTGTCTGCAGTCAGCAGCGCATCTCTCATTTCCGCGTGAGGATGGATGCGGTAATTCAACTGCCCGGTGACGCCGATGTCCGCGACGCGGCGGCTGAACTGGAAGAAGCCATGCGTCTCCGAAACCTGGCCGGATTTCAGCCAGCGCAATGTATGGCTGAGCGCGGTATTGCGCACGGTGCTGGACAGGCGCAGGCTGGCGTCGCGCTGGCGATTGCCGGACTGCAAGCGGTCCTGCCTGGCTTCGAGTGCAAGCGACAGTCGCGGTAGTGCAGCCAGGCTGCCATCCAGCCGCAGCAGGTCGCGCGAGCGTATGGGATCGCCGCTAGACGCATAGAGCTCGCTGATGAAATCGTTCAGCTGCGCACGGCTGATCTGCAGGCCGATGTTGCCGATGCGGGTGCGCAGTCCCAGTTCGCCCAGCGAACCGCCGTCATCGGATGTGGCGAATTCGCCGCTGACGATGAAGTGCCGGCCGAAACGCCTCAGTCCCAGGTTGGCATAATTTTTTTCTTCACCGCCATATGGCAGCGTGGAAATGCCGCCGACCGCGACCAGGCTCTGTCCGAGGCCCGCATCGAATTGCAGGCTGGAGCGCCGGCCGCCGAATTCGTCATGCTGGTCTGCCAGGCTGTAGAAAAATTCGCCGGGACGAACGATGGATGGCTCCAGCAATATGCGTTGCCGTTCCACCCGCACTTGTCCCAGCGGGCCGTAGAAAACCAGCCGGAATTCATTCGCGCCGAAAATCAGCGGCAAATCGTTGAAGCGGTAGCGTCCCTGCGCATCGGCGCGTTGCAGGCCGACCAGCGCTTCATTGAAATACAGCTCCACATCCCAGCCCGGCGGCAGGTCGCCCTGGAGGGAATGCTGGTTGAAGTTCAGCGGATGGGTGAGCGGGCGGTTGCTGATGCGAAATCCGTAACCGGGCGTGCTGGTCTGGGAAACATGCGTGATGCCCGGCACCACGATGCTGCCCAGTTCCAGCGAACGCGCTTGCAAGGGGCCCAGCAGGCGTGCATCCGGATCGTGGCGCGACAGCGTCAGGCGCGGATCGGGCGAGTCCTGGTCGCTGCGGTGGGTGAAGTAAAGCGAACCTTCCATGCCGAGCAGATCTCCGGTGGCAAACAGGGTGTAGCTGCCATCCAGTTCGTTTTTCTGTTCATTGTTCCGGTCGCTGTTCCGGTTATTGTTGCGCGCATCCAGGCTGAAGGTCTGATCGATGAAAGGCACATCAATCAGTCGATAGGGCAGGGGATGGCGTGCGTGGGACGATGGTTCGCCGCGCCTGCGCTTCAGTTGCGCAGCCCGTTGCTCGCGTTGCTGGCGCGCTTGCAGCGGCAGCGTTTCGGTGGGATGCAGGCGCAGCAGCAGGCGCGACAATTCCACTTCGATATCGAGCGGCAGCCAGCGTTCCAGCAAGGCCTGCGAGATGTAAATGTCATCCGCGCGCAGCAGGAGATCGGCTTCATGAAAGGAAGCGGTCTGCGTGCCCAAGGTATAGCTCAGGCGGCGGGCATTCAGGCTGAAGCGGCGCTCCTGGTCCACGATGAATCCGCTTGCCGTGCCTTCGCGCGGGCGGGTCTGGATCGCAATGCCGGCCAGGCGGGAAAGTTCGCCGAGCGGGAAGTAAAGCGTGTTGTCGACCCGATAGGCCGTCATGGCTTCCGCGACCAGATGTTCTTCCATCCTCACTTCGAACAGCAGCAAGTCCGATGCGACGGTCTGTGCCCTGGCCAAGCCGGCAAGCAGCATCAGCATCGCGAGCAGGGCGAGGCAGAAAGTCCGGCCGCGCAGGTGGAAAGGCAGCGGAATAAAGGACAGGGACATGAAGGGCAGCAAGGAAGGAGCAGGGCCGGAGCAACATGCGTTCTCCGTGAGCGCAGTCCTCATTGTCCGGGTCGCCTGCACTGGCAGCTTGCGCTGCATCGAAACCGGCGGGCTGCAGGTTTTCCTCACTACAACGCGCTGCTCAGGGCAGCGCCAGTTGCGCCTCGGCCAGCACGTGGCCGCCATCTTCCGCGCGTTCTTGGTAGCTGACTTGCAGGCTGCCGTCTTGCAGCTTCAATCCTTGCGGCGGTTGCAGCAGCAAGGAGGCGCGCCGCACGCTATTAGGCGTATAGACTGCCACGCCGCCGGCACTGCCTATGGTCTGCGCCTGACCGTCGCGCGGCACAAAGCTCACCGTGATATCGCCGTATACCGACTGATTGCCGCTGCGCTGCAGTTCCATGGACAGCAGCGGCAGGCCGCTTTCCTGATGAACACTCAGCTCCAGGCTCGACAGGCTGACGCTTGCCGACGTTTCGCCGTGGCGCAGGATCACCGGGATGGAGGCGCCGATCAGCGGCGTGAGCCGCACGCCGATCTGGCGGTCGCCCAGGGTCAGCGCGGTTTCGATGCTGGACGATCCGGAAGGCGGCGGCAAGCGGTCGAACTGGAGATGGGAGCGATATTCTCCGGCGGGCAAGCGTTCCGGCAGGTCGGCCATCATGCGTATGGTTTGCGAAGCGCCGGGCGGCAGCGTCACCTGGCGCGGCGAATAGCGCAGCATCCGGTCAGCGAAACGCTCGTCGGGCGAGGGCGGGTTCGCGGCAGCAAATTCGCCGGTTTCACTCATGCGAAGATTCACCAGGCTGATGCGGTAGGTCGCCGTCTCCTGGCCGTTGTTGATCAGCTCCACCTGCGCCGCCTGCGTTGCTTCAGCGAGCACGATGCGGGTCGGATACAGCATGAGATCCGCATGGGCGGGCAGTGCGTGCAGGGTCAAAAGAATGGTCAATAAAAAAGAATAAGTTCGCATAGCCGGCATGCTGCGCTGAAGGGCTGAAGCGTTCATTGATAGATCACAGTGACGCTGAAGGTTCCGGCATAGTCACCGGGCGGCAGGCCATCTACTGCCTGCAAAGTCGCGCCCACTCTCAGGATTTGCGATCCTTCCGTCAAACGGCCCTGGTAGGCGGGCAGGCTGACAAAGTTCGTGACGCGGATGGATGTCGAGCCATTGCTGATCGAGACTTGATCGTCGTCGGGCAAGACGATGGTGTAGGCGCGCTGGGCATTGGCAGGATCGTCATCCGATACCAGGAAGGCGGCGGAGTTTGCCGTGCCGATGGAAATCAGCGTAACGCCGCCGGTCTTGCTGCGCGTGTCGTCGGGCGCGATGCTCAAGCTGCCGCCCTTGCCGGCTGCGAAAGTGCCGAAGGCGAGACTTCGCAGATTGCTGATGGCGAGCGCCGCTTCTGCAGCAAGGGGCAGCATGAGGCAGCCAAGCACGAACGTCAGGAAAGAATATTTCTTCATCGCAGGAAAAAATGAATGGGTCGAAAGCACATGACTTATTCGTCCATGAAATCGACGGAAAGCTCCTGAGAGGCAGGGAAATTGATAGGGCACTGCTCAAACATTCTTCTTTTTCGAGGATTTGCTGCGCCCTGGAACAGGGACGCGCTGCTCAAGAGCCTGTCTACTCGTCTTGTTTTAAGGCTGAAAAGTTAATTATTTTGAAATGTTTTGTTTGTTGTTATTAAAATCCGCCCCTGACGGCAAGAGGGGAAGGCCGCTCAAAAAATAAAGTCCTGAAAATTTGAAAACGGGTTTCTTCATTCAAGAAACCTGTTGCGAGCCGCAGGGGGCCTGTATGCCAGCAAGAAGCGCATGAGAACTAAGGGGAAATTCAGGGAGGCGGCGGAAGCGCCTGCGCATGCATCATCCGGGCGGCTTTTTCTCTGCCTTGCCATGGCGGCTGCCGTGCTGAGCGCAGGCAGTATGAGAAACGCTTGCGCGCAGGACCTCGACCAGGAATTCCTGCGGCAGCAGGAACGTGAACGCCAGTTGCGCCGGCAACAAGACCTGACTCCTGATGTGCGCCTGCCCCGGTATGAAACGGATGAAGAAGAGCCGCCCATCCCTTCCCTCGAGCATCCATGCTTTGTCGTTTCCCGCCTGCTGCTGGAAGGCGAGCAGGCCGAATCATTCCGGTTCGCCCTGGACGTGGCATCGGAAGACAAGGATACCGTCTTGCCTCGCTGCCTCGGCACGCAGGGCATCAATGCACTGTTATCCCAAGTCCAGAATGTCATCGTCGCCGCCGGATATGTCACCACCCGCGTCCTGGTGGCGCCCCAGGACTTGAGCAGTGGAGAACTGAGACTCACCGTGATACCGGGCAAAGTGCGCGACATTCGTTTCGTCAGCGGTCAAAGAGCAGCCGGCGCGCAGGAAAATGCCTTGTCGCTGAAAGCAGGAGATCTGCTGAATTTGCGAGATATGGAACAGGCGCTGGAAAATCTGAAGCGTGCACCCAGCGCCGATGCCGATATGAAAATTGCACCGGCTGAGGCCGAGAGCGCTGCACCCGGCGAAAGCGACCTGCTGATCGAGTATCGGCAGGGTTTCCCTTTGCGTCTCACTGTCACGGCGGACGATGGAGGCTCGAAGTACACCGGCAAATACCAGGGGAGTGCAACGCTCTCCTACGACAACGCGCTGGGATTGAATGACCTGTTTTATGTCAGCGCCAATCGCGATCTCGGCGGCGGAGAGGCGGGCGAGCGCGGAACGCGGGGGCACAGCGCTCATTACTCTTTTCCCATCGGCTACTGGCTGATAGCTACCAACTACAGCCATCATCGCTATCACCAGGCCGTAGCGGGAATCAACCAAACCTATATCTATAGCGGCATCAGCCAGACGCATGACCTCAAATTGACGAGGATGGTTTATCGCGATGCCACTCGTAAAACATCCGCATCCTTGCGCGGGTTCCTGCGTTCCAGCAAAAACCATATCGACGATACCGAGATCGAGGTGCAGCGCCGCCGTACCGCCGGCTGGGAAGCGGCCATCGCTCACCGCCACTTTATCGGGCAAAGCGTGCTTGATGCCAGCGTGGCATTTCGTCGCGGCACCGGCGCGCTGGATGCCTTGCCTGCCCCGGAACAGGCATTCGGCGAAGGGACGTCTCGCATGAAGATACTGAGCCTCGATCTGAACCTGCATGCGCCGCTTGAAGTGACTGCGCCCTGGGGAAGGCAGCGCCTGCGATATGCCGCCAATGTACGCGGCCAGCGCAACTACACCCCGCTGACGCTGCAGGACCGTTTCTCTATCGGGAGCCGATATACCGTCAGAGGCTTCGATGGAGAAATGACGCTGGCAGCCGAACGGGGATGGCTGATCAGGAATGACATGGCTTTCTCGGTGGGGCAAAGCGGGCAGGAAGCCTATCTCGGCATCGATTATGGCCGCGTAGGAGGGCGTACGGCCGCCCTGTTGCCCGGCACTGCGCTGTCTGGCGCAGTACTCGGATGGCGTGGTCAGATCGGCCGGATCAACTATGACTTTTTCACGGGAACACCATTGCATAAGCCCGGAGGATTCAGGGCATCGACATGCGTGGCGGGCTTCAACCTGTTGTGGAGTTACTGATATGCATATAGGCGGCTACGACCTGATTGCGCCGGCCTTGACCGGTGATCCTTATTCCGAAGCAGAGGTTCTGGGCGCGGCGGTATGGCTGTGGATGCATGCGAAACAGCATAGGGAAATTCCTTTGCATGCCTTGCCGACCTTGCTCATGCCGGCCCTGAAAACGGGGCAGTTCGCAATCGTCAGCCGGCAGGGCAAGCCCGTGCTTTATATGTCCTGGGCGAGATTGAGCGAGGAAGCGGAGAAGCGCTACATCAGGAATCCTTCTTACACGATGCCGCAACAGGATTGGAGCAGCGGAGAAAACCTATGGATCCTGGACTGGGTCGCTCCATTTGGTCATACCAGAGAACTGGCATCGCTTTTCAGGCGTCGCGTTTTTGCCGGCCAGCTGGCAAGCGCGCTTTATCACCGCGGGCACGAGAGGGGCATGCGCATCCTGCAATGGCACGGCATTGCTGTGATGCGTGAAGAGAAGGCGAACCGGGATGCCACGCATCCCGGTTCCAAGAGGTGATTGCACATTCCAGCATCCAGAATCTAGGCCAAGGGGACGGAAATGAATAAACACATACATCGCGTGATATTCAGCAAGGCACGAGGCATCTTCATCGTTGCCTCGGAATTTGCCACTAGTGATAGTCATATTTCTCGTCGGACCGGACGACCAGGAAAAGCAGGAAAATCTCCAGCCGCGCATGCTCCTTTCAATTTTCATTCTCATCCGGTTGTCGCGGCGCTTCGACGGCTGACAGGAATTGCGATCTTCCTGCCTCTCATGCAGCCTTCCTTGCTGTGGGCACAGATTGTCGCGGATACCGGTGCGCCTGCGGGACAGCGTCCGGCCATCGCCGAAGCAGCCAACGGCGTTCCGCTGATTAATATTCAGACGCCGAGCGCCGCAGGCGTGTCGCGCAATGCGTATAGCCAGTTCGACGTGCAGCAACAAGGTGCCATTCTCAATAATGCCCGCACCGATGCGCAGACCCAGCTTGGCGGCTGGGTTCAGGCCAATCCCTGGCTGGCGGGAAATAGCGCGCGCGTCATTCTCAATGAAGTCAATTCAGTAAATCCAAGCTTGCTGCATGGTTACGTGGAAGTGGCCGGCAGCCGCGCGCAGGTGGTGATCGCCAATCCTGCCGGCATCAGTTGCGACGGCTGCGGCTTCATCAATGCGAACCGGGCGACACTCACCACGGGTACGCCGATTGTCACGGCGGGTAATGTAGAAGGCTACCGTGTGCAAGGCGGCATGATCACCATCAGCGGAGCCGGGCTGGATGCCAGCCGGACGGATTATGCCGATCTCATTGCCCGGGCCGTTCAGGTTAATGCAGGTATCTGGGGGCAAGAGCTGAGTGTGGTGGCCGGCTCCTCAGAAATGTCTGCCAATGCCGGCACGAGAACTAAGCTGGCCATGAGCGATGGAGAGCCGATTTTCGGTATCGATGTCGCCCAGCTGGGAGGCATGTATGCCGGGAAGATTACGCTGGTCGGTACGGGAGACGGCGTAGGCGTTCGCAATGCCGGCTCCATAGGCGCGACCATAGGCAAGCTCATCGTTACGGCAGAAGGAAGAATCGAAAACAGCGGCACCTTGTACGCTCAGGATAAGCT
Source organism: Pseudomonadota bacterium (assembly GCA_023422955.1). Classification (GTDB taxonomy): domain Bacteria; phylum Pseudomonadota; class Gammaproteobacteria; order Burkholderiales; family Burkholderiaceae_D; genus JAEZLB01. Next base: position 15,587 of record JAFAGG010000051.1, on the reverse strand, counting down.
TGCCCTGACTTCCCAGGACAACATCGACAACACCGGAAACGTGGGATCGCAGGGCGATGCTCACATCATCGCCACGAATAAGCTGCGCAATACGCAAGGACTCATCGCAAGCTACGGCGACATTTTGATCAACGCCGCGGAGATAGACAATAACGGTGGCCAGCTCTTGAGCGATAAGCGGCTGAATATCCAGTCCAGTGAACTGGTGAACCGCAATGGCGGGCTGATGGATGCACAGCAGACTTATCTTGATGCGGTTGAGCTCAGCAATGTAGGAGATGCCAGGATTTACGGTGATCATGTGGCGATCTCGGCAGCTGCACTGAACAACAAGGCTCTCGATGGGGCTGCGCCTGTGATCGGAGCCCGCGAAAGGCTGGATATAGGCGCTGAAACCATCAATAACACCGGCCACGCTCTTATCTTCAGCGCAGGCAGCCTGCATGTGGGCGGCGCTCTGGATGAGAGTCGGCAGGCCATCGGCAGGGCGGATACCATCAACAACCATAGCGCCACTATCGAGGCACTGGATGATCTGACGCTCGCGGCGCGCCAGATCAACAATATCAATGAGAATTTCAGTACCGGGCTGGCAGACCTGGGTTCCGAATATATTGTCGAATACCAGGGCTCGGGTTCGCCGAACCGCTACCTCTCCGGCACACCGGGCGTGTCTATCTACAACGATGAGTCGGACCACTTGAGGACGCCCGAAGGCTCTCATGAATCATGGCTGAGCTACACCTACTATCGCCATGTCGCGGAAACACAGGTGACGGTGTCGGATCCGGCAAGAATCCTGGCCGGCGGCGACATGCTCATCAATGCGGAAGAGCTGCTGAATGACAAGAGCCACATCATTGCGGGCGGCTCGCTGACGGGCGACATAACAAACCTGAACAATACGGAAGTGGCCGGTGAACGCATCTTTACCGATGCGGGATCGGTGAACTCTTACTGGCGGCATTATCAGAAAGGCCGCGACAGGACCGGCAGCAGCACCAGCACCTATCGTCCGGCTCCCGTCATCCAGACCATTTCCCTTGCGCCCACGACCTATGCGCAGAATGCTGCGGTCAACGGTAGCGGCACGCAGATCGGCGGTGCCACCATTAATGACGGAAATATCGGTGTGCCAAATAGCAGTCTTTTCAGAGTCATCCCCAGCGCCACTTACCTGATTGAGACCGATCCTCGCTTCCTCGACCATCGCAGCTGGTTAAGCTCGGATTACCTGCTCAGTGTCCTTTCATTCGATCCCGCAAGCATGCAGAAAAGACTGGGAGACGGTTTCTATGAGCAGAAACTGATACGGGAGCAAGTTGCGCAACTGACCGGTCGCCGTTACCTGGATGGCTATGCCAGCGATGAAGCGCAGTACCAGGCGCTCATGGAAGAGGGCGCCATTTTTGCGCAGGCGCATCAGCTACGGCCTGGCATTGCATTGACAGCCGAGCAGATGGCGGCCTTGACCAGCGATATCGTGTGGCTGGTGGAAAAGCAGGTGACATTGCCCGATGGGCAGAAGGTGACAGCTTTGGTGCCGCAGGTTTATGTACGGCTTCAAGAGTCCGATCTCAGCGCATCGGGCGCCCTGATAACCGGCAATGCCGTGAACCTGAACCTGGCAGGCGATCTGGTGAATAGCGGAACTATCGCGGGAAGAAATGTATTGCTTCTCACCGCCGAGAATGTCAGCAATCTTGGCGGGCGTATGAAAGCGGCAGATTTGAATGTGGCCGCACGAAAGGACTTCAATAATATCGGCGGTGTGCTTAGCGCAGAAGAAAACCTGCTGGCTACTGCAGGAAACGACTTTAATATTTCTTCGACTACGCGTACCCAAAGCGGGCCGAACGGTAATCGCACCAATATCGACCGCGTGGCCGGTCTATACCTTACCGGCAGCGGCGGACAACTGATTGCAATGGCAGGTAATGACCTCAGGCTGAATGCTGCAGATATCTCCAATGGCATGACTAACTCTGAATCCGTCGTGGCCGGCTCAACCATCCTGGTCGCCGGCAATGATTTGAATCTCGGCACGGTAGCGGAATCGTCGAATCATCATATCGTCTGGGATGCGAACAACTACCGGAAGGACAGCAGTCGCACTGAAGTCGGCACGACGATCCAGAGCCAGGGAGACCTGAAGCTATCGGCAGGCAGGGATCTGAACACGCGGGCTGCAACGGTCATTAGCGAACAGGGTGCATTGCTGGCCACTGCGGGCAGTAATGTCAGCGTATCAAGCGGGGAAAACCATGCCGGCGTTGATGAACGCCACCAGCACAAGAGCAAGGGTTTCCTTAAATCGAAAACGATCACGACACATGACACGTTGGATCAGACCATTTCGCAGGGCAGCAATTTTTCCGGCAATACTGCAACGCTGATTGCCGGTAACGACCTGACAGTACGAGGCAGCAATGTGGTTAGTACCGCTTCGACCAAGCTACTGGCCCAGAACAATATCGCGATCGAGTCGGCCAGCCACGAGATTCAGGAAGGGCATTTCCGCGACGAGAAAAAATCTGGCCTGATGAGCAGCGGATTCGGCATCACGATAGGCACCCGCCAGATGAGTGCGGACAGGCAGAATCTCCGTACCGCGGCTGATGCCAGTACGGTGGGAAGTATAGAAGGAGATGTCAGCATCGCAGCCGGCAAGACTTATCGCCAAGTGGGAAGCGACGTGCTGGCCCCGGAAGGCAGTATCGATATCAGTGCGCAGAAAGTGGATATCCTCGAAGCTCGCGAAACCAGTCGTACCACCCATGAAACGCGCTTCCGGCAATCCGGCTTGACCCTGGCACTCACTGGTGCAGCGATTACGGCAGTGCAAACTGTCCAGCAGATGAGCGAAGCGATTCAGGACACCAAGGATAGCCGCATGCAAATGCTGGCAGCCGCCAATTCCGGCTTTGCGGTAAAAAATGCCTACGATGCAATTCAGGCCGGCCAGGGGACGACGATTAACGGAAAGTCTGGCCAAATTTCCACGGGCACGGATGCCAGCGGCAATGCTGGCAGTCGCGATGCGAATGCTGCAGATCAGGCCGGCGGCATCAATCTGAGCATCAGCATCGGCAGCAGCCAGAGCAAAAGCAATACCACGCAAACCAGCGACAGCGCCACCGGTTCCGTTGTGTCTGCCGGAAAGGATGTCCGCATTGTCGCCAGCGGCGCCTACCAGGAGAGCGATGTTACCGTGCAAGGCAGTTCCATCAAGGCAGGCAATGAGGCGCAGCTAGTCGCGGAAAATGAGTTGCAACTGCTCGCAGCGAAAAATGCGGAGGAACAGCACAGTACCAATAAGAACAGCAGTGCCAGTATCGGAATCAGCATAGGAACGAATGGATTCGGCGTGACCCTCAGTGCCAGCGCAGGCCGCGGCAATGCCGATGGCAGCGACGTTACCTGGACCAACACCCATGTCGATGCAGGCAAACGCTTAATCCTCCAGTCGGGCGGCGATACCACGCTGAAAGGAGCGGTAGCGTCAGCTGAGCAGGTGGTGGCGAATGTCGGCAGCAATCTCATTATGGAAAGCCTGCAAGACACCAGTGTCTATGACAGCAAGCAACGCAGCATGGGAGGCAGTCTTACCATCGGTGCCGGCGTGTCTGGAAGCATCAATGCCAGCAAGAGCACTATCAGCAGCAATTACGCGAGCGTCACGGAACAGTCCGGCATCAGAGCAGGCGATGGAGGATTTCAGATCAATGTGCTGGGCGATGCCGATCTCAAAGGAGCAGTGATTTCCAGTACCGATAAGGCAGTAGAAGACGGCCTCAATAGTTTTACTGCCGCCAGCCTGGCCATCAGCGATATCCAGAACCAGGCCAGCTACAGCGGCAAGAGTGTCGGCGTCAATATCGGCAGCAGCGTCTCCCTGGATGGAAATCTGGCTGCCGGCGGCACGAGTGCCGGCCTGGGCAAGGAGGGCGGCAAGGCGGACAGCGTGACGCAAAGCGGCATCAGCGGCATCGCAGGTAATACGAAGGTACGCACCGGCGATGAAGAATCAGGCATCGACCGTATCTTCGATGCGGAGCGGGTACAGAAAGAAATCAGTGCTCAAGTCACCATCACGCAAACCTTCACCGAAAATGCACATCGTGCAGTCAATACCTATGTGGAAACTGAGAAAGCAACGCTGCGCGAGAAAATGCGTACCGCCTCCGAGGAAGAAAAACCGCTTGTTCAGACCCAGCTTGATGAACTGCTGCTGCAGGAGCGCGTAATGAATGTACTGATAGGCGCCGTCACCGGAATGGGCGGGTCGGCAGTGACTAAAGAGGCGCTGTCTGCAGCGGCGGATGAGATGCGGCATATCTCAATAGAGAGTTCTAAACGCTTTGCAGGCGTCATCGATGTCCATGAAGGCAGTGAAACCTTGCTAAGCAATCTTCCTGATGACAGAAGCGGCGGAGTGCGGGGAGATGAAATCAAGCTTGGGGGGACGCGTGTTGATCTGGATTTGTTGTGCGGAGTTGATAATGCACGCTGTAAAACAACAGAGGATGGAATGCTGGCACTCGTGGATGGAAAGGTGCAGTGGAACAGGGACGGTGCGAATGGACTATCACTCACACAGTGGCTGAATGAAAGCCCGGATGCCGAAAAAATGTATGGACCTACCGGGGGAGTTCAGGGGTGGGAGGGCACACTTTTTGGCAGGTCATATACTTCAGGCAGCTGGCAGGACAAACTGATTGAAGCTTTTTCTGGCACGCATGATGTGTTGGGAGGGCAGGTGACGGGCTTGTATGACGAGCAGGGGAATATCAAGCGCGGGATGTCGAAGACGGAAAGCGCGGCATATAACGCCTGGAGTAGTGTTGCCATCCTTCCTTCGACACCCTTTGCAATGTCTGAACTCCTGCCGCCTCCCGTGTGGAATGCAATCTCGATTTTCTTGGGTGCCGCCAAATGAAGATATTAGCTTTCACGGCCCTATTGCTGGGCACATTCCTGCTGGGCAGTTGTGGAACACAGGTTGCTCTAAGCGGCCAAGCGCGCGAAGACTATTTGAAATCCATCAAGCCTTACATCGCTTACTGGGAAAAATCCGTTCCTCCCGAAGAGATGCGTCTGCATGACTGGCTGGCATGCGGAGGGCAGTCCACTGGAAACTTCGGTGTAACCGAGAAAAACCACATGCTTCCTGGGGAAAGCGAGCGGGAAGCCCGTACCCGTCTTGAGTTTGAATTCCAGCGTTGCATGATCCGCAGCGGATATCACTACACCGGAGACTGCACTAGCGATTACATGAAGGTGCGGCCCTTATGTGGTGCACCATGAAATTTCCTTCCTTTGCCTTGTTCCGGGAATGCTGTTCCCATGATGGTGGGCTAAGGGAAAAGCAGCGATCAGTCTGGGGCATCCCATCCCCTAGGATGAAGGGATAGGAAGCTATCCCCCAGAGAAGCGCCAGGTAGTGGCAATAGCAGTTGAAGACTTCCCCGTGCATCCTTCTGTCCATCAGGCTGCCAGATCTTTTTCCTGGCAGCCTTCTCCTCCTGGCTGTACTTCCCTCTTGCCAGGAAAATTCCCCGACAAACAATCCCGCCGTTTATTTCACTGCAGCCTCTCTGTTTAAGACGATGGAAATCCAGGGAAGTTAATTGAAATCATTTCTCAAAGCAGACTTCATTTTTAATCCGCCAAGTGCAAAAACGACAACATTGATTTTAAGCAAAACAAGTGTGCGTCTTTTCCTGCAAACAGGACGTCTCCTCTATCTTTGCAGTGGCACAAAGTTTGGAGAAATAACTCTCTTAGCTTTTCCTGAACTTAGGTTCAGACTGTATAAAGAAAGCGCAGAGAAGAGTGTGCTGAGCACGAAAATCTGAAGAAAAAGCGAAGAAAGTAGAAGGTGGAAGGCCCGGCTTACAAGGGCTGGTAAGTTGAATCCTGGAATAGATGAATTGCTGTAATTGACTGCAGTAAATTTTCTGAGAGATAGGAGACAGCATTATGAAAAAAGATGAAAAGAAGACCGGGTCAAGCATTTCTTCTCGCCGCAACTTCCTGGGAGGGGCCGCAGCGGCAGGGGCGGCTTCACTTAGCATGCCGATGGTGGCGCTAGCCCAAACGCCCACGCAATTACGTTTTCAGAGTACCTGGCCAAGCAAGGATATCTTCCACGAATACGCGCTGGATTTCGCCAAGAAAGTCAATGATATGACCGGCGGCGAATTGAAGATCGAGGTGCTGCCGGCGGGTGCCGTGGTGCCGGCGTTCGCGTTGCTGGAAGCCGTGTCCAAGGGAACGCTGGATGGCGGGCATGGCGTGGTGGCCTACCATTACGGCAAGAGCAATGCGCTCGCCTTGTGGGGTTCCGGTCCGGGCTACGGCATGGATGCCAACATGATCCTGGCCTGGCACAAATACGGCGGCGGCAAGGACTTGCTGGCGAAAATCTACAAGTCCATCGGCGCCAATGTGGTCTCTCATCTTTACGGTCCTATGCCGACCCAGCCATTGGGATGGTTCAAGAAACCCGTCTCTCGGGTGGAGGATATGAAGGGCCTAAAATTCCGTACTGTCGGCATCTCGATTGATCTGTTCAACGGCATGGGCGCTGCGGTGAATGCATTGCCCGGCGGCGAGATCGTTCCGGCAATGGATCGCGGATTGCTGGATGCGGCGGAATTCAACAATGCAAGTTCCGATCGTGTGCTGGGTTTTCCCGATGTATCCAAGGTCTGCATGCTGCAGAGCTTCCACCAGGTCGGTGAACAGTTTGAAGTCTTGTTCAACAGCGACAAATACAATACCTTGCCGAAGAAACTGCAGGCCATCATCGAGGGTGCTGCGGAGGCGGCTTCCGCCGATATGTCATGGAAAGCCATCGACCGCTACTCCAATGACTATATGGAGATGCAGTCCAAGCATGGCGTGAAATTCTACAAAACGCCAGACGCCATTCTGCAGAAGCAACTGGATATCTACGATGAAGTCGCCGACAAGAAAGCTGCTGCCGATCCCCTCTTCAAGGAAATCATCGATTCGCAAAAGGCATTCGCCGCCCGTGCCACGCGCTGGGATCTCGACACCAACGTCAACCGCCGCATGGCTTATAACCACTATTTCGGACCCAAGAAAGCCGCCCCGAAAAAATCCTGACAGCCGGGCTACCTGGAAAGCGCCATCCTGACCAAGGATGGTGCTTCTTCCGTCGTGGCCGGATGACGGCGGGCGCGCGTAATCTTTAAGGGGGGATCATGCGGAAATGGTTATTTTATATAGACAGGCTGAGCACTTTCATCGGTCATGCATTTGCCTGGCTGATCATTGCGTTGACGTTTTTAATCTCCTGGGAAGTGTTTTCGCGATATGTGCTGGGCACGCCGCATGCGTGGGCCTTCGACGCGATGATCATGTTGTACGGCATTCTGTTCATGATGGCAGGCGCCTACACGCTGGCGGCAAACGGTCATGTGCGCGGTGATGTGCTGTACGGGTTTTTTCCGCCGCGCTTGCAAGCCGGAATAGACCTGACGCTGTATGTCGTGTTCTTTATTCCGGGCGTCGTGGCGCTGGTCTGGGCCGGTTATACCTACGCGCTGGAGTCGTGGACCATCAAGGAACATTCCAGCATTACTGCAGACGGTCCACCGATTTATCCATTCAAAGCCATCATCCCGATCGCCGGCATCTTCCTGCTGTTGCAAGGTTTCGTCGAGATGATGCGCTGCATCCTGTGCCTCAAGCGTGGTGACTGGCCTTCGCGCGTTGACGACGTGGAAGAGGTCGACGTGGACGAGCTGAAGAAAATGGTCAATCAGGGTGACGTCTCCGATGGCACCCGTTCCGGCACCCGAACCTGAGGCCATTCACCAGGAGACCATAAATGAGAAAAGAAGCCTGGTTCGGATTAAGCATCATGACCATGATCGTGGTCGCCATGCTGATCCTGCTGCCGCCATTTTCGGAAATGAGTACCGGCCATCTTGGCTTGCTGATGCTGGGCCTGATCGTGATTGCGATCATGCTGGGCTTTCCCACTGCCTTCACGCTGATGGGCATGGGAGTGATCTTCACCTGGCTGGCCTATAACAGCCGCAACCCGGATCTGGCCTGGACCCAGACGCTGGATCTGATGGTGCAGCGCACTTACGCGGTGATGGCCAATGATGTGCTGATATCGATTCCCCTGTTTGTATTCATGGGATATCTGGTGGAGCGTGCCAACCTGATCGAGCGCCTGTTCCACAGCCTGCAGCTGGCAATGACGCGCATCCCGGGATCGCTGGCGGTGGCCACCATCGTTACCAGCGCGATCTTCGCGACCGCCACCGGCATCGTGGGGGCAGTGGTGACGCTGATGGGCTTGCTCGCGCTGCCGGGCATGCTGAAAGCCGGCTACAACGTGCGCCTGTCGGCGGGCGCCATTACGGCGGGCGGGTGCCTGGGCATCCTCATTCCTCCCTCCATCATGCTGATCGTCTATGGCGCGACGGCCGGGGTCTCGGTCGTCAAGCTTTATGCCGGCGCTTTCTTCCCCGGCATCATGCTGGCGGGCCTGTATGTGGTGTATGTCGTCATCGTCGCCAAGCTCAAGCCGCACTACGCACCGCCTTTGTCGGAGTCGCAGCGCAAGGTGCCGCTGGCGCCGGCCAACGCGGCCATCATGCAGCAAAGCGGCCGCAGCAATGTATTGGCCGGCATGTTTGCAGTGGCAAGAAGCGGCAATATGACGCTGCCATGGTCCGCGTGGGGAAAGCAGTTCTTTATTGCGCTCTTGCCTGCACTGGTCTTTGCATTCGCAATGGGCGTTCTCTATCAGAGTGTGACGTCGACGCCTGACAGCTTTGAAGGGCCGGACGAATACCAGGCGCTGGGACTGGATTCCCTGGAGCAGGAATTCGGCGGATTGGCCGAACCGCCGATGGAAGGAGGCTTGCTTGAGCCGCCGATGGAAGAGCCGGCAGCGGATCAGGCCATAGATGAGGCAACAGTCAGCGAAGCGCCGCTGGGATTGGCTGCTCCTGAAGAAACCTTGACTGCGCCGCAAGCACAGGCGGAAGCAGAAAACGCAGAGGAAGCGGCTGAAGCACCCGCTGCCTCAGTGCCGACCGGCTACTGGATTACGCTGGCCATAGGCCTGATCGCGCTCGTCGTGTTTTATGCCACGCTGGGTTTTGCGCAGCTGGAAATTTTCAAGATGCTACTGGGCTCATTCTTCCCTCTGGCATGCCTCATTCTCGCTGTGCTGGGCAGTATTGTTTTCGGCCTGGCCACCCCCAGCGAGGCGGCAGCATTGGGCGGTCTGGGCGGCTTGCTGCTGGCAGCAGCCTATCGGCGCCTGAACGGCAAGGTATTGAAAGAATCGGTATTCCTTACCGCCAAGACCAGTGCCATGGTGTGCTGGCTGTTTGTCGGTTCCAGCATTTTTTCTGCGGCGTTTGCGCTGCTCGGCGGCCAGGAAATCATCAACAACTGGGTATTGTCGATGGAGCTGACGCCGATACAGTTCATGCTGCTGGCGCAGGTCATCATTTTTCTGTTGGGATGGCCGCTGGAGTGGACCGAGATCATCGTCATCTTCATGCCGATTTTTGTCCCCTTGCTGGCGCATTTCAATATCGATCCCTTGTTCTTCGGCCTGATGGTGGCGCTCAATCTGCAAACCGCCTTCCTGTCGCCGCCGGTGGCCATGTCCGCGTTCTACCTGAAAGGCGTGGCGCCGCCGCATGTCACGCTCAATCAGATATTCCTGGGCATGTTGCCTTTCATGGGAATCCAGATCATTGCGATGATATTGCTCTACCTGTTCCCGGCCATAGGTTTGTGGCTGCCCGAGGTGATGTACAGGTGAGATTAATGCACGCTGAATAACGCACGCTGAAACAAAGAATCCCCGCGCTATGCGGGGATTCTTTATGGCGAAGCGGTCCGCCTTTGCGAATCGGACTGCTTTCATTCGTCGGGAGTCACGGCTGTCCGCAGCTATTTGCAGGCTGCGCCGATAATTTTCGGAGCTGCGCCGATTTTTTTAGTTGTAGTTGACGATGACCGGAAATCCCGATGGCGCCGTGTAACGGCCGGGTGCCTGTCCTTCGTTCATCGACAGGGTGGCGCCCAGGCGAATGGTTTGCTCGCCCGATAGCAGCAAGCCTTCCGGTATGTCTGCGGTGAATGCCTCAACGGCTACCGTTTCATGTCCATTTTCCTGCTTCAGTAGGTGCGACTCTTTGGGCAGCGTGATCGAATAACTTTGGCCGCTGGCGCCGCCGATGGCGATGATGGCGGGGCTTGCCTTTGCAACTGATTTTGCATCTGATTGCTCACCTGACTTTTCAACTGACGCGCTCGCACCGCTGTCGCCGGTACTTTCATGCGGCGTGACAATCACGGTGCTGCCTGATGCTGCGGGGCTGATCGCGCCAAAGTCGAGATCGGAAAGCGTGGCAATCACTGCAGGATCGACCACGGTCGTCGTGGCATTGGCGCTGCTGCTGATCTGCGCAGAAGCCGGGGCGACAATGCCCAGGCAGGCGAGCAGGAGCAGGGAAGGGTGATAACGATGGAGCATGCGGATACCTCGACTGACAGGCGGCCTCAAGCTCGCGAGAGAAATCCATGGATAAGCGCATGGATAAACATCAAGGAGGAAGCCGGCCGTGAACCAGTCCGTATGCTAGGGAGTACGGGGAACGCAGCCTATCCGCAAAACTACCTTGTCAAATTGCTTGGGAAGGCAAGGAGAGAAAAATAAGGGCAGGAGTAAAGGCAGGAAAGACAAGAAGGACAGGAGCAAAGGCGGAGTAGGGATTAGCGCTTGCGCAAATCCATTATCAATTGCACCAGTTCCGCGAGGGATTTGGCTTTCATCTTTTCCATGATGCGCGCGCGATGATTTTCCACGGTGCGGCTGCTGGTGCCCAGCAGATAAGCGACCATCTTGTTGGCCTTGCCGGCAATGAGCAGGTTCAGTACTTCACGTTCGCGCGGCGTCAGGCGCGCATAACGCTGTTCGATTTCGGACAAGGCTTCTTTCTCTATATCCGATACCGGGTTCATGTCCGGCATATAACGCTGCCACGCATGAGGGCTGGTCTGGCGCGCCTGTTCCATTGCCAGTTCGGCATAGGTCAGCAGGCGGTCTTCATCGCTGGCATCGAGCGGACTGAAAGCGATGCCCATGCGAACGGTGATGCTGATATAGCGTTCGTTGACGAACAGGGGTTGAGAAAGCGATGCAAGCATGCGCTGGGCGACCACCGTGACCGACGCCGTATCATGCAAGCCTTCCAGGATCACGCCGAATTCATCGCCGGAGAGGCGGGCCGCCAGATCATGATCGCGCAGGCTGATCAGCAAGCGCTGCGCCACAGCTTGCAGCACCAGGTCGCCGCTCTGGTGCCCGAGGCTGGCATTGATGCTTTTGAAGTGATTGATGTTGAGTCGCACCAGTGCCAGCATTTGCCGATGATGGATGGCATTGGTGATGGCGCGCTTCAGGCTCTCACGGAAACGCAGGCGATCCGGCAGGCCGGTCAGCAGGTCGCCGCCGGTATGGCGATAGCTGCCGCGATGGCTTTCGCGTATCAGCATCTGCACCGCGACTTTGCCGCGATAGCGACAAACCTGTTCGCTCACCATGGCCTGGATCGCCGTGCCATCCACGCGTATCAGCGTGCGTTCGACGAATTGCGGCTTGCGTGTTTGCCGATAGAGAAGCTGGGATGCGTGGTTGCGCGCCTGCCAGGGCAGCAACTCGACTATCGAGCGTCCTGCGATGTGGTCGATGGATGAGGCGCCAAACAGATTGGCAGCCGCATCATTGGCCATTATCAGTTGGCCTTCACTATGCAGGACCACGGGATCGGAAACCAGGGCCAGCAGCCACTGGAAGCGCTGTTCCGCATCGGCACCGCTGTCCTCCCGCTCGCCGCCCCTTGCTTCCCTGGAATCGTTTTCCCGATTGGATTCGAAAGGGAGGGAAGTGCCCCACGTCATTCCACGCCCGGAATCCTCTTGAGTTTTTGCCATCGTCAGGTATCAGTTTGGTTGAATTGGAAAAAGCATGGCACGTCCATGTCGCGGGGCGCCTATTTGAGTCTGCGGGTAAAACCGAAGTTCCTACTCTTCCTCTTATCAAGCTGCAATAAATTGCGGTATGCTGATCCGCACTAAATTTGCGGCTTTAATTTTCTTCATGGCATTCCCCCTCACTGCTCACGTCTTCTGCCGCGTGGTCGATAACTTCGGCGACATCGGCGTATGCTGGCGCCTGGCCAGGCAGTTACAGGCAGAGCATGGCGTGGCTGTAAGCTTGTGGGTAGACCAGCTTTCCAGCTTTCAACGCTTGTGTCCTTACGTCGATCCTGAGCGAGCGCAACAGCAGATCGAAGGCATAGAGATCAGGCACTGGAGCGCGGATTTTCACGACTGGCATACGGAAGACATTCCCGATCTGGTCATCGAAGCATTTGCCTGTGATTTGCCGGAAGACTACATACGGGCTATGGCGCAACGCAGTCGCAAACCGGTGTGGATCAATCTGGAATATCTGAGCGCGGAAAGCTGGGTAGAAGGGTGCCATGCCTTGCCTTCGCCTCATCCTGCCTTGCCGCTCACCAAATATTTTTTCTTTCCCGGTTTTTCCCGGGCAACCGGCGGTTTGCTGCGGGAAGCGGATTTGCTGCAGCGGCGCGATGACTTCCAGGCCGACCGGCAGGCACGTAACATCTTCCTGGCAGGATTGGGAGTGAACGTGGGTCGGACGCCGCCGGCCAGCCTGGTTTCCCTGTTCTGTTATCCGGACGCCCCCGTGGAGTGGCTGTTTGCAGTCTGGGCGCAGTCTCGTCAGCCCGTGGTGTGCCTGGTGCCGGAAGGCGTGGCTGCCGAGCCGGTGCGGCGCTTCCTGCAGCAGGCGCCGCATGCCGGCGCATCGGCCACGCAGGGCCAACTGACGGTCAGGGTGATCCCGTTCCTGGCGCAGGCTGATTACGACAGGCTGCTGTGGTCCTGCGACCTGAACCTAGTGCGTGGCGAGGATTCCATGGTGCGTGCGCAATGGGCCGGCCGCCCCTTCATCTGGCAGATCTATCCGCAACAGGACGATGCGCACTGGCCCAAGCTGCATGCCTTCCTGGAATGTTATGCCCGGGATTTGCCGCCGCAGGCGGCTGACCGGCTGAATGCGATCTGGCGTCTATGGAATGGCGCACCGGATGCGAAAGCGAACTGGGACGAGTTTCAAGCCTGTCTGCCGCGCTGGTCTGACCATACGCGCTCATGGGCGTCGCGCTTGCTGGAAAATGGTGATCTCGTTGCCAACTTGCTCCGATTTGCGGCAAAAGTCGGTTAGAATACAAGGCTTTATTTTCGGGGCACGATGCCGTCACTTGACCCGTACGCCCTGCGGGCAGCTCCTCTGATTACTTTTTTGTTTACCTATTTATGAAAACTGCACAAGAAATCCGTGTTGGTAATGTGGTCATGGTTTCTGGCGAACCGATGGTCGTCCTGAAAGCGGAATTTTCCAAATCCGGCCGTAATGCATCGGTCGTGAAGATGAAAATGAAAAACCTGCTGACCGAATCGGGCCAGGAAGCCGTCTACAAGGCCGACGACAAATTCGACATCGTCGTTCTGGATCGCAAGGAAGTCACTTATTCCTATTTCGCCGATCCGTTGTACGTGTTCATGGACGCGGACTACAACCAGTACGAAGTAGAGAAGGATAACCTGGGCGATGCCATCAACTTTCTGGAAGATGGCATGGCTTGCGAAGTCGTGTTCTACAACGAGAAAGCGATTTCGGTAGAGCTGCCCAACACCGTGGTGCGCGAAGTGGTCTACACCGAGCCGGCCGTCAAGGGTGACACCAGCGGCAAGGTGCTTAAGCCTGCAAAAATCGCCACCGGCTTTGACGTGCAGGTACCGCTGTTCGTGGATCAGGGCGACAAGATCGAGATCGACACCCGTACCGGCGAATACAAAAGCCGCAGCAAGTAATAGAAATAAATTCTAGAAATAAATTCTAGAAATAAATTTGCTCGGCCGGCAAGGCCGATGCAGATGCCGATGCAAAAAACGAGGCAGGGTTTCCTGCCTCGTTTTTTTATGCCGCTTGCCTGACTGTGTGCGCCTTCAAGTCAGGAACATCACGTTCAGCCCTCTTCAACCTACGCGTGCACTCGAGATCACATCGTGCCGATAGGAGGGGCAACCATCCTTGCCCCAGCGCCCATTGCACAGTCGCCATTTGCATCTTTCGCGAAAGAACAAGCCGACTTCGTTGCTGCATTCCGCAACCGCCTGGCTGAGATTGGTGCTGGCGGAGCGAGGCGAGCGTTTCGGTGCGGAAGGGCGGGGAGACGCCTCGCTGCGCGCAGAGGGCGCCGTGCTCAGCCTGTCCTGCTGCGTTTCCGAATAGGCCCGCGCTTTCAGGCGCATAGTCTCTTCTTCTCGCACGGATGGAGCGCTCTCCTTGCCGGATTTCGAACTCACGGAGGAGGAAGGACGCGAAGCCCCCGAGGTGCCCGAGGCGGTTTCTGACGCCGCCGGTACGGTCGCTTCCGTGGAGTCTTCTCTGCTTATCGTTCCGCTAGCGAAGCGGGAAGGGCTATCGGTTTCTTCCGTTTCGCTGCCGGATGCGGATGCATCAGCAGCCATCGCGCCCGAGGAGCCTGATGCGAGCTTTTCCTTGTCCGTGGCGGACAGGCTCTGGGCTTGCGGTCTGGGCGCGTCGCTATTGGCCAGAGACGATGGCGCGGGCGGGATGATCCACCATCCCACGGCGATCGCAATGACAAGGCCGAGCATGACAAAGAAACCGCCTAGCAGCGCCTGTTTTTCACCCGCATTCAAACGCTTTCCATCGCTGGTCTGATAGGCGGCCGGATACTGATAGACCGTTCCCAGCGGGCCGCGCTGCAAGGGATGGAGTTGAGGATCAGGCTCAAGTCCGTCCTGCCGCTCAGTGGGCTCGGCAGAAGGCGGGGGCGCGAGCGGCATCTCCCATTCCGGCAATGAAGCATCGCTGGGAACGTGGGCAGTTTCCGTTTCAGGTACGGAGGTTTTGAGCGTATTGAGACTGCTTTGCCGCATGAATAAGACTCAGTAATGTCGAAGAGGAAATTTGTGGGCACTCCCTGAGTGTTTGCAATGAGTGCCTGCAATTCGAGCAATATATGCGCCACCGCTGCAAGCGGCCAGTCGAGAAACGCCGGTAAGCGGCCGGAACTTGATTCAGCTCAGCGACAGCCGACATGAAAAACCTCTTTTGCCCTGCAATGTGTAGACGCGCACTTTTCTTTTTTTGCCGGAAAGTGCTGCGCCATCCTCATTTGTAAAAATTGAAAATGATGTACAGGCGATTTTTGCCGCACTCGCCTCATTCAGGAGCGAACATTCAATCATTGCAAATGGGTAGACTTTTTTGAAACAGCAGGAGCGCAATCAGGCAAGTATCGTCAATCGAAGCTTGAGGAAATATTGCGCAGGTATCGAATAATGAGGTGCCTAAGTGTGATGTTTCAATAGGTTGTTCATTCGAACTGGGTCTGAGAGACTTGTTGGTTCCAGCCAAACAAATATTTCAGGGAGTCCAGCCGAATGAACAT
>JAFAGG010000116.1 GCA_023422955.1 Pseudomonadota bacterium | reverse complement strand
CGGACGATGCACGCAAGAAGCCGGATTCCTTCGGACTGGTGGGCATAGAAGAACGCGTGCTGGCCCTGAACGGGCGCTTCTCCCTGTCCAGCATGCCTAACAGCGGCACTACCCTCATCGTCTCAATTCCGGTAGCGCCTGACATCCGGCTGGCCATGGCCTCGCTGAACGTAGTGCGAAAACCGCCGGCCCTGAATATCGACGTCAATTCCTTCCTCAAATAATGCCCGGCCATTCTTGCCCGCTTCGCCCAAGCATCCCGCTCAGCTATCTTGCTCAGCCATCGATATGCGCGATCAGCGGCAGATGATCGGAGGCGACACGCGCCGTCGGCGTGGCATGCACCTGCACCTGCATCAGCCGATGACGCGGCTTGATCCAGATGCGGTCGAGCGAAAAAATGGGCCAGCGCGACGGGAAGGTGGCGAACGCGGGAACCGGCTGAAAATGTCCGACCAGCCGGCGCAAGGACCGGCCCCAGACGAACCATTCATTGATATCGCCCAGCAGTATCATCGCCATCTGGTCGGTATCGAAAACCTGCAGCAGCCGTTCTATCTGATTGCGCCGCTCCGCCACATTCAGGCCCAGATGCGTGGCGACCACCCGCAAAGGATGGCCGTGGCAATTGACATCGGCATCCAGCGCGCAACGCGGCTCGTGGTTGCCGACCGACAGGTCTATGGAGCGGCTGGACAGTATCGGATAACGGCTTAGGATTCCGTTGCCGTAGCGCCGCCCGGACACGCTATAGGTATAACCTTCCACCGCATTGAAACCGGTCACCTCACTCAGGCATTCCAGCACGTCCGGGATACCGCCGCCGCCCAGCGGCACTTCTTGCAGCGCAACCATGTCCACGCCCATTTCAAGCAGCACCTCCGCGATGCGCAGCGGCGCAAACTTGCCGTCGGTACCGACCGCGCCATGAATGTTGTAAGTCGCTATGGTCAGCGGCCAGGGGTTGAGATCAGGTGTGGCAAGCTCGATCTCCGGTACTGCCATCGCACTGGCCGACATCACGCTCCAAACTTGGCTTTATTGCCGAGCACACGCTGCAAGCCCAGGGCAGCGCCGACCAACAATACGGCAACCATGGCCAGCACAGCGATGGTGCCCGGACTGGGATTGCGTATGGCCTGCGCAAGGTTGTGCACGAAGGTCACGGTCAGTGCGATACCGGGCAGCATGCCTATCAGCGTGCCTATCATGTAATCCTGAAAACGGATATGCGATGCGCCGGCAATCATGTTCACCACCGTATAGGGAGCAACCGGCAGCATGCGGATGATGACCATCGCCAGTATGCCCTGCTTGGCGATATGGCGGCTCAGGCGGTTGATGCGCGGCCCGACCAAGCGCCGCACCGTGTCGCGCCCCATCCACCAGCCCACGCCGTAGGTAGTCGCGCCGCTCAGCAAGGTACCCGCCATCGCATAGAAAAATCCTTCGACCGGCCCGAATACGATGCCGGTTACCGCGATCAGCAGCGTTATCGGCATCATTACCAGGCCGGCGAGCACATAACTGACCATCACGGCAATCGGCGTAAACGGCAAGTCTTCCAGCTGACGCGCCAGCTCGACCAGCGAGGCGAGGTTGATCCATTCGCGCAAGGGCGTCCAGCGCCAGGCAATCGCCAATGCCGCCAGCGCAATGGCGAACGCGCCCAGCCCGATCAGGCGGCGCGGCAAGGGTTTATGCGCTTCCCTGGGGACCAGCTGGGCCACCAGCTCTTCGGGCTCTATGGGTTTTTCCGGATCAAAGGGCGCATGTTCGGGAATGAGGCCATCGATATCGGCCACCACTACCGGGTCCATCTCGCGCAACTTGCGCGCAGGCTGATGCAAGGCTTGCACCGCGCCGTGCAGACCGTTGCGCGCAATCGCGCGGTCGACCGCCTCGGTGCTGGTCGCGAGATGCTCGGCCAGCAGGCGATTGCGCATGTGTGCAATTGCGGTCCTTATTCGCTGCTGCTCCGCCTCGTCTCCGACCGCTTCGATGACGAGATTGCACTCCGTGTCGGTTGCCATGGAACGGCTGCTGAGATTGGCGGAACCTATCGTCAGCAGTTCGTCATCGACGGCAAACACCTTGCTGTGCACATTCAGGCAGGCGGTGCCCAGCGAGGCGATCGTTGGGCAATAGAGGCGGTATCTATCATGCTTGTCGGCTGCCTTCAGGCGGCGATGCAAACGGGCACGCAGCAATCCCATGGTCGCCTCTTCCAGCCATCCGCTTTGGTTTTCCGGCGTAATGATGGCGACTTCCGGCCCCTCTTCTTCCTGCAGACGGGATGCCAGCGCATCCGCAATCAGGCCCGAGGTGAAGTACTGGTTTTCGAAGAACAGCGTGCGACGCGCCGATGCAATCGCCTCCAGGTGCAACTGGCGTATTTCATCGATGCATTCACGCCCGGCGTAGGCAGGCTCGGTGCGGGCGATGCCGACTGAAATATCGGTGATGTCAGGGCGTACCGAAATCGGCCAGGGGTCGTCGGAAGCGGAAGAAGAAACGGCGGACACCGGCTCTTCACCCGTCGCCCGGCGCCAGCGTTCGCGCACCAGTTCACCGAGCGCGCGCGCGGCGGCGCCATCCACTATCGCCTGCACATCATGAAACGGCGCATACGGCTTGCCGGACAGATCGCAACGCCAGGGATTGTCGCAAGCATGTTCCGGCGTATCCCATCGGCAGCTGGTCATGTCCAGCCCGCCGACGAAGGCTAGCGCATCATCCACCACCACGATTTTCTGATGATGCGAGCTGCCCATGGGATGCTTGCCATCCATGAAGAAATGCAGGCGCTCATGCCCGTCCCAGCCATTCTTGTAAACCGGCAGCCATTCGCGCTCCAGCGCGTACAGCATGGCAAAATCCCAGTTCAGCACGTAAATGCGCAATTCCGGTTGCGTGGCAGCCACTGCCTTGAGAAAGTCTCCCAAAGGTTCGGGATAACCGTCGCGCGCGCCTTCCGGCACCAGCAACATGCGGCTGTCGATATCCCAGCTGAGAATGAACACGCTATGGCGCGCATGAGCGATTGCTTCCCTTACCGCCTTGAAATAGGCAGCCGCATCGACCAGCATGCCGAAGCGCTGGGCTCTTTCTATACGCCAGCAGTTGCGCCCCGGCTGCAGCAGGCTGGTTTTCTGGAGGGTATTAACTGTTTCCGGATGCGAGTATGTTTTATCCATCTTCTGTCGCCTGATAACGGAATTCGTTTCAAGGCTCCTTCCCTTCATGCAGTTTTCGCGTGAGTCTCCCCTTGTTTGCAGGATGGGAAGCAGTGCGTGATTATTTTGGCCTTTAATTTCAAGGAAAGTTCTTCGACAAAAAGAGTCTTGATGGCAATCAAGTGCGTTTCCGGCCTCCCCTCTATGGCAGAACTCCGAGCAGCGTCTGCTTTCCAACAGACATTCACTCACGAATTCCTTTACCCTATTCCTCATGGCCCCCGAACAAATCCAGTCCTGCATAGACGCATGCAATTTATGCGCCGAAGCCTGCGAAAAACAATTGCGTGCACTGCCCCACCCAGCCAGTTCGAAAGAGAAGAACAGCCGGGCGTTAATAAGGGATTGCGCAGCGCTTTGCCGACTCACGGCCACCTCCCTGGCGGAAGTCAGCTCGGCGGCGGGCTTGCTGAGCGCCGCCTGCGCCCATGTATGCAGGCTGTGCGCGAACGAGGCTGCAGCCGGGACGCAGGATCAGCGGATACGCGCTTGCCTGCACTGCGCCGCGGAATGCGAACGGCTGTCAGTCGCGCTGCCGCAAGCGACCCAGGTGGTTTAAGCCGCTCAAGACATCGGGCCTTGTTGCAAGGCACGTGTGAAATTTCTACTCGCGCGAACCGCGATACAGGTCATGCCGGTCTTCGCGCGCGGGAGGATGATCCTCATCGTATTCCGGGCTGCTTTCGATCGCGCTGCGCGTGGCATTGACGAATACATGCCGGTCCGGCCAGCTCACGCTTTCGATGCGCTGCGGCGATATCAGCACGTGCTTTCCCGGCAGCCAGTTGCGCGTATCGACGATCATGAACTGTATCGACCAGTCATTCTCGTCAAACAGAAAATCATCCACGTGCCCGACCGTATCGTCGCTGGCCCGTATGTGATAACCCAGTACATCGTCGGTACTGCGCAAATGTGAATTCACATGGATGGGATCGGCATCATTCGCCGGCCGCACGGAATTCGCTTCGTCATTGTCACGGCCGAACATGCCGCCAATCGGCGGAAAGGCACCAAAACCCCACAGCAGCGGACCGACCCAGTACAGCGGATAGTCATAGTGCCGGTAGAACTCTTCCTCCTGTTGCCGCGAAATCGGCTTTTCAGCATCGATGCCCGGACTGTTCTCCACTTGCTCGCGAGTCAGATCGACATGAATGGCTTCGGCATCCCAATCCGGCTGGTGAAACGAGATGGGTGAAATCAATACGCTGCGCGCACGCAGCCAGTTGCCGGTATCGACTACCAGATACCGTATCGTCCAGCGCGCATCATCGAAATACACGTCTTTTATGGTGCCGATATCGCCATTGCTGGCATGGACCGTAAAGCCTTGCAGCGCTTTTACACTATGCAACATAGCTCTTCTCCCGAATCAGTTCATGTTTCCGTTTCGTTTCCGAACGCAAGAAACGCACCCGTCTTCTGTTGATGATTTTTTCCTGCCTGTTGGTTCACCTCTTCGATAAAATTTTTCTGCCTGCGGTATCTGGCACAGTCCCGGAACCCGGCGCCGGCAAATTCGTCAGACTGGCATAGCCTTACAAGGACCCTCACCATGCAAATCCAATTGAACAGCGATCGCCACATCACCGCATCCCCTGCTTTGCAGCAAAGCGTGGAAGCCATCCTGGGACAGTCCCTGAAACATCTCGCTACCGAGCTGACACGCGTGGAAGTACATCTGAACGACGAAAACAGCAGCAAAGGAGGCGCGAGCGACAAACGCTGCCTGCTGGAGGCGCGTGTTAATGGACAGCAGCCGGTCACGGTGGAACACAAGGCGGCCAACATGGACCAGGCAGTCCGGGGCGCTGCCGATCAATTGACGCGGGCTTTGAAGAACACCCTGGACAAGAGGAAGGACAAGCGGGCGGAAGCTTCCAAGCGCATGGAGCCGCCCGCGATGGATGAAAGCTGAATTCTGGAAGTCTTGCCGGCGGCATACAAGAAAGCCGGCATGGCCGGCTTCTTAGAGACAGTTTAAAAACTCATTGGAAAGAGATTCGATGTAACAGCAAAGCGCTCATGGCGAGGTAGATCATGTTTTGTGAGACATCGATGCGTTTTTCATAATCCCG
>JAFAGG010000096.1 GCA_023422955.1 Pseudomonadota bacterium | reverse complement strand
TCGAGTGACCATTGCATGGACTGGGAAACGGGGTCGAGCTGCCAGCTGCCGAGATTGGCCATGTGCTGGGCTTCGGCCAGATGGGCTTCGCTGCGCCGCAAATCCTTCGTCATCTCGTTGGCGAGCTCCACCGCGCGCTTCTTGGAGGAAATCAGGAAGTAGTACACGCTGTATAGCAACAGCGTGCTCAGCAGGCAGGTAAAAAGAACAATGAAGGGGAGGGAGCGGTCAAATTCGCTCAGCATGAGATCGGGGTCCGCCGTGATTTCCACTTCCCACTCGCGCGAGGTGAAGGGTATCGTCACTTTGGTCGCCAGCAGCTCGCCCGGATTGCGGCGAACATTCTCCAGTACCGTCTTCTTGAACAAATCCCTGCGGCTATCGAAAATCTGACTAGGCGCGGAAGGATCGGGTTCTGCCTGCGCATCCGAAGGGCCAAGATCATTGATCTTGATATGCACGTAACGCAGGCTCTCGGATTGGCCTATGGCTTCACGCATGAGTTGATGGAAGTCGAAGCCTACGCCCACCGATCCGAAATAGGCCGCGCGTCGCTGCTCCACCGTATCCAGCGGCAGGCCGTTGCGGTAGATGGCCGAGCGTATTGCCAGGCCCACATGTTCATAGGCTCCCTCTACATGTATCCGTTTTCCCGATGAAAAAGGCTGGCCCGTATCCCTGGCTCTCTCAAGCGCTGTGCGCACCGCGGGTATGGACGACATATCGAATCCGAATGCCTCCGGTCGGATGTGCATGGGTTCCAGGTAGGTCAGTACGGTGTAGTCGGAACGGGTGCCCGGCGGCCGGATGCTGAAGGAGGGATAGCCTTCCGGATGAAGGCTGGCGTCCTGGCGCACCCCGTTTTCGAACGGGCTCTTTTCCGCATGAGGCACATGGAAAGCGAAGTTCAGACTGTTAATGCCGGGGAAATGTACCGGCAGATGCAGGCTGCTGACATAAGTCTGGAATTCATCCCGCGTCACATGCTGACTGGAATTGAAGAGAGCGCCCGTGGCGCGCAAGACATCGATGTAGGATTGCAGCCGGGCCTGAATGGCAAGGCGGATCGTCTTGACCTGGTGATCGAACTGGGTGTGCGCCATCCCGTCCACCATGCGGTCCACCATGACAGACAGTGCTATGGATAGCGCCACGCCCAGCCACCAACCGGGGGAGCTAAGCAGCGAGCGGAAAAAGAATCGCGACAAGGCTATTTTCATGAGGGAGGAAGCGTGTTTTTATCACCCTTCTATCTCTACTATCTCGATTGGCTCGATTAGCTCTAATGTGTTGTGCATCCTCGCCCTCTGCTTGGTCGAAGTGAAAATGGGAAAGCGGAACATAGAGACGTATTGTGAAGCAGTATGCGCGGGTTTTTTCCTATTTGAAATGATTTTATGTGAAGCGAGGCAATAAACGGGGTGCCTGCTGCCTGCAGGAAACACACTTTGATACGGCTCAACAGGCTGCCAATAAACAACTTTTTCGTCATTCTTTCAAATGGCCCTGTGCTAGCGTAGCCCCCCGTAGCCTGATCGTAGTAATTCCGGACACAAGTGACAAGGCTACTTCTTCTCGGCCCATTACAACAAAGGATGACCTATGCGCGACAATACCTCTGCGACCCTGCGAACGCCGGAACAAATCATTCAAGCGATATTCGCTCTGGATCTGGAAGTTGTGAAGCAACTGTTACGTGGCAAGGAAGACGGCGAGGGCTGGACTGCGGATCAGGCCAATTACTACGAAATGGAATACAAGCAGTTTCTGGCGCTGTCCGTCAAATATCCTGAAGCAGACATTTCTCCCAGCAGGAACGTCGACGCCTTCTGGCATGCGCACATTTTGAATACCCGCAAATACGCAAAGGATTGCGAAAATACATTCGGCTATTTCGTACACCATGAACCGGGCGTACGTGACGGCAGCGCAGAAGAAAAATCGCGCTACGAAAACAGCTTCCAGTTGTTCAGCACCCTGAAGCAGCGCGAATTCTCCGCTATCGACACAGCCGAAGCACCTGCAACGCAAGCCGCTTACTGCGGACTCAGCTCCCCGCTGCAAGTTGACAAAGCAGCCTATTGCGGCTTGTCGGAGAGCGCAACGCTGAGTGATGCGGCTTATTGCGGCTTGAGCAAAAATGCACAAGAAAATGAAGCTGCCTATTGCGGATTAAGCGCACCCGAAAAGAAAGCCGGCGCGGCTTATTGCGGTCTCAGCAAACCCAGGGCGGCCTACTGCGGTTTGTCTGTACGGGGCGCGGCAGAAGCGGCTGCCTATTGCGGCCTGGCTTTGCACGGCGTTACGTCTTCGCAGCAGGTGAACTAACTAAGCGAATTTGTCTTCTGCTCCAGGAATGGAAGACAAGCAGGGCTCAAGGATTTGAGCCTGACGATGCCAGGCGGCGCAAGCTGCAAAACTGGCATCGTTTTTTTCGCCGATTCCGTGCTACCCAATTCTGGGCGTGCCCGTTTTCTGGCTCTCGCCTCATCTCGCCACACGACGGCTGGCCTTTAAGCTGATAAGCACCGTGTATTTCATGCTGGGTTCCTGGCACGAAGAAGTCAGGCTGAAAGCCGCCTACGGACGGCCTTACATCGCCTATTGCCGCTCCGGCGTCCCGTTTTTCTGGCCCCGCCCAGGCAGAATGCTACGGGCTCGACAGCGGGAAATAACCGCGGGAGATGAGCGTTTCATCGGTCCCGAAAAACCAGCCCGGATATCCCCAGATTCTGTGGTTAATCCTGTGGATAAGTATAGGCAAGCTTGCCTAAGTACATGATCTTTTGGGAAATTGTTCCTTTGATGCATATCAGAGCAGGCTTGTGACGGTGGCGGAAAGGGGAGCATCCCTTCGCTGTTTTGTCGGCGACTTGCCGTGCAACTTGCCTTTCCCCTCTCTCCAAAAATACAAGCTATCCTTAATTCGCGACGGAGCAATTTCATGCAAACCGGAATGCTTTTTATTGCTGCGGTACTGCTGCTGGCTGTAGCACTGTATGCGCATCGGCAAATCGCCTTTTTCACTCAGGGCAGCACCAATATATTTGTCGTGCGCAGCATTCTTCTGATTGTCGGCATGCTATTCGGCTGGATCAGCACGGTCGACGATGGCAGCCCGCTGTTCACACTTTTGCGGTTTCTTATCGGTTTTGGCGTGGTCCACATTCCAGCTGCGGTGATTCTCTTCATCAAGGGGCAAAGGGGAGCAGGCAAGAGCTGAGTCGCCCCAAGCCCGGTTTTTTCAAGACGCCTGCGACATTTAGTGGGTTCTCTTCTCCGTGCTGCCCGAAGTGAGCGAAGTAGCCGAACCGGCCCGGAAAATTGGAGTCTGATGGTAAGCAATACCGTCGTGCCTTGCCGTATCCGGCAAAGCGCGTCCGAGAACCTGCCGCAGCCCGCTGTCGTATCGTCGATGCATCAGTGACTGTGGATCAGACGAGGGAGGGTGCGATGTTGCACAGCATGAAGGATATCCGGGATTTTCAGATTGCCGCGACGGATGGAACGCTGGGCGTGGTCGATGATTTTCTTTTCGACGAGCGCGACTGGACCATACGCTATCTGGTCGCAAAAACCGGCGGGTGGGCGACCGGCCGCAAGATGCTGATTTCTCCGCAGGCGATCAAGGAAATAGACTGGGAGCAGGAAAGCGTGCTGATCAACCTGGCGCAGCAGCAGGTTCGAAAAATCCCGGCTGTCGATGCAGGCAAGCCGGCGTCACGCCAGCACGAAGCGGAATTCGCGCGCCACTACGCTTATCTGTCGTCCTGGAACCAGCCTTATCTATGGGGCGAGAGCGCCTTGCCGGATCTTCCTGCCAATCCTGACCTCGATGCCGGATCAGACGAATTGCGTTACCAGGATGCACAGCAAGACAGTCCGCACTTGCGCAGCAGCCGCGACGTCGAAACTTATGCAATCCGCACCACCGACAACACCATCGGGCATATCGAAGATTTCCTGTTCGAGGACAGGGGCTGGAGCATTCCCATGGTCGTGGCTGAAACGCGTGAATGGTGGCCGGGCAAGCATGTACTCATCGCCACGGCTCGCATCGACTACATAGATTGGGAAGACCGCTGCATCGCGGTACGCGTAACCCGAGAAGAGCTGGAACACAATCCGGATTACGACCTGATGTCGGCTCATCCCGAGGGAGCGGTGCAGGATCTGTATCGCCGCTTCTGGCGCTCGCCGTATTCGCCCTGAATGCATTTTCAAACCGACAGCGAAGGAAAAGACATGAACATGATCCGACCCGGCCAGCCTACGCCCACGCCCCGTCCCGGTACAGGGCCGCAAATTCTGCCCGAGCAGCCTTTGCCTTCGGAGCGCGATAAACAGCAGGCCCAGGCGGATGAAGAGACGCATCTGCATCCGCAGGAAATCAGTCGTGAAGAAATGGAATCAAAAGTGCCGGCCGATCCCGATCCGGATGATCCCGTTTCGCCGTGATTGCTTGCGCGATCGCATTATTCAGTCAGGCATGAAGGCAGGCGCTCAGTGTCAGTCAGTGTCAGTACAGACTGACACGAGCACCTTTCATGCGCGTTCGATATCCTGATTTCATTGTCGCTGCGCCTTGCGCACAAGGCGTTCAGGATATTCGAGGCGCTTAAGCGTTTTCACGCTCAAGGCCCGCTGCTTACCGGCGGGCATCCGACGCAACCTTCGATACGCGCGCCCTCGAAGTTAGCCCCTTCCAGTTTTGCTCCGCTCAGATCCGCCTGTTCCAGGTTGGCTCCGTTGAAATTGGCGCCTTCCAGGTCGGCACCCGCCATGGAAACGCCTTGCAGGGTGGCCGCGCTGAAATCGGCTTGCTTCAGGATGGCGTTTTGCATACGCACGTTCTTTAACTCGGAAAGATGGAAGCGAACGCCGGAAAGATTGGCGCCGGTAAAATCCGCACCGGTCAGCACGGCATTTTCCACATTGATTTCCCGCAGATTCGCCTGTTGTAGCGTGGCGTCCGCCAGATTGGCCGAAGTAAGGTCCGCTTTTTCCAGATTGGCCTGAGTGAGATTGGCCTTGCGCAGCAACACGCGCGCCAGATTGGCTTCCTTCAGATTGGCGGAGCGCAGATTCGCTTCGCTCATGTCGGAGCCGCTGAACTGCGAATTGGCCAGATCGGCGCCGCGCAGATCCACGCCGGTCAGCTTCATGTCAGCGCACAACGTGCCCCGGCGTATCTTGCATTCCTCGCCGGGCGCAGCTTGCTGCGCCATGGCAAGCGGCAATATGAAAAAAAGCGGCACAAACAAATTAATAATACGAAACATCATTCCTCCCTATTTCCTGCGCCCACATCATGCATTCCGCATCGGGCGACGTACTGCCTTATGTGGGGATAAGGCGGCCGGCATCAATATCTGAATTGCTAAACAATCGGTGTGCCGGCGGCCTGCTAAGTTCCCGCACAGGCGGGAAAGAAGGGATAAAAATGAGTTGCACTTGGTCTGAACCAGAAAACTCAAGGCCAGCACTTCGGCAAATCCATTGGCTCGACGCTGCGAAAGCGTATCGTCGCTTAGGCAGACTCAGGTCATGAAGGGGAATGCCCCAACAGCAGCCGGCATTGAAATGCGCGATCATGGCGGCTTGATTCTGTTTTGATTCTGCTTATCGGAGAGTGTAATGAGCGACGCCTTGCATATCGTCTGCCCTCATTGTGTCGCAATCAATCGCGTGCCCCAGGAAAAGCTGGGCCAGGCGCCGCAATGCGGAGCCTGCAAGCAGGCGCTGTTCGACGGGAAGCCCTTAGAACTGGACCGCCCGGCATTCGAGCGGCATCTGGCGCGCAGCGATATTCCCTTGCTGGTCGACTTCTGGGCTCCCTGGTGCGGACCCTGCAGGATGATGGCGCCGCATTTCGAGAAAGCGGCCGAAGAGTTGGAGCCACAGCTGCGGCTGGCCAAGGTGAACACCGAAGAAGAAAAGGAAGTGGGAGCGCGTTACGCCATCCGGAGTATCCCGACCCTGGTCCTGTTCCATCGCAACCGTGAAGTGGCGAGGCAGAGCGGGGCGATGGGTACAGCGGATATCGTCAGGTGGGTGAAAGCGAACCTGAAGCCGTAGGAAAATTGCGGCGGATAGCAAGGCGAAGGAGCGATAGTCAATGTTCCGGCCTTGTCAGTTACCGCCGCTTTCAAGAGAAGGCTGAAGAAGGTTGATTCAATAAGAGATAAATTGGCCGGCAAAGCCGAGAGCCTTGCCGGCCGTAGTGCTGGACGTTCGAGGCCGCAGGAGTTACGCAGCCTGTCTCTGCTCCAGCAGTTGCGTCGCAGCGCCGTTTTCGATGGCGACCTTGCGCGGCTTCATGGCTTCCGGAATTTCGCGCATCAGCTCGATGTTCAGCAAGCCATTCTCCAGCTTGGCGCCGACAACCTTGACATGATCGGCCAGCTGGAAGCGGTGCTCAAAATCCCGCGCAGCGATGCCGCGATGCAGGAAGGTGTGCTTGGCATCATCCTTTTGCTTGCGGCCGGCAATCTTCAGCGTATCGTGCTCGACTTCGATGTCCAGCTCCGAGCCCTGGAAGCCGGCAACGGCCATGGCGATCCGGTACTTGTCTTCGGAAACCAGTTCGATGTTGTACGGCGGATAAGCCGTGTCGGCCGCCCGCTGCGTTTCATCGAACAACTGGGCCAAGCGATCGAATCCTATGGCAGAACGATAGAGGGGAGAAAAATCAACACGCATGTTTATATCCTTTCCTTCAAGCGATATACCGCGGGCCAAGTCGGCAATCGAGCCCCATGCTCTCAAGCGCCCGCACATTACCGATATAGGAGCAGGAACCGGGCATTTCAAGAGGCCTTCTTTTGGTTTCGCCGGTAGTGCGACTTGCCGGCATGCAAAGGCTGTTTCGCAAAGTCCGATAGAATTGCGGGATGGATAATTTGAGTCACGGGCTTGTCGGGATGGCTGCCGGCGAGCTGATTCACCGCTGCCTGCCGCTTGAAGCGCATGACCAGGCACAGAGCCCGCGTCGCCGCCTGTTGCTGGTTACCGGCTTGCTGTCGGCCAGCTTTCCCGACCTGGACCTCGTTCTGACACCGCTGCTGCCGCCCCCTTTGGGCTACCTGCTGCATCATCGCGGCCACACGCACACCTTCCTTTATCTGTTGCCGCAGGCATTGCTGCTGGTGGCACTGATCGCCTTGTTATGGCCGGCTGCCCGCCGCCTGCTGCTGGCGAGCCGTACCGCGATGCTGGGATTCTTCCTGAGCCTGTCGGCCGGACTGGTGCTGCACATTCTGATGGATTACCTGAATTCTTATGGCATCCATCCGTTTTATCCCTTCGATCCGCGCTGGTATTACGGCGACATGGTGTTCATCATCGAGCCGGTTTTCTGGGTGGCGTTCGGCATGCCCTTAATGATGAGGATACGCAGGCTGTGGCTGCGACTGGCATGGATGGCGGTACTGGCGGCAGCGCTGGTCTATTTCACGCTACAGGGTTTTCTCCTGCTGCATTCTCTGCTGGTATTACTGGTCATGGGAGCGGTGCTTGCGCTGGTACAGCAGCGAGCCGGAGCAAGGAGTGTGGCGGGCATACTGGCGGGTGTGGCGGCAAGCCTGGCTTTCATCGTCACCCAGGCTCTTGCAACGAGTGAAGCGCGGCAGGTGCTGACGGAGCAATTGGAAAGCCTGGAGTCCGGCACGCAAGTACTCGATGCAGCCCTGACGCCGTTTCCCACCAATCCCGTGTGCTGGATGTTCGCGTCGGTGGAGCGCGCAGGTGAAAGCTACCAGGCCCGGCGCGGCGTACTCAGCCTGGCACCGGAAACGCTGGCCGCCGCCGATTGCCCGGCAGCTTTTTCCGCCGTGCCACCCGAGGCCAGAGATGACGACAGTCCGGTTGCGATACTTTTCTCGCATAGAGGCGACCTGGGCGAATTGCAGCGCTTATATCAGCAGGATTGCCATTTCCGCGCATGGATGCGTTTTGCGCGCATTCCGGCGCATCGTGAAAGACAGGCCGCCGACATCCGTTTTTCCCGTAGCGATGAAAACTTCACCGCGATCGATCTGGATGACATGGCGGCCGTGGCCTGCCCGGATCATGTGCCGCAGTGGGGTGTGCCGCGCCTGGATATGTTGCAGCCGTCGCAGCCGCCCGGGGCGGCCAGCGACCAGTAACTAGTTGATGCGGCGCGGATGGCTCGCGGCGAAAATGGCATCCCGTGCCGCCAGTCCCAAAGCCAGCACGCCGAATATCGCCGCCAGCGAGCGTCCTGACAGGCGCAGCTCGTAGCCCGGGGTCAGGCGTCGCGGCATCAGGTGGTAATCATTAACGTACGCCAGTGCCGCAATGGCCGCACCGCCCGCCAGCGGCCATAACAGTCGCGGTTGGGCGGCAGCATGTCTTTGCTTGCGTCCAAAAAACTGCTCGTAAAAGACGGCCCAGAAAACTGCCGAGGCATGCGTGAGCACGATGCCGGGCAAGGTGTATTTCGGCGAAACCCGGTTCACGCTCGCCGCCTTGTCACCCCACAGGACATGGCTGGTGGCATTCAAGGGCGCGGCCCAGGAACCGGTTTCCCGCCGGCCCGCCAAGGCTGCGGTTGCCATTACTCCCAGTCCGGCGATGCTCCCGGAAACCAGGGATCGGCGCATCAGCGGCGCAACTTCCCGATTCATAAATTTCTCCTTCTGAAAATAAGAAAGACAGCGCCCCTTGCAATCCGTTCCGGTTCAGTAAAGAACGCGCTACGGCCGCTGAACTATTCATGGAGGGCAGGGCCGAAAGAAAATGCTGTTGCACCGGGATGGACGGACTCGGCAAAACGGGAAAGAGCCGAGCGGGAAAACAGCAGTAATGCAAGCTTGATAGGAGAGTGCCATGCCTGCAGGAGCCAGTAATAAACGCGAACGCGAATACAAGGAACTGAAGCAGCAGTTTCAGCGTAGCGGAAGGTATCGCGGACGGGAAGAGGAAGTGGCCGCGCGTATCGTCAACAAGCAGCGCGCCAATTATGGGGAAACCAAAGCGGCGAAAACCCAGGAACGCAAGGGCCAGTCGCCGGATCGCGGTTTGCCGCTGGAGGGATATGAGCACATGACCATACCCGAAGTGGCAAGACGGCTGAATGCGCTGTCTTCCGCCGACATTCGCAAACTGCAGCGTTACGAGAGCAGGCACAAGAACCGCAAAGGATTGGAGGCGCTGTATGAACGTTATCTGAAGAAATCCTGAATCCGTATTTCTTTCAGCGCTACTGAGAGCTGTACTGCGATTTCGCAGGAAATAAACGGAAGACATGCCGGCAGGTAAATGCTGCATGTCGGCATGGCTTTGATAGCGAATGATAGGCATGCACGGTATTCGCCGTCTTCAGTATTCTGGCGCAGGAAGTGAGCGTGCTGAATGAGCGCATTAAAAAAGAAAAGGAGGCCGTAGCCTCCTTTTGTGCTTGCACTCCGAAGAATGCAGGCTGATCAGATCGAGCGGATAAGGATTACTCGGCCTTGATCTTGTTGTCGACAGACTTCACGCCGTCCACGCCTTTTGCAATGGTGCTTGCATGGTAAGACTGGAAGTCGTTATCGACTTTGCCGCTCAAGGTGACCTTGCCATCGGCATTGCTGGCTTTGAGGTCGAATTTGCCGACAAACTCGTCTTTTTTCAGTGCAGCCTGGACTTTGCTGGCGACCGGATCACCGGCAGGAGCAGTTTGGCAGCCTGCAAGCAGGGCCGCGCAGGCCAGTAGTGCTACGGTATATTTTTTCAAGATGACTCCTCCTTTGTTATTAGATGTGGAGCCGCTTTTAGAGGCGGCTTCCGGCGAAAAGTATAGTCATAAGTTTCTTGAAAAAGCTACTGATAGTCGGTAGAGCGTTGGGATTTGCTAATCCCTGTGAACACAAGGATACAACCCGTGCCAGCTAAAATTTTTCGGCCTGAAAATGCCTGATGCCTAGAAAGCGAACTGCTCCCGGCAAGCCCGGAAAAACGGCGTCTGTCATCGGCGTGATTGCAGGCTGAAACGCACGAAACGATAGGCGTCGGCAAGGAAGGCGATGGGTTTTAGCAGGCGAGATAAGAAGGATGGCCAGAGAGGGAAAGCCGGCAGAGCAGCGCTAGTTTCCAACAGGGCAGGCAGGATACGCTGCGAGGAGCATGCGTAGCGGTTTGAGTCTGTTCATGCCGCCCCGGCAGGGGCGGCATGAACTAAAGTGTTTCGCCAGGAGCGAAGCAGGTTTTAGTGCCGGGTCGGCGATTGACTGGATTGTCCCTGGCTGACCGAGCCGCGCCATGCGCCGGTTTCGTGGCCGCGGGATTCCAGGAATTCCTTGAAGCGTTCCAGGTCGCCCTGGACGCGGCGTTCCAGCATGCCCATCGCATCGCCTGCGCTTTCCATCATGCCTTCCGGCTCATAGGTCATGTGCACGCTGATACGCGTGGAATTGTCGGAAAGCGGATGGAAGGTGACGATACCGTCGTTACGGGCGCCGGAAGTGCTGCGCCACGAAATGCGCGTGTCCGGCTGCTGCTCGGTAATCTCGGCATTCCACTCCTTGTCCTTGCCGCCTACGCTTGCATGCCATTGCAGATGGGTGTCGTCCAGTTGCCGGACTTCTTTGACGCCTTCCATGAACTTGGGAAAATCTTCAAACTGGGTCCACTGGTTATAAGCAGTGCTGACCGGGACTTGGACTTCGATGGATTTTTCAGTAGAGGACATATGCTTCTCCAGTTGATTGCTCGCTGATCGCAAGCGATAGGGTTGAAAAGAATCCTTGGAAATTCCTGTCACTAAGGTCCAGTTTAGACAGGGCGGCTTTGAAAAATTCATTTTTCCGCCTTGCAATCCAGGGAGTGCACCGCTTGCTTGCCAGGCCGGAAGGTTTTCAAATATCCCGATCCGGAAGGCGCTCTGCCTTCATGGAAAAGAGGTATTGCCTTGCGCTTAGGGTGATATGACGAGACGTGGCCGCCGGGAGATATCTCTGCCAGCCAAGGAGTGCGATAATACCGGCGCTTGCAACAGTTCATCGTCGGCATGCATGCGCTATACGAAAGTCAGGCGCATTCGCTGGCTGCGGAATGACGGCAGTTGGCAGACTCAGAGATTCAGTAGATTCAGATCCATTCAGTAAAGGGGAAATATATGCATGCTTGGCGATGTTCAGTCCTGGTTGCGCTCTTGTCCGTCAGCCTGCTGGCTTGCACGCCTCGCGACGACGATCAGGGCGCGGCCGGACAGGCAGACAATTCGTCGAATGCGATAACCTTGCCCAGCTTCGTCAGTCTGGTGAAAGAGCAGGGCGCGACCGTCGTGAACATTAGTGCGATGCCACTTCCCGACAGTCAGGGTTCGCTGCTGAACCTGCCGGAAGGCGATCCCATGCTGGAATATTTCCGGCGTTTCGGCGTCATCCCGGAAGATGGCGCAACGCAGGCCAGCCTGGGATCGGGCTTCATCATCAGCGCCGACGGCTATATCCTGACCAATGCTCACGTAATTGCCGAGACCGAGGAAGTAACCGTCAAGCTCACCAACAAGCGCGAATATCAGGCCGAAGTCGTGGGCGTGGATCCGCTGACCGATATCGCCTTGCTCAAGATCGATGCCACTCTGCTGCAATCGGTAAAGATTGGCGATGCCAATTCGCTGGAGCCGGGCGAGTGGGTGGCGGCGATCGGGGCGCCGTTCGGTTTTGAAAACAGCGTGACGGTCGGCGTGGTCAGTGCAAAAGGGCGCATGCTGCCCAATGAGAGCTATGTGCCTTTCATCCAGACCGACGTCGCGGTCAATCCCGGCAACTCGGGCGGCCCGCTGTTCAGCACGCAGGGCGACGTGGTCGGCATCAATTCCCAGATCTACAGCGAAACCGGCGGCTATATGGGCATTTCGTTTGCGATTCCTATCGATATCGCCATGAACGTTGCGCAGCAGCTGCGTGAAAAGGGCAAGGTAATGCGCGGGCGGATCGGTGTGCAGGTGCAGGAACTGACGGTGGAACTGGCGTCTTCCTTCGGCCTGGAAGAACCGCGCGGCGCATTGATCGCCGCAGTGGAGCCGGCAGGTCCGGCTGACAAGGCGGGGATCCGGGTCGGCGACATCATTCTTTCCGCGAACGGCCATGTGGTGGAAGGCGCGGCCGATTTGGCGCGTTTCATCGCCGGCACCATGCCGGGAGTTTCCGCAACCATGGAAATCTGGCGGCAGGGAGAAAAACTCGAGTTCAATGTGCTGGTGGCTGAGCTCAAATAAATTCCAGGCGGCCCGCTCTTCGCCAGGCCGCCTGTTACTCCTACCGTACCTGCCGCACTGCGCCACGCATGGCAGCGTCCAAGCACTTTATTCTTCCAGGCGGAAACCTATCTTGATCGCGACCTGAAAATGCGCGATCTTGCCATTGGCGATATGCCCCCTTGTTTCCACGACTTCAAACCAATCCAGATTGCTCAGGGTCTTGGAAGCCTTTTCCACTGCATTCCTGATGGCATCATCCGTCCCTTTGTCCGATGAGCCGACGACTTCGATCACCTTGTAGACGTGATTGGACATGGAGCACTCCTTTCTTCATTGAGAGCGAGTTATTGGGAAAGGGCAAAAAGCCCCGTTTATCCAAGAGTGACATGCAAGACACGCGCCTGAAGCGCCCTTGAATTTCGTGCTGAATGCCTGCTGCCTGCTGTCGGTCACCTCACGCTAAGGCGAATGATCGTGATGATGCGCGTCGGCAGTATGTTTTTCAGTGGGGAAATGGAAAGCTTCATCGGTCTGGCCGCAGGGGTGTGATTCGCATTGAATCGTCACATGGGTAATGCCGTAGCGGCTGAGCAGGTGGCTGCGCATCACGTCCAGCACCTGGTCTGACGAGGCGCCGTCTTCCAGCACCGCGTGCGCAGTCAGGCTGGGCTTGCCGCTGCTGAGCGACCACACGTGCAGGTCATGTACGCTGCGAACGCCTGGCAGTTGTTCCAGTTCGGCACGCAGTTCAACGATATCGATATTTTCCGGCACGCCTTCCAGCAAGATATGCAGGCTGGCCTTCAGCAAATGCCAGGTGCGCGGCACGACCCATAGTCCTATGCCCACGGCAATCACGGTATCCACCCACATCCAGCCGGTCGCCATGATGACCGCAGCGCCGATGATGACGCCCAGCGAACCCAGCATGTCGCTCCAGACTTCCAGGTAGGCGCCGCGCATGTTCAGGCTTTTTTCCTTGCCGGCATGCAGCAGGCGCATGCCGATCAGGTTGACGATCAAACCCAGCGTGGCCAGCGCCAGCATGCCTGTTGCCGCGATATCCGGCGGATCGTTCATGCGCTGCCAGGCCTCGAACATGATGTAGAGCGCCACCGCAAACAGCAGCAGGGCATTGAAGGCAGCGGCAAGAATTTCAAAGCGGTGGTAACCGAAGCTGCGCTTGCTGTCGGCAGGGCGGCGGGCAATATGCACGGCGGTCAGGGCGATGGCCAGTGCCGCCGAGTCGGTGAACATGTGGGCTGCATCGGAAAGCAGCGCCAGGCTGCCGGTGAGGAATGCGCCGATGACTTCCGCCAGCATGAAGCTGACGGTCAGGCCCAGCACTATCCACAGCGAACGTTCGTTCTGTGTCGGGGAGTAATGGTGATGATGGTGTCTTGCACCCATGCCAAGCCCGCCCTGAAAGTCATGTCTGCAATGAGGAGTCAGGAAACGGCAATCCGCTGTAAGCGCCCGGAGTTCAAGCCGCCCATCCCCAGATGATCAGCAACAAGATTATCACGGCCAGGGAAATCAGCCAGCCTCTGTGGATGGTATAGCGGTAATGCCAGCTGACCGGCTTGGCGCTTTCGTCGAAGCGGCCATGCGCACCATGATCGCCGGGCACCGGCGCATAGAGATTGTCCTGCCGCCCCTCCGGCAAGGGTTCATCCGTCATCTGTCCTTCCCAGGCTTCACTGGCCAGGATCTTGTCGCCCAGGCCGGGCAGCAGCTTGGTGCCGACGATGGCCTTGATCACGGGAAAACCCACCCATAGCTCGCGCCGCTTGTGCGTGGCCGACCACAGGATTGCACCGGCTGCGATTTCGGGCTGAAAAATCGGCGCAACCGGTTGCGGACGCTTGCTCATGCAGGTACGGCCCCAGTCGAATTGCGGCGTATTGAAGGCGGCCAGGTGAACCATGGTGAGGTGCACCTGGCTTTTGTCGTGGATGAGTTCCGAGCGCAGCGAGTCGGTAAAACCGCGCAAGGCGCTCTTGGCGCCGCAATAAGGCGCCTGCAGCGGAATCGAACGGTAAGCCAGCGCGGAGCCGACCTGGATGATGACGCCGCGGTTGCGCGGCTTCATGCGCTTGAGGGCGGCCATCGTGCCCCACACGGCACCGAGATAGGTGACGCGGGTGGCCTGCTCGAAATCTTTGGGGGTGATGTCCAGCGTCGGGCAGAAAATCGTGGCCATCGCATTATTGACCCATACGTCGATGGCTCCCCATTCCGCTTCGATGCGCGCCGCCGCGGCTTCCACCTGCGCATGGTCGGAAACATCGGTGGGAATCACCAGGGCCGCGCCGCCAGCCTGCTCTACATCCTTGCGCGCTCCTTCCAGGCCATCGACACCGCGCGCCAGCAAGGCCACGCGCCAGCCCTGGCGGGCGAAGGCAATGGCCGCGGCGCGCCCTATGCCGGCCGAAGCGCCGGTAATCACGACTACCTGCGCCATGCACGGCTCCCGCCTGAGAGAAGACAGAAAGAGGAAGGCTCGAAAACTGAAGCTGGCATCCCACTCATGCGTGTGGATTGATCAGGGGCAGGCCGCTTTCCGGGTCCAGGCAACGGCGCAGATGCGCAGGCGATTCGATGATCAGCACTTCCAGCGTCGGGCGCACATAGGCTTCCAGCAAATGGCCGCCGCAGGCGCTGCCGTCGCGCTTTCCCAGCACCACATGCGCGTGAAGCTTGGGCGTGCCTTCATATATCGCGACATCGCCCAGCAGGGATAAAACCTCCACCTGCTCATTGACCGGGATTTCCTCGTATTCCTTGCTGTTCCAGTCGAAATAGCCCAGCGTCGCCGTGCTGAAGGCGCCGATGGCGGAAAAGCGCGCGGCGCTCAGGTTTTGCTCTTCGCAGAAGCGCTGCAGGCGCGACATGACTTCCTCGCCGCTTTCGAACACCACGGCCCAGGTTTTTTCCTGGGCCTCGCTGATCAGTTTGTGCCTCATCCTTTATTCACCCTTTCCTTACAAAGTAACGCCACCGCTGGGCCCGTCGGAATCGCAGTCGGCATGCCCGCAGGGGCAGCTCTCGCTGGGGTCGGCGCTGGCATGTTCGTCGCGGCAGGCATCGCAGCAGTAAGCCTGGCCCACCGGCACGCTGCAGGTGCAGCGCGGTAATGCACACTTGTCTTCATCTTGCGGTCTGAGCATCATCGTTAATCCCCTGTGAGGGTAAATCCAAGCGTGTTCAACCGTGTTGTCAGCGTAATGCGAACGGCCTTGCAGCAACTACGATAGGCGCAAATACAGGGCGGTTCCCTAGGCGGTGATGAGAGAAAATATCGCGGCATCGCGGCAAGGAGACGGGTTTACATTCCTCGGTTTCAATGCCTGGCCGCCGACAGCAGATGACGGGCTTCTTCCGCGTGAGCAACGATGCGGCCCAGCAGTTCCATGGTCGCCTGCGGCATGGTTTGCTCCAGCGCGGCCTGGGCGGCCTGCGCAAGCCGGTATTCGAATTCCTCGCGATCCTGGATCAGGCTGTCCTCGGTATCCTCGGAAAAAAAGGATTTCACGGCAGAGATGATGTCATCGGCCTTTTCGCGATCGGGATCGGGCGCCTGCGGCAGGTCATCCATCGCCCGGATGTGATGGGCCAGTTCTTCCGCGAGGCGGTTGCGATGTTCGGCCAGTTCTTCGAACAATGTCACCAGCTTGGCATCGCTGGTCTGGCGGGCCGCTGCATCGTAATGGTCGGCCGCTTCTATGCACAAGGTTTCCACCTGGTTCAGCGTGAGTTGCTGTTGATTTCTAAGCAGCATGTTCAAGCTCCTGTTTCCGTTCCAGATAATGGGCGGGCACGATGATTTTCACTGCGCCCGGCAGCAGGGTGAACTCGGCCGGCGTCATCGTCACCGATTCGCCATCCGCGGTAATCGGCATGGGCTTGCGGGTGCGTATCGTGATGCGAAAACCGGAAGCGATATCCACCGGATCGCCGGGATTGAATTCGCCCGAGCGCAAGGAGGGGCCGATCCTGGCCAGGTTCCACCAGTTCAGCGGGCGGATGCTGTACAGATGAAAGCGCGCATCCTCCAGGCTGGCATCGTCGGCGACCGTCATGCCGCCGCCGTAATGACGGCCGTTGCCGACTGCAATCTGCAGCGAGCGCACCCGCAAGCGCTGGTCGTCATACTCGATATCGGCATGGAAAGGCTGAAATTCCCGGATGGCTCTTATCAGGCAATACGCGTAACTCAATACGCCCCAGCGCTGCTTCAGCTCCGGCGTCAGCAAGCGTTTCACGGTGACGCCCAGTCCGATATTGGCCACGTTGAAGAAGTGATGACCGTTCACGCAGCCGACATCGATGCGATGCACGATGCCCTTGTTGATGACTTCGCCTGCCTCGCCCAGGTCCAGCGGAATCTGCAGCGTGCGGGCCAGGTCGTTGGCCGTGCCCATGGGAAGGATGCCGAGCGGCAGTCCGGTTTCCATCAAGGCCGGCGCCGCTGCGCTCATCGAACCATCGCCACCGCCGACGATGGCGCAATCGACTTCATGGGCATGGCGGCGTATCAGTGCGGGAATGTCGTTCGCATGGTTCAGGGGCGCTTCGAGCAAGTTCACGCCGGCCGCCTGCAGGCGCTCGATCATTGCCTGCAGCGGACTTTCGCCGCTGCGGCTTTTTTTGTTCACGATTAGCAAAGCGCGTTTGGGCACACGGATCTCCATATCAACCGATGTGAGTTGACGTTGAAAATCAGACATGGCGGGTCATCGCTTTGTTCCAGCGTGAAGTGCGTCACACGGTTTGCGCGGAAATAAGCGTAAGGGTTTTTCGTTGCAGCCTTGGAACCCTTTTTGCATGGCCTTGCCCAACACTTGATACGGCAATGGCCCTGGTGCGGAATACCTCATGGAAAGCAAAAAGCCGTCAAACAATACAGTGGATACAGCGGGTACAGTGGGCACCGGCGCGCCGGGCAACAGCGTCATGTACCCGGCGGAACCCGAAAGCACGCCCGCTTCGACCGGCAAGCCCAGTTCCGGCGTTGTCACGGCTCTGGTGGTGCTGATTACCATCGGCGTGCTCTATATCGGCCGCGAGATTTTCATGCCGGTGGCGCTGGCCATCCTGCTGAGCTTCATGATGGCGCCGCTGGTGGAAGCACTGCGGCGCTTTTACATACCGCGCATACCGGCAGTAATCCTGGTCGTGACCCTGGCGATGGCCTTGGTAGGTGCGCTGTCGGTGCTGGTGGGGAATCAGCTGGTCAATATCGCGAACAACCTGCCGACCTACCAGCAAAGCATGCAGGAAAAAATCCGCGCGATCAGGGTGGCGGCACCCGGCGGCGGGGTGCTGGATCGCACCACCGAAGTGGTCGAGGCATTGGGCAAGGAATTGTCGGAGACGGAGGAACCGTCCGAAGCCAGGCCGGCGCCAAGAGAGAGGGGCGCGGAGAGCGAACCCATACCGGTACGCGTGGAACCGTCCGAACAGAAGCCGCTGGAAGTCATCAAGACCATCGCCTTGCCCATGCTGGGTCCGCTGGCTACCGCCGGCATCGTGATCGTGTTCGTCATCTTTTTTCTGCTGGAGAAGAGCGACCTGCGCGACCGTTTCATCCGGCTGGCGGGGCGCGACCTGCATCGCACCACCGAAGGCCTGAACGATGCGGCGGAGCGGGTCAGCCGCTATCTGCTGATGCAGCTGGTGGTCAACGCCACTTACGGCATTCCGTTTGGCGTCGCGCTGTATTTCATCGGCGTGCCCGGCGCTTTCCTGTGGGGGTTGCTGGCGACGCTGCTGCGTTTCATTCCTTATCTGGGCCCGGTCCTGGCCGCCCTGGGACCGCTGGTGCTGGCGTTTGCGGTCGATCCCGGCTGGAGCATGCTGATGTGGGCCGTGGCGCTGGTGCTGACACTGGAGCTGATCAGCAATAACCTGATCGAGCCCTGGCTGTACGGTTCCAGCACCGGCCTGTCTCCGGTGGCGGTCATTTTCGCGGCGATTTTTTGGACCATGCTGTGGGGGCCGGTCGGCCTGATGCTGGCCACGCCGCTGACGGTGTGCATGGTGGTCATGGCGCGTTATGTGCCGCAGCTCGAATTCCTGGATGTGCTACTGGGCAGCACGCCGGTACTGACGCCGGCTCAGCGCCTGTACCAGCGCCTGCTGGCGGGGAATGTGGAAGAAGCGATCGAGGTGGCCGAGCATGAAGTGGCGCACGGATCGCTGCATGCCTTCTACGAAGAGGTGGGTTTGCCCATGCTGCGCCTGGCCGAGCACGACCGCTTGCGCGGCGCATCGCCGGAAGACCGCAAGCGCGTGGCCAGCGGTGCGCGTGCCGTCATCAAAGACCTGATGGAGCAGGAAAATGGCCAGGGCAAGTCGCGGCATGATGAGCCGCAAGAGTGGCTGGGCGCGCCCGTGATGTGCATAGCCGGACGCTGGGAGCTGGACGAAGTGGCCGCCGCGATGCTGGCGCACGAGCTCAACATTGACGGCATCGGCGCGCACTTTCTGCCGTCGTCCACGATTTCGCCCGACACA
Organism: Pseudomonadota bacterium; assembly: GCA_023422955.1. Lineage (GTDB taxonomy): Bacteria > Pseudomonadota > Gammaproteobacteria > Burkholderiales > Burkholderiaceae_D > JAEZLB01. Next base: position 8,699 of record JAFAGG010000096.1, on the reverse strand, counting down.
ATTGCCGACCTCAACCTGGCCGGTGCCGAAGTCATCTGCCTGTCCTACCTGCATCCCGACCCGCAAGCCTATGCGCGTTTTGTGTGCCGGCGCTTGAAACGCAAGGCGCCGCACGTGAAGATCGTGCTGGGCGTCTGGAATCTGTCGCCGGAGAGCGGGCCGCCCGAGCATTTCGCTGAGGTGGCCGGTGCCGATGCTGCGCTGTTCACCCTCGGCGATGCGCTGGATACGGTCAAGAAAATGCTGGGGCCGGCACAGCTTCCGGCAGCGCCGCCCGCGCCGCAAGCTGACAACGAGCAGGAACGATTGGAAGCCGTGGCTGCCAGCGGTTTCATGGAGGCTCCGCGCGGCGCTTACCTGGACCAGTTGGCGGACAAGGTGGCCAATGCCTTCGATGCGCCCATCGCATTGGTGTCTCTGCTGGATGAAACCCGGCAGCACTGGAAAGGCGCTCGAGGATTGCCGGATGAGCTGGAACAGACTCGCCAGGCTTCGCGCCGGGATGCCGTATGCAGTTACGTGGTGGCGTCGGGCGTACCGCTGGTGGTGGAAGATCTCAGCCGCGATCCGCGCTTTGCCGGCAATATTTTGTTGCGCAGCCACGGAATCCGTTTTTATGCCGGCGTGCCGCTGCGCGATGTCGCAGGACATGCGATCGGCACGCTATGCATCATGGACACCCAGCCGCGCACGCTGCAGGACAGGGAAATCAAGCTGCTGCAACTGATTGCCGACGAACTGATGACAGTCAGCCGGCCGCCTGGACCTTCGGGGACGGCGGCAAAAGGAAGGCGAAAAGAGGATGGCCGGGAGAAGGAAGAGGTGGATGGTGCGGATGGTGTGCGGCCGGCGCCCGTCTGACTGGCGCAGCCTGGTTCAGGTCGGCTGCTCTGCCGCCCAGATGCCGCGCATGGTTTCTCCGTCGGGCCTGCCGTCCAGCCAGGCAGCGTAGGCGGGGCCGTTGAAAGGCACCACTACTGCGCCGTAACGCGCGCACAACTGGGCGATCACGGAACAGCGCGGGCGCCACATCATCGGTTCACGCCCGGCCAGCGTCATCCAGTCGTCTAGCGTCGGATACCAGACCAGCACCGGCATTTCCAGCTCATATTCCGCCGGCAGCACGGTTTTGAAGCGTGAAAAGGTATCTTCGGCGGTCGTCAGCTTTCCTTCGCGCCAGGCAATCAGTTCCCGCATCTTGTCAGCCACTTCTTCGGGAATAGGCAATCCGCCTGCCTCATAGGCAATCCAGATTGACTCCTCTGTGTTGCCTATGAAGATCGCCGCTTCGGCCGGAGAAAAGAAAAGCAGGCTGCGAAAGGCCTTGAGGACGGTTGGGGTCATGCGCATCGGCAAATGAAGCGTGAATGAAAGCGGGTAGGCCGGCCGGCAGCGGCCTGCATCCCTGCCGATCCGGCCGCAATTAGCATGCCAAACTGCCGGAGAAAACCTGGCGCCATAGTACTAGCGCCGGCGGGACGAAAGCAGGATGCCACCCATGATCAGGATGAACGCCAGCGCATGGAACAGGCGCGGCGGTTCTCCCAGGAAGGTCAGCGACAACAGGGCGGCAAACAGCGGCGTGAGGTTCACGAAGAAAACGGCAATGTCCGGCCCCACGCGCTGCACGCCCAGGCCCCAGCAGCGATAGGCTACCACCGCCGGGCCGATGGCGACGAACAGCAGTGCCGCGACCAAGGGCAGTCCCCAGTGAATTTCCGGAGTGGAGAACGACCATTCACCGACCGTAAACAGCCCGGCCCACAAGGTTCCATAGCTTACCTGCGCGAATAAAAACGCCGCCCAGTTACTCTTCAGTTCCTGCGGGAGCTTGCTGCGCGCCAGCAGCCAGCTGTAAAAAGACCAGGCTATGGTCGCGATGATCATGTAGACATCGCCGGGCAGCAGCCGCATTTCGAGCAATTCATTCCAGTCGCCGCGGCACAATACGATCAGCACGCCCAGGATGGAAAGCAGGGCGCCGGCTGCCTGCCTGCCGCTGACCGTGCTGCCGAAGAACAAACGGCCGATCAGCAGCATCCATACCGGCATGCTGGCGCCGACCAGCGTGACATTCAGCGGCGACGAGCTTTGCAATGCCATGTATTGCAGCGCGTTATACATGCCTATGCCCAGCAAACCCAGCCAAGTCAGCGGCCGCCAGTTGCGCCACAAGACCGGTAAATGATGGCGTCCGGACCAGGCGAAAGGCAGCAGGATGACCAGGGCTATCAACCAGCGTATGAAATTCAGCGTCAGCGGCGGCACCAGGTCATTGACCAGGCGACCGACCACGGCATTGCCGGCCCACAGCAGCGGGGGGATGACCAGCATCAGTGCGGTGGCGGGAGTGAGCGGATGACTCATGCAATCAGGCGGGGGAGAAAAAACCGAAAAGGCATCAGGCAGTCAGGGAAGAAAAATAAAAGCCTGGCACCGGCATGAAATTCGGCATTGGCGCTGATGTTGTTTCCTTTTGTTTTCATGCCGTTAGGGTGAGTTTCGTATAAATTGCTTTAACAGGAGGTTGCAAGCAACAATTTAAATTAAATTGTTTTTAATCAACGGTTTATTGTATATTGTTAATTTAATTTATTGATTTGGTTTGCATGGGATTCCAGATCGAGCTGGACAGAAGCAGCGCCGTTTCAAGCCTTCAGCGCACCCCAGGCCAGGCAAATCCAGCCCGCCAGAAATGCCAGTCCGCCTATTGGCGTAATCGCGCCCAGCCACTTGATTCCCGTCAGCGAGAGCACATACAGGCTGCCCGAGAAAATCAGGATGCCGGCGATGAAAAACATGCCGCTGGCATTTGTCATGGCGCCCGGCCAGCGCGTCACAGCCCATGCTGCGGCAAACAAGGCCAGTGCATGCGACATCTGATAACGCACGGCGATGTCGAATATCGCCAGCATGTCGGGTGTGATACGGCCTTTCAGGCCGTGAGCGCCGAAAGCGCCGGCGCCGACGGCGATAAAAGCGAACAGGGTTCCGAACAGGAAAAATACGCGGTCCATAGGGCAGGCAGAGAAGGGAGAGGGAGCTTATTGTAGCAAGCCCCCAAACACTTGTTGCAAGGCAATGACATCAAGTCCTGCCCTGGTACGCGCAAGGCTGCATGAAATAAATTCCAGATGCCTAGAGGCTGGCCTCCGCCAGCTCCGGGCCGGGCGCAGGAATTTCAGTGGGGCTTCGGTTCGGCTCGATTTCCGGGGCATGGCCCGGTTCGGGGATGATAGGGTCGGCCGGCGGCTCCGGAATTTCAGGTTGCGGTTGGGGGGAAGGCTGGATTTCAGGCCGGTCCGGCGGGATGTTCGGGATCTCGGGCGGCTGATGGCCGGGGTCGGTATGCAGACAAGGGGGGCGCATGAGGCGGCTCCATGAAGAGAAGAGGTTGATCGGTTCTCGCATCGTCCTTGGATCGATCTCTTGCAGGAAGCATCATCCGCGCCAGCGGTGCAGCAGGGAGGGAGGAAGGCCGGGAAGACGGGGCGGCTTGCAAGGCCGCCTTGCCGGAGCTGCTGCTATTCCGCGTCGTGGCGCTTGCCGGAACTCAAGCGCACGGCCGCCCAGCTTGCCCGAGCTTCGCCTTCAGGAGCCTGGCCCGGTTGTGCAGCCGGAAGATCAAAGGAGAGCAGGTAGACGCACCAGCGCTCCTTGCCGTGGGCGACGATGGTCGGCCGCGCCGGCTTGTTGACCGTGCGCAGAGGCTTTTCCTCCTTGCCATTGGATAGCGACCATTCCTTGTCATTGAACTGCAGTTGCCAGCCCTCGACCAGTTCGCTGCCGGGCGTCGCGCCGGTGCCTGCCAGCAGCCAGGGGCGCTGTTCCGTTATGCGGGTGAAGGCAATCAGGTCGGCCGGCCCCGAGGGGTGGAGGAGTCGGCTTGCCTCTACTTTCTGCGCCGCGAATTCCTGCGGCAGAAACGCCGGCCAGCCTTCGATGCAGACAGGGGGCTGCTCAGGCAGCGGGATTTCCACGCGTTTGCCGCTGACGGTCGGCGTCACTCCGTCGCCGGAGCGGGGCGAAAGCGGGTCCAGGCCATCCATGCTTATCTTTTCGGCGCTTACCACGCCGTTCGGATAAACGCTGTAGAGAACGATCAGGCCTACGGCGGCCAGCCATACTTTTTCAGATACGGTTTTCATGCTTGCCTTTATTGTTGAGTATCCTGATGTTTATGTTTTTTCCAGTGGTGTCTCTTCCACTGGTGCGTTTTTTCTTCTGCCTTGAGTTCATCGATCAGGAGCTTCACATGCGGTGGCAGCGGCTCTTCGTCCAGCAGCACGCGCGGATTGTTGTTCATGGGATTGTGGCGGGGCAGCCTGGCGGGCGCATTAAGCGAGTCGCCCGTGTTGTTGCCGGAATAGCCGCGGGCGAAGGACACGCGCAGGCCGGACCATTCATCGAAATCTCTCAGCACGCTCAGGGTGGAATCGTATTGAGGATTCAGGTTGCGCGCATATCCGCCGGGATTCAGCAAGCCGTCATTATTCCAGTCGGCATAGGCGCCTTCGAAGGTGCCGCGGCCGATATTGCCGGCTTCGCTCAGGCTGCGTTCATCCAGGTCGGCTGACTTGCCCTCCGAATAGTTCATTATGAAGCTGCCGGAGCAGGGGGAGTTTTCCACCAGGTTGCAGTAAGTCTTGCCCTTCATGCCGTTGGCAAGGTAATAGCGCTCGGCCGCATGCATGCTGTCCGGCGTATTGCTCACTCCGCCGAACTGGTACATGTAATTCATGATGCTGGTGTGGTTGGGTTTGTAATTGAGGTTTTCATTGCCGCCGTGAAGCAGGCCCAGGTTGTGTCCCAGTTCATGCATCAGCGTGCTGGCCTGGATATTGATCAGCAGGTTGCGGTTGGCCGTAGTGCGGGTATTGAGGCCGTTGCCGCCGACGGTGACGAGCAGGTCGTTGCCGTAGACTTCCGCCACGCCGGAAGAGCCGCCGCTGCCATCGGGATTCTGCGAATTGCCGAAAACCGCGTAGTGAAAGAACTGCTTGCGGCGCACATCGAAATTCGCACTCTTGTAGTCGTAGAACGAGGTGCAGCCGGCGCGCGACTGGCTGCTGGCGCTGGCCAGTTCTATGCAGGGCGCAAAAGCCAGCGGATTGCCGCCGCCCAGGTTGAACTGGGCCGGGTCGAAGTCTGCGCTGTACAAATCGCCGCTATCCAGGTGCACCGCGATGTCCTGGAAGGCGAAGGCATCGACCATTTTCTGCAAGGCTTCGCGGCGCGGCGTTAGCGCGACATCGGTGCCCTGCATGTAATCGATTTCGATGAAAATGTCGCGCCGGCCGGGGCGCGCGCCCATCGCGTGCAGATCCAGGCCGCCATAGGTATTGCCTGCTATCTTGGCGCTGTCCGGTATGCCGTCGCGGTCGGAATCGACCACGCCTGCGGGAACATCATTTTGCCCGGCCGGCGTGGCGAAATTGACCAGCGTCCAGTCCGACGCGGTATTGGTGTCGGCCATGCCCCGCTGCAGCAGGCGAGCGATGGATTTGCCATGCTCTTCCGGGCCTGAGGGCAGGGCGGCGACATTGCCGCTTTTCCAGGCGCTGCCTGATAAGGGCGCCGCCGTCGAACTGCCGAAGCGCACGAAATCCGCCGTTTTGCCGGCGCTGACCAGTTCCACCGAACCATTGGCATTCCAGAACGGCACGCTGGAGTCGCTGCTGATATAGGCGATCTGTTCATTGTTGGCCAGCTTGTCATGCACCTTGGCGGCAATGACGAAATAGCCGCGCGCCGGTACCGTTTTCGCAGGCAGGCTGAACGTCAGCGGCGCATAGGAAATGGCGCCGGACTGCGGATTGATGTGGCTGGTGCGCAGCTTGAAGTCGGATAGGGTCACCGGCGTGGAATTGGGGTTGTAGACCTCCAGCCAGGCGACATCGTTGCTGTAGTAATTGCTTGCAATTTCGGAAATCATCAAGGGACGATCGACGCCGGGCGCATTATCCGACCAGGCGGAATCGTCGGAGGATGCAGCGGGATCTTGCAAGGAGGCCTGCAAGTCACCCGAGCCGCCTCCACCGCATGCGCTCAGGCTTGCAAGCAGGAATACGCATGCGGCGGGGCGCATCAGGGGAAAGACAGGCAGCGTTTTCAGAATGGACATGAGGTTCTTTTTGTTAAAGCTCAGAACGAGACCTCATCACAGACCTCTTGCCGCAAGAAAAGTTTTCTTCAGGAAAAAATATTTTTGCTGAAAAGGAAGAGGAAAGATAAAAAGAACAAGAAATTTGCGGGAAATTTGCTGCGCTTGCACCGCACCAAAGCGTTGGTTTGCAGGGTTTCTTACGGCGTTTCAACCTGAGTGCCGTAGCAGGCAAAGAAGCAAGAAAGGAAGGGAGAAAGGGAGGAAGTAGGGTGGAGGCGGGAATGGAAGCGAAGAGATGAAGCCAGCAGGTTAGGTCTTGGGAGCGAGTTCCCTGACGGTTTGCAGGAATTGGTCGGCTTCCTTGCCGTTTGTTATCCGATACAAAACATCGCGCAGATGCTGGGCAAAATTCAGCAAGGCTTGCCTGTCTTTCAATCCGCCCAAGGTGTGAGTAAATGCGGCAGCATCCGCGCCCAGCGTTTCTTGCGCGACGTCCTGTATGAACTGGCGCGTTTTTTCAAGCTCGGGGTCGGGGATTGCCTGCATGACGGATAAATCAGACGTGTCATCAGCCGTGTCGGCAGCAAGCGGAACCTCTGCGGCGGGCGCCGCCGTTTCGCTTTGCAGGCAAATCAGCTGCGCTTGCAGCAGGGTATGCAGATGCTGTTCCAACTCGTTCGGTGTCGGGCTCAGCGTCAGCAAATCCGCGAAGTGGCGTTTGCCGTCGATCATGATCAGCGTCGTGCGCTCGCGTGCGGACAACTGATGGGACCGGGTGCGAACTTCGTCGCGACCCTTCTGTGTTTTGACAAAAACAGCTGCTGCCTCCACCTTCATGTCTCCTTGCGGCCTTGCGCTTGTTATTGTGATATTGGGTAAGCGGGTTTTGCGACGAGTCGCCGGTTATGGCGAGCCAGGCAAATTATGGTCAGGCATTCTCAATCCGGCAAGATTTCTATGTATGCGAGGTGGTATAAACGGGACAGCACTTGTAAGCAATTATTGCTGTTCGGCTGCAAGCGCTGAAGCGATGCGTATTGCGGCAAAGACGGAAACGTTTGAAAGCCCGGGAGCAGCAAAAGATGCAGTTTGAGCAAGAGCGGAGCGCCCCCCGATGCGGCAAAGGCTCAGGCGTCGAGCATTTCAGAAACGTGATGGCGTTTGCAGAGTTGATGCAGCAGGGCGAGACCGGCGTCATGCGTGTCGACCAGCGTGACTTTGCGGCCATTGCGTCCGCCATGCTTGCCTATCCAGCTTTGAATAACCATCCAGCTGCCCAGCAGATCCTGCACTAGTTCCGCTTGCAGGCTGCGGGTAGGAGTGTCCAAGCGCAGAGCCATCGGCGCCGGCACGGGCAGGGGTTGGGTGACATGGTCTGCGGGATCGATCATGGGGCAGAATCATACCAAGCCGTCTGCCGTTTCCCCAGTGTTTTGTGCAAGGGAGGTGGCAGTTTTTCAGATTGTCGGTAAAGTCTTGTAAAAAGACAGGCGAACAAGCCGGAGAAGGCGTGCTTTGCCGCTCCCCGAAGCTGCGGCAAGCCGCTGGTCCCGGGCGGGGCGCGTGAAAAGAAAGTGCAAGAGAAAGCGCAAGAAGTGCTCTAAAAATAAGCCAGGGATGAACTGCGACAAGCTGTTCCGGGCCTGCATGATGCAAGCTCGCCGTTCACCCTGGTTCCTGGTTCACCGTTCAGAAGAGGACACGATGAAGATGAATTTTTCCGACCTGCTGCCCAAGCATCGTCCCTTCCTGTTCTCGGAATTGCAGCTTCCGGTTCCGCTGGTCGTTGCCGTGCTGGCGCCGCATCCGGATGATTTCGATGCCATAGGCGTGACGCTGCATAAACTTCATCAGCAAGGCCATGTCATTCACCTGGCTGTGCTGACCACGGGCGCCAATGGCATAGAAGATGGCTGGAAAGGCTTGCATGACGCCTCGGCCAAAGTCCTGGTGCGCGAAGCGGAACAGCAGGCAAGTTGCGAGTTTTTCGGCCTGCCTGCGAAGCACTTGAGTTTTCTGCGCCTGTGGCAAAGAAGCGGGGCGGACGTTTCGCCCGACAGCGATGCGCGCGACAAGGAAACGCTGCGCGGCTATCTGCATGCCACGCGCCCGGACCTGGTGTTTCTGCCTCACGGCAACGACAGCAATCCTACCCACCGGCGCACTTATGAAACTTTCTGCGAAATCGCCGTGCGCGATGGCATGACGGTGCTTGCCTGTCTCAATCAGGATGCGAAAACCGGGGATATGCGCGCGGATATGTACACCTGTTTCGGCGAGGAAGAGGCGGCATGGAAAGCCCAGTTGCTGCGCTTTCACCGCTCCCAGCAGGAACGCAATCTGGCCGCCCGGGGCTACGGATTCGACGAGCGTGTGCTAAAGGTCAACCGGGACGCCGCCATGAAAGCGGGCGGCAATCAGCCTTACGCCGAGGTGTTCGAGTTGCAGCAATTCGGTTGAGGCGCCGGCTGATCGGTTTGCCTCATCGGCTGCATTGAAGCCGAATTGAAGCTAAATTAAGCCCAATTGCGCATTGAGTCAGGCATGCCGGCGCTATTGAAGCCGATACGTGCCTGACATTGCCAGGCGAGAG
>JAFAGG010000040.1 GCA_023422955.1 Pseudomonadota bacterium | reverse complement strand
CCCGTCCCCGCAATTCTAATGCGCGCGGGGCGGCAGTGCCGCCACTTCTGGTGGGTCGCCGAGTGGACAAGGCAGCGATGCGCTCGGCAGAACGCCTGCCGATGTGTCGCCGGAGCAGGCCGAGCCGCGCCGTTAAAAACATCAACGAAGCATCCGCGTTTTCTTCTTAACGAGCAGGCTGCGACGCACGTCACGATTTCATTACACTTCCGGCGCAAAACCGCTATGATGCGAAATCTTGCTCGGGAGATAACGTGACCTGGTTTGCAGCTTATATCGTGGCGGGCGCTTTCGTCGGAATCCTGGCCGGCATGCTGGGCATAGGCGGCGGCATGACGCTGGTGCCTATCCTTGCTTTTCTGTTTGCCGCGCAGGCCGTGTCGCCTGACTACATCGTGCATCTGTCGCTGGGCACAGCGATGGCTTCCATTGTCTTTACCTCCGCTTCCAGCGTGCGCGAGCATTACCGGCTTGGCGGCGTCGATCTGCATATCGTCAAGCGCATGTCGCCGGGCCTGGTTGTTGGCAGCCTGCTGTCGACGCTGGCTGCGGGATGGATTTCCCAATCGCAGTTGGCGCTGGCTTTTTCCATCATCGTGTATGCCGGCGCCACGCAAATGATCCTGAATCGCAAACCTGCGACATCGCGCCCCTTGCCCGGCACGCCCCTGCTGTTTTCGCTGGGACTGCTGATCGGCATCGTGTGCGGCCTGGTGTCGGCAGGCGGCGCATTCATGACCGTGCCCTTCATGCTGTGGTGCGGCGTGCCGCTTACCACCGCCATCGGCACGGCGGCCGCGATGGGCATCCCGGTTGCAATCGTGGGCAGCGCCGGCTACATCATTTCAGGCTGGCAAGTGCCGGGCCTGCCGCCGGATACCATGGGTTTCGTCTCGCTGGTGGCCTTGGCGGGATTGGTGGCGGGCAGCGTCGTGACCGCTCCCTTCGGCGCGCGCCTGGCGCATCGTTTGCCGATAGTGACCTTAAAGCGCATCTTCGCCTTGCTGCTTTACATTCTCGCCACAAAAATGTTCTTCACTTACGTGTAAACAGCGCGGTGCAATAAAAGAAAAGGGCGCAGCGGTTTCAACCTGCTGCGCCCTTTTTCATTCAAGCGGCAACTGCCGGAAAATTTTACCGGGTGACGCAGGCCGGCCTGGCTGCTGCAATTGCGTTCTATATAAATCAAATGCTTTCCGATACTTGCGCCAAAGTAAGGACCGTTAATTCTAGCCACCGCTACCAATGTCCGGGACACTCGACACCAGCTTGAAAGAAATAGTTTTCCTCTTCTAATAAAAACTTGATTCAAATATAGCCCCGACCCGGCAAGGCTTAATTTTCCGCAGCTCCGGATTTCCCTCTTCACCAACACTAACTGGTATTAAAAAACGTACTAAGCGCCTGGCGGGCATACCGGCTTGGCGAAGTGGGTTAGCACGTCATCGAAGATGAAAAATAAGAGGGCCGTTAAATGAATCAGCAGTCAAAGTTGATAATTATTTTCGCAATGGCAGCTTTGATTGCGGCATGTGGAGGTGGTGGAGGGAATGGGCAGGAGTCGGGTGGCAATAATAGCGGCACCAATCTGCCGATTAATCAGCCCCCTGCAAATAATCCGAATCCGAACCCCGATCCAGATCCCGTCACACCGGTTACCGCAACTGATCCGCAGCTAAGAGGGCATCTTTCGGTTGTCGGCAATCAAGTGGTATTTATTAATCGCAACCGCACACCTGGCTGGCCAGGAGCGGCCGAGCCTTACAATGGCGCCACCATCAAATATTTCGAGGAGACTGGTTTGCACATCGCTTCGGGCGGGACTGAAGCAGATAGAAGCAAGCAAGTACCGCCTTCCATCATTGCGCCTGCAGCACCTATCGCCAGTTTCGGTATCCGGATCGGTACGGGTGTACTCAATGATGAAACAGACCAGTCTGAAACGGGTGCGCAAAAGGTTATTGGTCGTGTCGCCATGAATTTCACGGAAGTGGCCAGTGCCGGGGGCGTACCGGCGGGCCAGCAGCCGGAGCGCGTGACTTTCATTATCGATCGAGTAGAACTCGAAACCAATGACCAAGGCCGCCTGATTTCAGCAAAAGCTTTAGAGGATGCGACATTGTTCTTTGCCGGGGAGTCGTATAACGGAACTACGGTGACCACCGATTTTCCCGTGCCAGCTGATTCAGTCAGGCTAATGCCGGTCACCCAATTGATCGACAACTATGGCGATACCAGCAGTCATATTCTCCTGGTCGATCTGGAGCAGGCATTTTCACAGGCGGGCAGCGAGCTTGCTGCCTTCCATAATCTTGACGGTCAATTCACCATGGATTTGACTTTCTCATCAGCCAGGATAATTCGGCCTGCCCATGCCGATGCAGACGAAGGCCCTCGCCCGAGGAGAGATCTGCTGGGACAAGCCATTCAGCTTCCCGGCCATGCAGCGGTCAATGGCGGAGGGCTTTCCGGCCTGGTTTCCATTTATCGCAGTCCCGATTAGTTTTCATCATTGCCTTAGTAAAAATTCGCGAGTCATGCATGGAGCAGCATAAGCTGCGGTAATCGCTGCTCCATTCCATTCACTGGGGCTTCCGACTCTACTCTGCGGAGAGAAGCTTTAGAGTTAAACCAACGCTTGGGAAACAATGAAGCCGTGAAAGGACGTCGCCGCTCCAATGCCGACGGTTCCTCGGCCGAACCGCGGCTTGTTCGCATCCACGGTTGCCATCAGTGTGGCCTTGTTTGGAAAATCGCCGTTGCCGAAGTCAGGCTCATCTTGCGTTATGGCCGCTGGCGCGATATCCACGAGCTTGACGCCCATCTTCATGCCTGCCGTCGCATCACGCGCCGCATCGCATAACTGCCCGCTACCACCGCGCTTGCCGCCAGCAATACCGTTGTCTTGGGCATGCCTTTGGCAGTGTTGGCGGCCAGTTCCCCGGCGCGCGGCTTGAGCAGTTCAATGCGGCGCTTGGTCATTTGCGCACCCAGTTCGGACAGGCGCTCCGGGATCAGGCGTTCGGCATCCGGCAGCAAGGTGGTTTCTTCATCGGCCACGTGATGGATGACATCGCGCATCAGCTCCATGAAAGTCTGGTCATACCCAAGATCGGTCGGTTCCATGCGCTGCAGATCGGCGATCAGCCTTTTCATTTCATCATGTTCAGGAATGCTTTTTTCCACCAGTGCCGTGTCCACCGGCCCGCCGCGCATGGCTGGATAAAAGATTTCCTCTTCAAGCTGCGCATGAATCTCCAGCGCGATGCAGGCGGAATTGACCAGGCCGCGCTTGGTTTCCGGGTCGTCATGCATCTTGTATTTGTGAAAGATGGACAGGACATGGGTATGGTCCATTCTGATCATCGTGGTAATGGACGGCACGACAGAATTGAAAAATTTCATGAAAGCATCCTTCAGGCAGGGTGTGAATCGTGATGGTGCAGTCAGTGCAAACATTGTGCCTGGCGTAAAAGAGGGTGTGCATCAAGGAAGTTCGCGTCAGCCGGCATTTTGGCGGGCGGCGGCGGTCAGAGTTGCAGAGGCCGGATAGCTGCTGAAAGGATGAGCGACGCATGGCAAGAGAAATTCGAGTGCAAAGCTGGACGGAATTGATGGAACAGCTGTATGCGGATTCCTGGAATGTCGCGTTGAAGCGCCATCGTCCACGGCATGCGTTTCGCGGCCAGTGCCGCGTGGAAGGGCTGCTGATACCGGGCCTGATGCGCATGGGCAGCCATTACATCGCTATCGAAAATCTGCTGCTGAATGACTTCATCCAGTATGCGCCGTCCAATCTCTGGACCGCCAATTCGGTGTGGAACTGGCTGGCGGTCGCGCAGCATCACGGTTTGCCGACGCGTTTGCTGGACTGGACCTACTCGCCTTATGTCGCCTTGCATTTTGCAACTTCGGACATGGGAACGGATCAGCGCGTGACCGATGGCGTGGTGTGGTGCATCGATTACGGCGAGACCAACAGGCATCTGCCGGAAAGGCTGGCCATGAAGCTGGAGCAATATCGCAAGAGCGTGTTTTCCGTGGCGCTGCTGGATGACGTGGTGCCGACGCTGGAGGAATTTGACGGTTTGCAGGAAGCGTCCTTTGTCATCTTCCTGGAGCCGCCGTCGCTGGATGATCGCATCGTCAACCAGGTGGCGCTGTTTTCCATCATGTCTTCACCCCGCAAGGAAGGCGAGCAGACGGTGCCTAGCCTGAATGCGGTGCTGGAGGAAATGGAGCACAGGCAGGGGCAGGGGGAAGAAAGCGCTGCGCTTTACAAGAAGATCATCATCCCGGCTGAACTGAAGTGGGAGATACGCGACAAGATGGACCAGGCCAATATCACGGAGCGCGTGCTGTTTCCCGGCCTGGACGGGCTGAGCAAATGGTTGCGGCGCCACTATGCGCGGCGCATTGATTGAGCCGGGGGGTGAGGGGCCAGCAACTAAGGGGCCAGCGACTCAGCGCGAGTCCAGCGCGTCTGCAGGAAGAGCTTGTTGTGCTTCGAACTGCGCCGCCAGTTCTGCCGATTCGAGGCCGGCCGATCTTGCCGGCGATGTCAGCCAGTCCGCTTCCGTCATGCGGCCGCTACTGCCGTAAGCCGTCAGCGAATGGTCATAACAGACGACATGTATCATTTCCGGCGGGATGCCGCGTTGCGCCATCAGTTCCGCAATGCCCGGCACCGCCAGCGGATGGCCCCAGCCCCATTCGGCCGCGCTATTGATCATGATGCGCTCGCCGCCATAACGCGCCACCGTATTGACGAGGGTGTCGCAGGACATGCCATTGACCGAACACAGGCTCAGCGCCGCCCAGTAGCCCTGCGCAAAGATATGCGGCAGCGTTTCCTCGTTGCCCTGGCCGATGATGACCTGATGCGCCGGCATGCCTTCCTCTTCGCACAAGCGCAGGCTGAGCAGCGTTGCCGCCTGCTTGTTACGCTGCGGCGTGCGCACCAGTACCGGCAGGCCATGTTCTTTCGCGAGGCGCAACTGCATGCGAAACATCGTTTCTTCGCTGGCCGTCATGTCCTCGAATCCGATTTCTCCTATCGCCACCACGCCTTCATTGGCGGCATACAGCGGTAGGGCGACATGCGCCTGTTCCACCATCTGCGGATGATTCGCTTCCTTCGGGCTCAAGCCTACCGTGCAGTAATGGCAGAGGTCGGACTGGCTGGCGCGATAGCGCTCCCATCCGACCAGGCGGTTGAAATAATCGTGCAGCGTATGGTCTTGCCCTTGCAGTTCGGCGCGCCAGTAGGCCGGTTCTATGACCGCCACAATGCCGGCTGCCTTCATCGCCGCCATTTCATCCTGGGTGCGGGCACTGGTGTGAATATGGGAATCGATATAAATGGACATCGCTGCCTCCTTGATTGAAGCGGAATGCGCTTGCACAAGCGGCGGGGCAGCAGGCTTGCCCCGGCCAGGAAGGCATACGCTACCGGAAGCAGGAGGAAATTATTTGAGCTGGAACAATGGCTTTTGCAGCAGAGAATGCTGGCGACAAGAAAACCACGTTTTGCAGAACAAGAGCGGCAATAAAAAAGCCGCACGGCGTTAACCGTGCGGCTTTTTGTTTCAGCTCAAGGTCTTATTGCGTTTCCAGAGCTGCCTGGAGGATTTGTCCGCCACCATAAGACGTGATGACAGGAGCATCGCCGCCCAGATTGACCCGGATTGCGCAGTACTTGAATTCCGGGATCTTCGCATACGGATCCAGTGCTGCATTGGTCAGCGTGTTGATCGCCGCTTCGTAATAAGCAAACGGTACAAACACTGCCCCGCGCGGCGTACCTTCATCCGCACGTGCATACAAAGTTACCTTGCCGCGACGCGATTCCAGGGTCAAGACATCGCCCGGCTTGCCGCCCATGGCCGCCAGATCCAGCGGATGGACCAGCGCAGTCGGATCCGGTTCCAGCGCATCCAGCACCGTCGCGCGACGGGTCATGGAACCGGTATGCCAGTGTTCCAGCTGACGGCCGGTGATCAGCACGAACGGATATTCCTCATCCGGACGTTCTGCTGCCGGGATGATGTCGGCCGGTACGAAACGGGCCTTGCCGGACGGACGCGGGAAGCTGTCGATGAACACCACCGGTTCGCCCGGATCGCCTTCTTTTTCGCAAGGATAGGTGATCGAGTGTTCTGCTTCCAGCCTGTCCCAGGTCATGCCGGCAATGCTTGGCATGGTCTTGCGCATTTCGTCGAAGACTTCCGACACGTGCTGGTAGTTCCAGTCCAGGCCCAGGCGCTTGCCCATTTCCTGCAGAATCCACAAGTCTTGTTTGGCGTCACCCGGAGGATTGATCGCCTGGCGGCCCATCTGCACGATACGGTCGGTGTTGGTGAAGGTACCGGTCTTCTCGGGGAAGGCCGATGCCGGCAGGACCACGTCGGCCAGATAAGCGGTTTCGGTCAGGAAGATATCCTGCACCACCAGGTGGTCCAGTGCTGCCAAGGCTTCACGCGCATGGTTGGCATCCGGATCGGACATGGCCGGGTTTTCACCCTGCACGAACATGCCGCGGATCTTGCCTTCCTTGATCGCGTGCATGATTTCCACCACGGTCAGGCCAGGAGTCGCGTCCAGCGAGTCTTCCGATACATTCCACGCCTTGGCGAACTTGGCACGTACGCCTGGATCATCCACGCGCTGATAATCCGGGTACACCATCGGAATCAGGCCGGCGTCAGATGCACCCTGCACGTTGTTCTGGCCGCGCAGCGGATGCAGGCCGGTGCCGTCACGGCCGATCTGACCGGTCATCAGCGCCAGTGCGATCAGGCAGCGCGCATTGTCGGTGCCGTGTACGTGCTGGGATACGCCCATGCCCCACAGGATCATGGAAGCCTTGGAGGTGGCGTACAGGCGAGCGATGTAGCGGATGGTCTCGGCATCGATGCCGCAGATCGGCGCCATCTTCTCGGGGCTGTAGTTCTCGACATTCTTCTTGACCTCTTCATAGCCCTCAGTACGGCTGGCAATGAAGTCCTTGTCCACCAGGTTCTCGGTCACGATCACATGCATCATCGCATTCAGCAGCGCCACGTCGGTGGACGGCTTGAACTGGATGAAGCGATGCGCAACGCGGCCCAGTTCGGAGCGGCGCGGATCCATCACGATCAGCTTGGTGCCGTTACGGACGGCGTTCTTGATGAAGGTCGCGGCAACCGGGTGGTTCACGGTCGGGTTGGAGCCGATTACGATCACCACTTCAGCCTTGGCTACGTCCATCACCGGGTTGGACACGGCGCCGGAACCGATGCCTTCCAGCAGCGCCACGACAGACGATGCATGGCACAAGCGGGTGCAGTGGTCGACGTTGTTGGAGCCGAAGCCGGTACGAACCAGTTTCTGGAACAGGTAGGCTTCTTCGTTCGAACCCTTGGCGGAACCGAAACCTGCCAGCGCTTTCTTGCCATGGGTATCGCGAATGTTGCGCAGACCACCAGCGGCAAACTCCAGCGCTTCTTCCCAGGTCGCTTCACGGAACACGTCCATCACATGATCCGGATCCATCACGAAGTCGCCGGATTTCGGCGCATCGGCGCGACGGATCAGCGGCTTGGTCAGGCGGTGCGGATGGTGCGCATAGTCGAAACCGTAGCGGCCCTTCACGCACAGGCGGCTCAGGTTGGCCGGGCCATCGCGGCCTTCCACGTAGGTGATCTTGTCGTCCTTGACGTTGTAGGTCAGCTGGCAACCGACGCCGCAGAACGGGCAGACCGACGCCACTTTCTTGTCCGGTGCAGCCAGCGCCGCATCGCGTGCCGGCATCAGCGCGCCGGTCGGGCAGGCTTGTACGCATTCGCCGCAAGCTACGCAGGTAGAGGCGCCCATAGGATCGTCCATGTCGAACACGATCTTCGCGCTTTCGCCGCGGAAGGCCAGGCCGATCACGTCATTGTTCTGCTCGTCGCGGCAGGCACGCAGACAACGGGTACATTGAATACACGCGTCCAGGTTGACCGCAATCGCCGGGTGCGACAGATCAGCGACCCACTGACCGCGCGATTCGAAGCGTGGTTTGCCCAGGCCGAGTTTTTCGGACCAGAAGTCCACTTCATTCTTGCGCGTGTAGTCTTTCTCCGGCATATCCGACTGCAGCAGTTCCAGCACCATCTTTTGCGAAGCAACGGCGCGTTCGCTGTCGGTGGTCACTTTCATGCCGTTGGACGGATGGCGGCAGCACGAAGGTGCCAGCACGCGTTCGCCGTCGATTTCTACTACGCAGGCGCGGCAGTTGCCGGCGGTATCCAGGCCATCCTTGTAGCACAGGTGCGGAACGGCGATGCCTTCGCGCTTGGCGACTTGCAGGATGGTTTCATTGGCGGTGCCGGAAACCGGCTTGCCATTGATTTCAAAGGTCACCACTGGTGCATCCAGTTGGGCCATTTCGTTACGGGTAATCGCATTCATGTCGTATCCTTTCGCGCCTTAGGCCAGTTCATGCGGGAAGTACTTGATCACGCAATCCACCGGATTCGGTGCTGCCTGACCCAGACCGCAGATCGAGGCGTCGCGCATCACATTGGACAACTCGGCCAGCAGCGCCGTGTCCCACTTGGGCTTCTGAATCAAAGCCAGGCTCTTAGCCGTGCCGACGCGGCAAGGCGTGCACTGACCGCAGGACTCGTCCTGGAAGAAGCGCATCATGTTGCGCGCTGCATCCACCGCCGTATCCTTGTCGGACAGAATGATCACGGAAGCCGAACCGATGAAGCAGCCATACGGTTGCAGCGTATCGAAGTCCAGCGGAATGTCATTCATCGTTGCCGGCAGGATGCCGCCCGATGCGCCGCCCGGCAGGTAGCCGTAGAACTTCTGGCCATCGAGCATGCCGCCGCAGTAATCGTCGATCAGTTGCTGGATCGTGATGCCGGCTGGCGCCAGATGCACGCCAGGATTCTTCACGCGACCCGATACCGAGAAGGAGCGCAGACCCTTGCGGCCATTCGCGCCGTGGCCCGAGAACCAGTCCGCGCCTTTTTGCATAATGTCGCGAACCCAGTACAGGGTTTCGAAGTTGTGTTCCAGCGTAGGACGACCGAACAGACCGACTTGCGCCACATAGGGTGGACGCAGACGCGGCATGCCGCGCTTGCCTTCGATCGATTCGATCATCGCGGATTCTTCACCGCAGATGTAGGCACCGGCGCCGCGACGCAGCGAGATTTCCGGCATGTCCTTGATCGGCGGATTGGCTTTCAGCTTGGCGATCTCTGCTTCAAACATCGTGCGGCAGCCGTGGTATTCGTCACGCAGGTAGATATAGATGGATTCGATGCCAACTGCCCATGCAGCGATCAGCATACCTTCCAGGAAGCGATGCGGATCGCGTTCGAGGTAGTAGCGATCCTTGAACGTGCCGGGTTCGCCTTCGTCGATGTTCACCGCCATCAAGCGCGGACCCAGTGCATCGCGCACGATGCGCCATTTGCGACCGGCCGGGAAGCCTGCGCCGCCCAGACCGCGCAGGCCGGAGGATTCCATCACCTTGATGGTGTCTTCCGAATTGCGGGTGCCGGAGATGCATTCTTTCAGCAATTCGTAGCCGCCTTCAGCGACATACTTTTCGAAAGTGATCTGGTCTTTTTCAACGTGCGTGGTCGCGCCGGCTTTGACGGTTTCAACGACTTTATCGATCGTTGCGTTGGTAACCGGATTCTGATGCACGATGGCGACCGGCGCGGTTTCGCAGCGGCCCACGCAAGGTGCGTGAATCACGCGCACGTCCTTGCCCAGGATATCCGGCAGTTTCGCCAGCAAGTCCTGCGCGCCCGCCATTTCGCACGACAGGCCGTCGCATACGCGAATCGTCAGCGCCTGCGGCGGAGTGTCGCCTTCCTTGACGATATCGAAATGATGATAGAACGAAGCGACTTCATACACTTCGGTTTGCGCCAGGCCCATTTCCTGAGCCAGAGCTGCCATGTGTGCCGAAGAAAGATGGCCGAAATGATCCTGCAGCTTGTGCAAGTGCTCAATCAGCAAGTCACGCTGACGGGATTCATCACCCAGCAAGGCACGCACTTCCGATTGCGCCTTGGGATCGACCCGACGACCTTTCGGCGCTGCACGCCGGCGCTCACGATCCACTACCGGCACCGCAGCAATTGGAATAACTGTTCGATTCATTTGCGAGATCTCTTCTCTGTCAAATTTGTAAAAGGCACGGTGCTTTACAAAGAGGCAGCCGATGCCGGGGAGGAATTATTAAGTCGGTCATTGGTTATGTCACCAACACCTATGGCGGAAAATTCTACCATATATGTTTTATGTGACATAGGCTTATGAGGTTGATAGTGGGTATGTATAGGAGTAAAGTGGCGGTCTAAATATGTAATATAGTACATAAATGCGTACATAAATGAGTGCAGAATGTTTAAGGTTTCCATAAATCCGCACTGGAAAATCAGCCGGACGGTAGCGGCAAAACCCGGCCCTGCGCTGGATACGGAGTTGCTATTGAGTCTGCTGGCGGCTATCCAGTCATCCGGCTCCATTGCCGCTGCCGTCAAGGCCAGCGGCTTGTCGTATCGGCATGTCTGGGGGCAATTGATGGCGGCGGAGCAACTCTTTAATGCCAAATTGCTAATCAAGCGGCCGGGCAAGGGCACGCGCCTGAGTCCTTTGGCTGAAACCCTGCTGTGGGCCGACAAGCGCATCAGCGCCCGTCTTTCGCCGACCTTGCAAAGCCTGGCTTCCGAACTGGAAGCGGAGCTGGACAAGACCGTGCTGGGTTCCCGTTCCGCGCTGCGCATAGATGCGACGCACGGTTTTGCAGTGGCGACCCTGCTGGATCACCTCAATGCCGCCAACCTGCCGGTGGAGCTGCGCTATCGCAACAGCACGGAAGCGGTGGCGGCGCTGGCGCGGCGCGAATGCGATCTGGCCGGCTTTCATGTGCCGCTGGGGGAATTTGAAACCCAGGCATACAAGCGCTATGCCAAGTGGCTGAATGCCGAGCAGCATGTGCTGATTCATCTGGCGGTGCGCACGCAGGGTTTTTTCCTGGCACCCGGCAATCCCAAGCATATTCATACGCTCGCCGACCTGCAAAAACCCGGCGTGCATTTCGTCAACCGCCAGCCGGGCTCGGGCACGCGCCTGCTGCTGGAACTGATGCTGGAAAAGGAAGGCATTCCCACTTCATCGATACGCGGCTACGAAAGCGCTGAATTCACCCATGCCGCCGTGGCCGCTTTTATCGCCAGCGGCATGGCTGATGTCGGAGTCGGGGTGGAAACGGCGGCCAAGCGTTTCGGCCTGGATTTCGTGCCGCTGATACGCGAGCGTTATTTTTTTGCCGCCGACAGGCAAGCCATGAATCAAGGTCCGCTGAAGGAAATTGTCGGCATGCTGCAAGGCGAGGAATTCCGGCGCCTGTTGTCCGAGCTGTCGGGTTACGACGGCAGCAAGACCGGTCTCATCATGGAAATCGATGAAGCCTTCGCGACATGAAGCGGCAATCGTGTTCGCCTCAATGACTGCGCAGAAAAGCGGGCAGGGCAGGCAGGCGCCAGAGCGAAGCGAGGCGCTTCTTCATCATCTGATAGCCCAGTCTCCAGGCCGCGACTAAACGCACCAGCGCCTGGCCAAGCTGCAGGCAGTCGTCGCGCAACTGCATCGTGCGCCGCCAGTGATGGATGGCTACGGTATATAACGCATGGTCGCAACGCACCAGCCACGATGCATGCGGCCGGTGCAAGCTCAGCACCGGCATGCATTCTTGCCGCACCCTCAGTGCATGCACAGCACGCGGCCTGATGATGGTGGCGCCAGCTTTGCCGCGCTGCCTATCGATATGCTCGCAGGCCGTGAAATAACAGCACAGCATGCCCAGCCCATAAGCCTGCAGGCGCGGATCCTGTGCCAGGAAATGCAACTGGCTATCCCTGCCGCTGCGCAGGCAGATCGCCCCTGCCGCGATGCGGCCGCCGATTTTCAGCACGCACACCCAGCCCGCTTCCTGCGCCGCGCGCACGAGATTTTCGCCGGCTTCATCGAGCGGCATTTGCGCAGCGCTTTTATGGGCGAGCTGAGGGCGATTCAATTGCAATAAGGCGCGACATTGCAAGGCCGTGTCAGCGGTGTTGGCATGGACTTCGATTTTGAAATCCGGATGGTCCTGCTTTAAGCGCTGCAGGAAATACTTCACGTTGTGACGACTGAAGCGCAGGGCTTCTTCCATGCGCACCGTGAGCTCGGGCGGCAGCAAAAGCCGCTCAGCGTTTTTATGCAAGCGCTTCTTTCCCTGGATTTGTATGTAGCGCTGCTGTGAAAAAAAAGAGATGCGGCGCACGGACGGAAAGTGCTGGAAAAGGTAACGGCTGAATTGCTGCAGCTCGGCCCCGGATGCCTGCGCGGCCTGGTTCAGTACCCGCGCCTTATTCCGGGTTAGCTGGAAGAAGAACACTACCAGCGGCCGCCCATCTTCCAGGACTGCATAGGTATAAATATCTCGCGAGCTGCGCGGCTGCAGCGGATCGCCATCCAGCGAGTCAGGCCTGCGTTGCAGCGCAAGCCAGAGCGCCTGAGCGAATTCCGGCACCCTGCCTTTGTAGAGTTGCGTGGAACGTAAGCAGGCCTGATCCGCAGCCGGCTTGCCGCAATCGGTCAATGCAAGAGTAGAAGTGTTAGCACCTTGTGTCATCCGCCTGTCCTGTAGCCATGCCGGGCGATCGGCTTGACGGTGAGGCTGCGTACTGCCGGCCGTTCGCGGCATTGCCGTATATTGAATCGTCGTATGCTGAGCTGTACCCGATGCTTCCTTTGTCGGCGCCCTTCAGTGAAGAGCGATCTGGTAAGCAAAGCATACGGAAAGTTCAGGTAAGGGATTTGACCGCGGGCAATTGCCTTGAAGAGAGCGCTTACTTTGCACAAGGCCTGTGCGAACTCGGATGCTTCTCTTTAAAAATCAAGGGCTTGCTGCGTAGCGATGCGGGAAGTCTAGGCTGCGAGGTGCCGTTCTAGCGTCTGCATGGTTTGATGCACGATGCCGCAGAAAGCCGCGATATCGGCGTCCGATGCTTCCTGCCTGTTGAGCGCGGATTCCAGGGTGGTTGCGGCATTTGCCAGCGCTACCGCACCGACATTGGCGGCCATGCCGGCAATATTGTGAACCACCGCCCGAATCGCATCCTGATCGTCATGACGTGCAGCGCTGTCGATCTGCTCCAGCGCATTGCGCAGCAGGGGCAGCATCATCTCCAGCACTTGTCGATGCAAGGCACGATCTCCGCCCAGTCTTTCCAGCGTTCCTTCAATATCGAATCCGGGAAGAGCCTGTGCATCATGTTCGTCGCGCACCGATGCTGCGAGGGCTGCGGTTTGTGCGGCTGCCTCGTCATGGGCGCCGGTTGCTGCGTTGTCCGATTTGAGCCAGCGGCCTACCTGGTGATACAGCTGATCGGGATGCAGCGGCTTGGACAGATGATCCTGCATGCCGGAGCGCAGGCATAGTTCGCGCTCTTCCAGCGTTGCATGTGCCGTCAGCGCAAGGATGGGAAGCTGGCTGAACTGATCGGCGGCGCGGATGCGTTGCGCGGTCGCGTGACCGCCCAGTTCCGGCATCTGTATATCCATGAGTACCAGGTCATAAGTATGCTCGTCAGCGCCGAACAGCATTTCCAATGCTTCGCGTCCGTTGTTCGCGATATCGACCCGCAAGCCGGTGGCGGCCAGCATTTCATGCGTGATCTGCTGATTGATTTCATTGTCTTCCACCAGCAAGATGCGATGCCCGTCGAAACGCGGCAAGGCGTGTGCCTGCAGCACGGCCGGATGATGCATCGCCACGTCGTCCGGCATGACGGTGCCGAGCAGGCAATCCAGCAGTTGCGAGGCATGAAGAGGCTTATGCAAAATCGCCGATAGGCTGGCATAACCCGACAGGGAAATCGTTTCTTCCTTGCGGGCGGATGTCACCAGGATGCCCCTGGGCTGGCGCGACAGCGGAGAGCGTTCGAGCTCCTGCATGAGTGCGATGCCATCCATGCCCGGCATGCGCAAGTCGCTCAGCACCAGGTCATAGGGCATATGGCTGTCGGCACGCAGGATCGCTTCCAGTGCCGCCGTTCCGCTGCGCGCGGTGTCGGGCCTCAGTCCGAAGCTCTCCAGCATGTCCTTCATGATTTTGAGCGCGACAGGATTGTCGTCCACCACCAGCATGCGCTGCGCGCAGAGTTCGGGCGGCAGGCGAATCGCCGTCTCTTCGCCATCGCGCACCACGCCGCAGCGCAGCGTAAAACTGAAAGTGGAACCGGCGCGGGGCATGCTGCTGACCATGATGCTGCCGCCCATCATTTCCACCAGGCGCTTGCTGATGGAAAGCCCCAGGCCGGTGCCACCATACTTGCGGCTGATCGAGCTGTCGGCCTGCGTGAAAGACTGGAACAGCCGCTTCTGCTGCTCGGCGCTCATGCCTATGCCGGTATCGCGCACTTCGAACTGCAGCTTGACGCTGTCTGCATCGCTGCCGATCACGCGGCAGCTCAGATGAACCTCGCCATGCTGCGTGAACTTCAAGGCATTGCTAACCAGGTTGATCAGGACCTGCCCGAGCCGCAAGGGATCGCCTATCATGCGGCGCGGCACATCGGGCGCGATGTCGATCAGGTATTCCAGTTCCTTCTCGGTTGCCATCTGTCCCGTGACATTGTTGACGTGATTGATCACATCGGACAGCGAGAAGACGGTGCGCTCCAGCATCATCTTGCCGGCCTCGATCTTGGAGAAGTCGAGGATGTCATTCATGATGCCCAGCAGCGCCACGGCCGAGCGATGGATTTTGTCGATATAGTCGCGCTGCTGCGCCGTCAGTTCGGTGCGCAAGGCCAGGTGCGCCATGCCGATCACGGCATTCATGGGCGTGCGGATTTCATGGCTGACGTTGGCCAGGAATTGCGATTTCATGCGCGATGCTTCTTCCGCCACTTGCTTGGCAATCGCCAGCGCCTGCTGGTGTTCCTGCAGGGAGCGGTTGCTGCGCACCAGCTCAGACGTGCGCGAGGCGACATGCTGTTCCAGCAATTGCTCGGAGCGCTTCAATCCTTCCACCAGTTTTTGCTGGGCGACTTCCTTCTCGCGGCGTTCCTGCTGAAAGCGCGCCGCAAGCATCATCGACAACAGCAGCAGCATGAATGCGGAGCCTGCCTGCAAGCCATACAGGGCGATGAAGCTGGGCAGATCGGCGCCGAAAATACTCAGCGTCATCAGGATCGCGATGCACAGCTGAAAGCCCATGGCCAGCAGCAGATAGCCTGCGCCGGACTGCCGCTTGATAAAACTTCTTGCCGCAACGACCAGGATCAGTCCCAGGCTGGACAGATACATCACTGCGCCGGGCAGCAGGAAATGGGAATAAGACCAGGCAAGTCCGATAATCTGCACGGCGTTCAGGACGATCATCGCCTGCATGGCCTTGTCCAGCAGCGGCGCGGTTTTGGGCGTGCGAAGCAAATGTCGTTCGAGGGAGAGCAAGGCCATGCAGGCCAGGGAAAAAGCCGCCATGTTGGCCACCTTGGACCATTGCCCGGCTTGTGGCCACAGGAACTGGTAGCCGATGCCGCCGTAAGCCAGCAAGGCCAGCACCGTCGTTGCGACCACCAGCACGTAATGCAGGTAAGCCTTGTCCCTGAGCGAAAAGAACAGGAGCAGCTTGTACAGGCCGAGCGCCAGCAGCATGCCGAAATACAAAGCCTGCGCCATGTACTGGGCATGCGAATGCTCGATGAAGTGATCGGGTTTCCACAGCCGGGCGGGGAGGTAGAGCGGCCCTTCCGAATGGATGCGCAGGTAATAGGTTTTTTCCGATCCGGCTTCCAGCGTCAGCGGAAAAACGAAATGCCGGTGATGAAACGGCCGGTCGGCAAACTCCGCTTCGCGTCCGGTGGCGACTTTCTGAAAGCCCGCACCTTCCGGTTGATACAGTTCCAGCGCATCGATATGCGGAAAGCCGATTTCCAGATAACGTTCCAGATCGCGCTTGCTGCCATTGCTTATCTGAAGTTTCAGCCAGGCCGGGCTGGCACGCAGGCCCAGGCTGAGGGCTTCATGTCTGAAGTCGGCGCGCTGAAAGGCATCGGCGAATGCAGCGCCGCTGACTTCTTCTATGGCGAGATCGGGCGAGGCGGTATCCAGCACCGACCAGTAGGAAGTCAGGTTGATGGCGCGGGAAGCGGAGGTGTCGGGAATCGCCAGCACGCCGGCCTGGCTGACGCCCAGGCACAGCAGCCATAACAGCCCGGTGGCATGACAATAAGCTAGGACATGTCGGAGCAGGCGCATGGAGTAAAGGGAGATCGCTGTATTTCGTTGCAGCAACAGGCGCGATGGTAACAGATGCCTTTACCTGTTTGAAATTTCCAAAGGAATTTTTGCTTCACTGTGGCAGCGTATTGAAAAACCTTGAACAGGAATATGCAGTTGAGCAAAACGAGGCTTTTCCTGCTTTCTTCGCAGATCGCGGGATATCCCGCTTATTTTGCTAGTCCAACTTGTTCTTTTTGGGATAGGAGAATCTCAGGCAGGCTCCTGTTTGACCCAACCCAAACGCGCCACGCAAGGTGCTTCTTAATATGAATCATTGCCTGCAGGCCGCCGTCCGACATGCCGACACGGCAGGAATGGTGTTCCGGCAAACGTAAATGGCGGATTTCGCCCAGACTCATCCAGGAAGACATTACATGCAAAAGCCTCAATCCCAGCTTGAAGACATCAATGAAAAAATGCGCCGCGAAGTTATGAAGAACCTGGAGCCGCATGGGCTCAGGGCGGTGGCGGAACTGGACGACATGTCGGAAGGAGATCGGACCAAGTGGCTGTTCTGGAATCTTCATGAAAATCTCGACGCCGTCCGCAAGATGGAGCCGACCCTGATCGGCCACGTCACCGCCACCCAGTTGACCGTCAGCGACGGGCAATCCGTGTGGGAAGACAGGGTTTGCCTGGAAAAACGCATAGAGCTGAACTGCAAATGGAGCCTGCAACTGACCTACTCGGTGTACCAGGATGAAAAATCCTTCGAGGTCGGCGAAGGCTGGGTGGACCTGGTAGTCAGCGACAAGCCGCCGACGCATCCCATCCTGTCGAAAAACCAGAAGGCTTATCTGGATGCGGACAATGGCCTGTATCCGAACCAACTATTCATGTACGGCTGGATCACGGAAGATGCGTGGAAGGAAATTCGCCCGCAAGTGTATAACGCCAATCCCACCTGCCGCACCGATATCATGCTGCTCGACAGTTTCCTGTATCCGGTCAAGCCCGGTTTCGATTTCGTCACCGGCCCGGCGGGCTCTATCGGCATCAGCAATTTCGAATTCCGCATCTTCTCGCACCCGACCGAGCGTCGCCTGACACGGCGCGGCGATCTGCGGCAGCGGACTTAGGGCAGCTAAGAAAATGTTGAAGGGGAGCGGCTGTTGTGTTCCCTCTCTGCGCTCGGGTTCCCTCCCCTTCAAGGGGAGGGTTAGGGGTGTAGCGAGGGTTTCAGGCGACATGTCGCCTGCTCGTGGAACGGCACGGGCTTGCAAGCCCGGGCGCGCCCTGCAAGGGGGGATGGGTTCAAGCAATCAGTACATTAAACCCATCCCCATCCCAACCTCACGGCTCACCGCTGGTAAGCGGTTCGCGTTCGGCAGGCGCA
>JAFAGG010000122.1 GCA_023422955.1 Pseudomonadota bacterium | reverse complement strand
GTTTTTCCCTTCCCTCGCCCTCTCTTTCTTCCCTCTCCCTTCCGCGCTTTAAAAAAACAAGCAGGCTTGCGCGCTGATTTCGGCAAGCAAATGCCTTTGACAAACCCATCACGCCCCTCACTTTTTTAAAAAACAACAGGCCTTCCGGCAAACACTTGCCTCATAGAATCGAGGTGGCAAGGGCGTGGCGCTCATCAATAATTTCTATGGGGAAAAGAGTTTTCTGTCGGAACTATTTACCGTCAGCAAGGTTCCTAGTGGGGTCCTTAACTTGCACGCTGGCAATGAGCCGGGTGCAGCACCTGATAAGAGAGAACCCCATGCAACAAGCTTCGAACACCACCTCCTCCCTGTCCACCCTGGCCGCGACCCTGTTGTCCGCGCTCGTGCTGTCCGCCT
This sequence comes from Pseudomonadota bacterium, assembly GCA_023422955.1. Classification (GTDB taxonomy): domain Bacteria; phylum Pseudomonadota; class Gammaproteobacteria; order Burkholderiales; family Burkholderiaceae_D; genus JAEZLB01. Next base: position 15,464 of record JAFAGG010000122.1, on the reverse strand, counting down.
GCGGCGGTGGCGGCGGTGGTGGTGCCACCCCCAGCGCTGCTGGCAATGCCGCGGGCAATAGCAATACCGGTGCCGGTGCGCAGACCTCTCCCATCGTGGCCGAAGGCGCCGATCGTGGCGACAAGACGCCCTTTGGCCAGGATGCCAACCAGTACACGCTGACCTTTGCCGAAGAATTCGACGGCAACAGCCTGAACCGCAGCCTGTGGAATGACACCATCTGGTATGAGCAACCCAATTCCACCACCAACTATGCGGTGGAAGACGGCAAGCTCAAGATCTGGCCGCAGCGCGATGCGTCGGGCAATTTCTTCAACCGCACCATCGATACCGATGGCAAGTATTACCAGACCTATGGCTACTTCGAAATCGAAGCCAAGCTACCGGCCGGCAAAGGCACCTGGCCCGCGTTCTGGCTGTTCAACCATATCGACGAGCGCCGCCCGGAAATGGATGTGATGGAAGCGTATGCCGGCGGTGCCGCACCGTGGGGCTTTACCGATGAGCAGGGCGTGCGCCGTCCGCAAGCGTATGCGCCGACGGTATGGAAGGGTGACCGCGAAGGCCAGCAAGTGGGCATGCGCCAGTACGATACCGGCATGGACTTGTCGACCACGTTCAACAAGTATGCGGTGAAGTGGGAAGCGAACAAGCAGACCTATTACTTCAATGGCAAGGAAGTGCTGACGCTGGAGGTGGCGATGGGCGATCCGATGTACATGATGCTGGACCTGTGGTTCGGTTCGGCTTCGGGCCAGCCGGATGATTCCACCCCGCAGGGCAAGGACAACTCCTACGAAATCAAGTACCTGCGCGCCTGGCAGTTCAAATAATAAAAACCGGGCAATAAAGACCCATTAATAAAAACCAGCAACATCCTGATTTTGGCCGGCTTATGCCGGCCTTTTTATTGCCTGAAAGAACAAGCTTTCTATACCGCGCTTCATGCCGCGTTTTGAGATTGCTTAATAAATCCTTCTTTTCTCTCGAAAAACCGCCCGTTAAATGTAAGAAATCATTTCTGAGAAGAACTATTTACCGCAAGCAATGCCTATAGGAAAGTTCCTCTCCAGGAGAGGCTGTAAGCGATCTTAATTTTTTAGCGGAATAATAGTCATGTCTCACGTTGCACTTAATATCGGAACCTTGCGCACCCTTTCCTGCGCTGTACTCGCAACTGCCGTGCTCGCTGCTTGCGGCGGCGGATCAGGTGGCGGCGGCTCTGCCAACCCTACTCAACCCTCGACCCCTGGCAATCCTTCCACCGGCAACCCCAGCACCCCGGCGCCTACGCCGACCAATCCCGGCCCAGCTCCGTCACCCGCACCTGCTCCTACACCCTCACCGACACAACCATCCCCGACGGCGCCCGGTCCTTACGGCTTCAATGCGGCAGAGTGGACGCCGACCTTCACGGAAGAATTCAATGGCAACAGCCTGAACACGGCCGTATGGAATGACGCGATCTGGTACGAATCCTCGAACCCGACCCGCAACTATGCCGTGGAAGACGGCAAGCTCAAGATCTGGCCGCAGCGCGATGCCTCGGGCAATTTCTTCAACCGCACCATCGACACCGATGGCAAGTATTACCAGACCTACGGCTACTTCGAAATGGATGCCAAGCTGCCTACCGGTAAAGGCACCTGGCCCGCGTTCTGGCTGTTCAACCATGACACCTCCACGCGCCCCGAAATCGACATCATGGAAGCGTATGCTGGCGGCGGCTACAACTCCTGGTGGTCTGACAACAATCTGAACCCGCTCAACTATGCAGGCAACCTGTGGCGTGACAACGGCGGCGCGGCAAACCATCTGGGTGAAACCAAGCTGCGCGATCACAGCGAATGGTCGGCTGGCGTGCGACTGGATCAGGGTTTCCACAAGTATGGTGCCCTGGTGGAAGCAGATGGCGTGACCTTCTATTTCGACGGCAAGCCGCTTGGCAACAAGATCCGGACCAACTACTACAGCATGCGCATGTATATCCTGCTGGACCTGTGGTTCGGTTCCGCTTCCGGCCAGCCTGACAACAGCACGCCGACCGGCAAGGGCAACTCCTTCGAAGTCAACTATGTCCGTGCATGGCAAAAGAAGTAATCTCCTTCGCAGTTTTTAAGGTGATGAAATGAACAAGGCCGGTGCTAAACCGGCCTTGTTTTTTATGGATGCACTGCAGCACCATTTATCCCAACAACTCAATTCCCTCCAGCGTCTGCGCGCACTGCTCGCGTATCACCTTCACGAAATCGGCCACGTAGGGCTTCTCATCCAGCGCACGCGGCACCGACAAGTACAATTCATTCCACAAGCCCTTGGCGCCGATGCGCTTGGCGATCACATAGTCGTAATCCACGTAATTCCTGATGCCCCAGTTCGGCAAGGCCGCCAGGCCGCGCCGGCTCGCCACCAGTTGCAGTATCGCGACCGTCAGCTCGGTCGTGCGACGTTCGAACCTGACCTTCGCCGGCTTCAGCACTTCCCGTATCAGATCAATGCGCGCTTCCGGCACCGGATAGGTGATCAGCGTCTCATCCGCAAAATCTTTCGCCTCCAGCCGCCTGCGATGCTGCAAACGATGCTTAGTCGGCAGCACCGCCAGGATTTCGAAGCGGAACAGGGGATACGACACATAGGTTTTCGGAGAAGGTATTTCCGTGCCGATCACCAGGTCTGCACCGCCGCTTCTCAACAGCGCCATGGGATCGCTATGAAAACCGGACACCAGGTCCACTTCCACTTCCGGCCAGCGCCGACGGAACTCATCCATCACCGGCATCAGCCAGTCGAAACAGGTATGACATTCCAGCGCCACCCGCAACTGCCCGGCCACGCCCTGCGACATCCTGGCCGCATCGCGGTCGGCCTGTTCCACCAGCGGCAAGACCTCATCCGCCAGCTGCAGCAGGCGCATTCCGGTCGCGGTAAAGGCGAGCGGCACCGATTTACGTTCGAACAGGGGAACGCCATACAACTCTTCCAGCAGCTTGATCTGATGCGATAGCGCCGACTGCGTCAGGTGCAGCAGTTGCGCAGCGCGCACCAGGCTGCCGGCGGAGCGCAAGGCAGTCAAGGTACGCAGATGACGGAATTCGAGTGCAGCCATACTGTATTAATAATTTTCATGTGAATGACGAAAAACTTTCGTTTGAATTATATAGAAGAAGACATCACACTGCCCTTCATTACTTTGCTCCGCCCTCTTTCTTCTTACCTTCCTTTCTTTCTTATTACCCATGACCACCATTCATACCCACATCCTCGGTTATCCCCGCATGGGCGTTAATCGAGAACTGAAATTCGCCCTGGAACGCTACTGGAAAGGCGAAACCACCTTGCAAGCGCTGGAAGAAACCGGCCGAACCTTGCGCGCGCAGCATTGGGCCGTTCAGCAGCAATCCGGCCTGGATTACGTGACTGTCGGCGACTTTGCGTTTTACGACCATGTCGCCAATCACATCCAGCTGCTGGGCTGCGAACCGGAGCGCTTCGGCTTCCGTCCCGAAGACGACGAACTGACGCGTTACTTCCGCATGGCGCGCGGTGTGGCCAGCGAAATGCATGAAGGCTGCGCTCACGGTTGCGCCGGCACGGACAACACGCAGGCGCTGGACATGACCAAGTGGTTCGACACCAACTACCATTACCTGGTGCCAGAGTTCGACAGCCACACCAGTTTCTCGCTGGCCTCGTCGCGCCTGTTCGATGAAGTGAAAGAGGCGCAGGCGCTCGGTCATGCAGTGAAAGCCGTGCTGGTCGGCCCGCTGACTTTCCTGTGGCTGGGCAAGGAAAAGGAGGCCGGATTCGACCGCCTGTCTTTGCTGGAAAAGCTGCTGCCGGTTTATGGTGCGATCCTGCATCGCCTGAAGGAGATGGGCGTGGCATGGGTGCAGATCGATGAGCCGATACTGGGACTGGATCTGCCGCATGAATGGCGACATGCATTCGAACGTGCTTACTGGCAGCTGAACCAGAGCGGCGCCAAGCTGCTGCTGGCGACCTACTTCTCGCCGCTGGAAGACAACCTGCGCCTGGCTTGCCAGTTGCCGGTGGCCGGCCTGCATGTGGATGCGGTACGCGCGCCGCACGAACTGGCCGGTGTGGCGGACTGGCTGCCCACGCACAAGCTGCTGTCGGTCGGCATCGTCGATGGCCGCAACATCTGGCGCACCGATCTCGCCGGTGCGCTGGAAACGCTGGAACCACTCATCGCAAAACGCCGTGGCGCGCTGTGGCTCGCCCCCTCCTGCTCCTTGCTGCATGTGCCGGTGACGCTGGAATCTGAAAGCGGACTGGATGAAGAGCTGAAATCCTGGCTGGCCTTCGCACAGGAAAAGCTGGCTGAACTGGCATGCCTGAAGCAGGCGCTGACCGAACCCGACCAGGCAACACGCGATGCGCTGGCCGACAGCGCTGCCCGAATTGCCTCACGCCGCGAGCATCCGCGACTGCACAACCCTGAAGTACGGCAACGTCTCGCTTCGCTGCCGGGCGATATCGATGCGCGGACCTCGCCCTTTGCACTGCGCCAGGCCGCGCAAAGAGCGAAACTGAAGCTTCCAGCCTTCCCCACCACCACGATAGGCTCCTTCCCGCAAACCGCCGACATACGCGCTGCACGCGCCGACTGGAAAGCCGGCCGCATAGCTACCGAACAATATGAAGCGGCGATGCGCGCAGCGATTGCACTGGCCATCGCCAAGCAGGAAGCGCTGGATATCGACGTGCTGGTGCATGGCGAGGCAGAGCGCAACGACATGGTGGAATATTTCGGCGAACAGTTGCAGGGCTATGCGTTCACGCGCAACGGCTGGGTGCAGTCCTACGGTTCGCGCTGCGTGAAGCCGCCCATCATTTACGGCGACGTATCGCGCCCGGTTGCGATGACGGTGCAATGGGCGCGCCATGCGCAGAGCCTGAGCAGCCGGCCGGTGAAAGGCATGCTGACCGGCCCGATCACCATGCTGCAATGGTCGTTCGTGCGCGACGACCAGCCGCGGCAAGACACGGCATTGCAGATCGCGCTGGCCATACGCGATGAAGTCCGCGACCTGCAACAGGCTGGCATAGGCATCATACAAATCGACGAGCCCGCCTATCGCGAAGGCTTGCCGCTGCGGCGCGGCGCGTGGAAAAACTATCTCGGCTGGGCCAGCCGCGCCTTCCGCATCTCGGCCGGCAGCGCCAAGGACAGCACGCAAATTCATACTCACATGTGCTACTCGGAGTTCAACGACATATTGCCGGCGATTGCCGCAATGGATGCGGATGTCATCACCATAGAGACCAGCCGCTCCGACATGGCGCTGCTGCAGGGATTCGGCGATTTCAGGTATCCGAATGAAATCGGCCCCGGTCTTTACGACATCCACTCGCCACGCATACCGAGCACCGATGAGATGTCGGCACGCCTGCACAAGGCGGCCAACGTGATTCCTGCCTCTCACTTGTGGGTGAATCCGGATTGCGGCCTGAAGACGCGCAACTGGCCGGAAACGGAAGCTGCGCTGGCCAACATGGTGGCTGCGGCGAAGCAGACAAGAAAGGAATATTCCCCGCAGGCAGGGAAGGAAGCGGCAAGCACTCAGTAAGCCGATAAAATAAGCCGATAAAACAAAAGCCGGTCGGGCCCCTGCCCTTCCGGCTTTTGCAATGCCGCCGCCAGCCTCATTCAGGCATTCAAAGCGGCTTCATTTTGTGTTCAAATGGGACAAACGCTCCAGCAGCCGTCACAAGCGCCTGCTGCGTCGCCTTATCGGCGTCCCGCTGCGCAGGATGCGCGACTTGATGGTGCGCCACAAAAAACCGCCGACTGCCAACAGTATCATCTTGCGCATGAAGTCCTCCGCTCAATCAATTCACTCAACTCAGTCAATTCACTCAATTCAATCAATTGCATAATTGAATGCTTGCCTGTTAAGACACGCTTGAGCCGTGATGGTTCGGTGTCAAGGCCGTCTGTCATCAAACAAGCTTGTTCATGCGAAAGATGTGGGAGCGAGGTTCTTTTCCTGCGCCTTGGCCAGCGCCAGCCTAGCCGTGATCTGGGAAACCTGGGTCAAGCCCTGGGGAATATTGCCCAGCATGTGCTGATGCTCGACATCGAATTCTTCCGACAGCAGGCCCACATCGTTGGCGCAGGCTACTGCCCGCTCATAATATTGCCAGGCCAGTTCCATCCGTCCCTGGTAAGCCAGACACTCCACCAGCCAGAACGTACACGGCAGGAATACGCCTTCCGGATGCGGGAAGCCGTCGGGCGATGCGTAGCGCAACAGCAGGCCGCCGCGATCCAGTTCTTCGCAGATGGCGTCGGTGGTGCGCAGCATGCGCGGGTCCGAGTAATCCAGGAATTCCACGCGCGGCAGCAACAGCAGCGCCGCGTCCAGGTGCGGACCGCCGAAGACCTGCGTGAAAATGCCGCGCTCCTTTTCATAGCCGCCGGCTTCGATCACTTCGCGCATGCGGTCGCGCAGCACAATCCATCTATCCACCGGCGCCTCGAAACGGTCATCCTGCGCAATCTGTATCGCCCGATTGACCGCCGCCCAGCACATCACCTTGGAATGCACATGATGCGCCCCCTCGCTGCGCACCTCCCAGATGCCGTGATCCTTTTTCTCCCAGCGCTGGGACACGGTATTGATCACGTCGCACAGGAAGCGCCAGTAATCGGGCTCGGTATGATGCCCGTTCACATGCCAGACCCAGGCCATCTCCAGCAGCTCGCCGTAAATGTCGAGCTGTATCTGCTTGGCGGCGCCGTTGCCCACGCGCACCGGTTTCGACTGCCGGTAACCTTCCAGCCAGTCCAGCTCCACTTCCGGCAGACGGCGCTTGCCGTCTATGCCGTACATGATCTGCAGCTCATCGGCGCTGCCGGCGGCGCTGCGCTGGATGAACTGGTGGAAGCGATCCGCTTCGGCCACGAAGCCGAGCTCATGCAGCACACGCACCGTGAACACGGAATCCCGCACCCAGCTGTAGCGGTAATCCCAGTTGCGTTCGCCGCCTATCCATTCCGGCAGCGAAGTGGTGGCCGCGGCAATCACCGCGCCGGTCTTTTCGAAGGTCAGGCCCTTGAGCAGCAAGGCCGACGCCATGGTCTGCGCATCGACCTCGAAAGGCGCGCGCAACTGCGAAGACCATTTTTGCCACCACGCGACGGTACGCTCGAAGCGCGTATCAAGCTCGCTGGCATCCGGCAGGGTCCGCACCGCCGCCTCTTCTATGCACTCAGGGAATTCGAACTGCGTCAGCAGGCGCTTACGCTCGCCCTTTGTTATGTGACACACCGCACTGAGCATACCCTCACCCGGCAGATCCAGCCCTATCTCGGAAGTGATCAGCAAACCCTGGTTGCTGCCGATGGCGACATAGGCGCCGCTTTGCCGTTGCGCGATGTAGGGCACGATTTCACCGTAATCGAAGCGCGGGCAGATTTCTATGCGCACCTCGACTTCGCCGGCAATGCCTTCGATGATGCGCACATGGTCCAGCCGCGGAGCAGGCAGTTCGTCTTCATCCATCGCGAAAAGATCGGTCAGCCTGACTTCCCCGTCGTCGGTCTTGAACGTCGTTTCCAGCACCAGCGTGCCGGGCAGATAGCGGCGCGACACCTGATAAGGCGCGACAGGACATATTGAAAAATGGCCGCCCTTTTCCCAGTCCAGCAGACGGCCAAAGCTGCTGTCGTCGTCGAAGCGCGGCATGCAGCACCAGTCCACCGAACCGTCGCGCGAAATGAGCGCGCCGCAATGGCAGTCGCTGATGAAGGCATAGTCTTCGATCAGGGGATAGGAATTCTTTTCCGAAGAAGCGTGGCTTTTTTCTGAAGGCATCAAGTGAGTCAGGAACGTATCGCAAGAATTGAAAGAGGGCCGGTTCCTTTTTTTCTTCCCGCCAACCGGTCTGCATAATTTCAGACGTGCATTTTTTACAGAAGTTCTTGTCCTTCCTCCCTTCCGAACTCTCTATCTGCACCTATGCTTAGCTAGCTCAAATGCAGCCCGGAACGATCCGTATCACGCCTACTCTATCTGGCAATATCCTTAAGCCTCTTCTCCATGCCCGTCAAAAGTCCGCTCCTGAAACCCGCGCCGGAAAGCACGCACAGTGCGATAGCCATCGCGGGACATCCGATACACGCAATGATGGTGTCCTTCCCGGTCGCCTTCGTGCTGGGTGGACTGGCTTGCGACCTCGCCTACTGGTGGACTGCCGATCCCTTCTGGGCGCGCATGGCGCTGTGGGTGACCGGCGCTGCTTTCGTGATGGGAACGCTCGCCGGGCTGGCCGGCATGCTGGACTTCATGATCGTGCACAAGATACGGCGCCATGTCGCCAGCTGGAGCCACTTCATTGCCGCGGTGATGCTGATCTCGCTGGCGGCGGCCAACTGGTGGCAGCGTCTGCCCGATCCGGAAGCGGCGATATTGCCCTGGGGCTTGTTCCTGTCGGCGGTCAATGCGATCTCGCTGAGCGTGACCGGCTGGTATGGCGGCAAGCTTGTGTTCCATCACAACATCGGCGGCGATAGCAACGACAATGAATGAAGAAAATTCATGAAGCGCTCAGAACGGCTTCTGCACCACCAGGATAATCACGCCGGGTATCAGCAGTATCGGCGGCACCAGCAGCAACCGGTAGAACCACGGCGAATGCGCGGCTTCTCGCGCTTTCAGCTGCTCCATCAGGCTGCCGCAGTAGACGTGGAAGCACACCATCAGCAGCACCAGCGCAAGCTTGACCGGCAGCCAGCCGCCGGCAAAGCCGCGCTCGAACAGCATCCAGCTGCCGAACACGACGGTGAGCAGACCGGAAGGCGTCATCACGAAGGCATACAGGCCATGCTGCATCTTCACGGCCTGCTGGCGGCTTTCAGCATCGGTAGCGCTGGCCTGTTGCGCCAGCAACTGCGGGAAATACAGCAAGGTGCCGGACCATACCAATAGAAAGGCGATATGCAGCGTCAGCATTAAAGACATGAATGTTCACCTCCCCTATGACAATCCGGCATAAGCATTGCTTGAAAAGCGCCGGCCCGTCTTCATCCGGAACAAACCCTGACCGCCATGCGCAAGGATTTTTTTATTGCTAGCAAAAAGCGAACCTGTGCCGGCGTGCTGGGCACGGCCTTGCTGCTGTCGGGCTGCGAAGGCATACAGTCGTCGCTATGGCCGCAAGGACCGGCCGCCGCGGAAATCGCTCACATCAGCTGGGTCATGTTCATCGGCGCCGCGCTGATCCTGCTGCTGGTGATGGTGCTGGCCCTGTACGCGCTGTTTCGCCACCCAGACCGGCGCATCGCCATGCAGGCCAATACGCTGATCCTGGCAGGCGGCGTGGCCTTTCCGGTGGTGACGCTGACCGTGCTGCTGGTGTACGGCGTCATCAGCATGCGCACCATCCATGCCGAACCACAGGCGCAGATGGAAATCGATGTGATCGGTAATCAGTGGTGGTGGGAAGTGCAGTATCAGCGCGAAGTGCCGGACGAAAGTTTCACCACCGCCAATGAAATCCGCATCCCGGCCGGCGTGCCGGTGCGCCTGCGGCTGCATTCGGACGATGTGATTCACAGCTTCTGGGTGCCCAACCTTGCCGGCAAGATGGACCTGATGCCGGGACATGTAAATCAGCTGGTGATACAGGCCGATCAGCCCGGCGTATTCCGCGGCCAGTGCGCGGAATTCTGCGGTGCCCAGCATGCGCGCATGGCCTTCTTCGTGATTGCGCAGACGCAGGAGGAATTCGATGCCTGGATGGCGCAACAGAAAGCAGCGGCCATCGCTCCTGCCGATGCCGTCAGCCGGCGCGGACTGGAAGTGCTGCGCGCCAGCCGCTGTTTGCAATGCCATGCGATACGCGGCGTGGATGAAACCAGCAGCGATGTGCGCAAGGCGCCCGACCTGACGCATGTCGCCAGCCGCAGCCACCTGATGGGTGGCACGCTGGACAATAACCGCGACAACCTGATGCGCATCATCGCCGACAGCCAGGGCGTCAAGCCCGGCAACCGCATGCCTTCCTATGCGGAACTGCCCCCGGAAGACCTGGAGGCGCTGGTCGCTTACCTGGAAGGATTGCGATAGTGACGGCCACCGCTTCTTCCGACGACATCAGGCAGCGCACCCACCTGTCGCGCCTGCATGCGATCTGGGAAAACAAGCCCGGCCTGGGCGCGCTCACGGTGGTCAATCATACTTCCATCGGCCTGCGCTTCATCATCACCGGCTTCATCTTCTTCCTGATCGGCGGCATCCTGTCGATGTGGATGCGCAGCCAGCTGAGTTTCTCCGGCAACGACCTGATGGATCACAAGGCGTATTCGGAAGCCTTCACCATGCACGGCACCACCATGATGTTCTTCTTCGCGGTGCCGGTGATGGAAGGCGTGGCGCTTTACCTGCTGCCCAAGATGCTGGGCACGCGCGACCTGATCTATCCGCGCCTGTCGGCCTACGGATACTGGTGCTACCTGTTCGGCGGCCTGCTGCTGTATTCCAGCTTCCTGTTCGATGCAGTGCCCGATGGCGGCTGGTTCATGTACGTGCCGCTCAACAATGCAGAATTCTCGCCCGGCTCCAATGTCGATTTCTGGCTGCTGGGCGTGACCTTCGCCGAAATCTCGGCGGTGGCAGCCGGCGTGGAGCTGATCGTCGCCATCCTGAAAACCCGCACCGCCGGCATGTCCATCAACCGCATGCCGCTGTATGCGTGGTACATCCTGGTGACGGCCTTCATGATCGTGTTCGGTTTTCCGCCGCTGATCCTGGCTTCCATCCTGCTCGAAATCGAACGCGCGTTCGGCCTGCCTTTCTATAACGTCGCCAATGGCGGCGACCCGCTGCTGTGGCAGCACCTGTTCTGGATCTTCGGCCATCCCGAGGTCTACATCATCTTCCTGCCGGCGGCCGGCCTTATCACCACCATGCTGCCGACTTTCGCCCGCCATCCCATCGTCGGCTACAACTGGGTGGTGCTGGCGGTGATCGGCACCGGCTTCATCAGCTTCGGCCTGTGGGTGCATCACATGTTCACGGTCGGCATCCCGCTGCTGTCGCTGGCTTTTTTCTCGGCCGCCAGCATGGCGGTCGCCGTACCGAGCGGCATACAGGTATTCGTCTGGATTGCCACGCTATGGAGTGGCCGGCCGGTGATGAGCACGCCCATGCTCTACATCCTGGGTTTCCTGTTCATCTTCGTGCTGGGCGGTCTGACCGGCGTGATGGTGGCGCTGGTGCCTTTCGACTGGCAGGTGCATGACTCGCACTTCGTGGTCGCGCACATGCATTACGTGCTGTTCGGCGGCATGGTGTTCCCGCTGTTTGCCGCGTTCTATTACTGGCTGCCCTTGCTGTCCGGACGCGAACCGTCGCAGCGCCTGAGCAAGGTCGCGTTCTGGACCATCTTCATCGGCTTCAACGTCACCTTCCTGCCCATGCACCTGACCGGCCTGATGGGCATGCCGCGCCGCGTCTACACTTATCTGCCCGGGCTGGGCTGGGATACGCTGAACCTGATTTCCACCGTGGCCGGTTTCGTGTCCGCGATCGGCGTGGCGATACTGGTGATCGATGTGGTGCTGCACTTTTTCCATGGCAAGCGCGCGCCGGGCAATGTATGGAATGCCGGCACGCTGGAATGGGCGGTGCAAACGCCGGTGCCGCCCTACAACTTCGTCACCCAGCCGCAGGTACATGACCGCGAGCCGCTGTGGAGCAATCCCAACCTGGCGCAGGAAATCAACGAGGGCCGCCAGCTGCTGAACCATGTCAGCGTCACGCGGCGCGAAATCCTGTGGACCAGCATCACCCACGCCCGCCCGCAAGCCGTCGCCATCCTGCCCGGCAATGCACTGGTGCCGCTGGTCGCTGCCGTGCTGACTTCATTGCTCTTCATCGGCTTCTTGTCCAAGCAATACTGGCTGTCGGTCATAGGCGCTGTCGCCACGCTGGGTTCGCTGCTCTACTGGGCCTGGCAAAACGGATCGTCCGGCGAAACTTCTGAGGTAGAGCTGGCGCCGGGACAGCAACTGCCCGTGCATTACAAGCTGCCGCTCACGCCCGGCTGGTGGGGAACCATGATTGCGCTGCTGGCGGACGGCACGCTGTTCATCTCGCTGCTGTTCGCCTATTACTTCCTGTGGACCGTGTCGGACCAGTGGCCGCCGCCGGGCTTTCGTGAAATCAGCCTGGGCCTGCCGCTGGCCGCTTTTGCAGCGCTGCTGATCGCCGGCTTTGCCGTGAGCTGGGCCGATGCGCGCAACAGCAAAACTGACGGCGGCAAGCATAAGGGCACCATCCAGCTTGCTTACGGTGCCGCCATGTTCTTCGGCCTAGCCTTCATCGTCCTGCAAATCGCCGCGCTGCAGACCAACGAAATACCTGCCAAGGAACATGCGTATGGCGCGCTGCTCTACACCGTCAGCGGCTTCCAGATCGTGCATGTCGCCCTCGCGATGCTGATGGCGGCCTTTGCGCTCCTGCGCGTGCGCTTCGGCTATCTGCGACCCGACCAGCCCGGCGAAGCCAAGGTCGTGACCCTGTTCTGGCAATACACGATGCTGCAATGGCTGCTGGGTTTCGCCACCATCCATGTATTTCCGATGTTCGCGGGAGGCTAGATGACGCGCCAATCGCTAACCCTGCAACGCATGATCACGCTGGTGGGCGCACCCATCATCTGGTTCGCGCACTTTCTCGCCTGTTACGTGATCGTGGCGCTGGTCTGCGCGCTGCAACTGGCGGATACGCGCCTGCTGGGCCTCGACCCGGCGGAGCTGGGCGTTGTCATTGCCACCGCGCTGGCCCTGCTGCTGATGGGCGGCATCGCCGTCGTCAACTGGCGCAGGTGGCGCCAACCGCCGGGCCCCGATACCGAGATCAACCGCTTCCTCGCCGCCAATACGCTGCTGCTGTGTCTGCTGTCCGCGCTGGCGCTGTTATGGGTGGCCTTTCCCACGGCCTTGCTGCCGACTTGCGCATCATGATCAGCCTGCCTGCCAGATTTTCCGCAAGACTGATTAGCCTTGCCGCCCTGGCAGCGTTCGCCCTGCTGCCCTTGTCAGTCCATGCCCACGCCACCGGCGATGTCCATCACTGGTGGACGCTGGACCCGTGGGTGCTGACTCCGCTATCGCTGACAGGCTTGCTGTATCTGAGCGGCGTATTGCTGCTGCGCCACCGGCAGCATGCAGGCATTGCGGTGCGATGGCCGACGCTGGTCAGTGCGGCGCTGGGAACGGCGGTCATTTTCTTTGCGCTGGTGTGGCCGCTGGATGCCTTTTCCGAATCCAGTTTCGCCGCGCACATGGCGCAGCACATGCTGCTGATTGCGGGAGCCGGCCCCTTGCTGGCTGCGGCACGTCCCGGCATTGCGATCACTGCGGCGCTGGCGACATTCTCGCCCGCTCTGGCGAAAACGCTGGCCCAGCCGCGCAAATGGCTGCGCATCATGCTGTTGCCGTCGGTGGTATTCGCCGTGCATGGCGCGGTGATCTGGGGCTGGCATGCACCCTTGCTGTTCGAATCGGCGCTGCGCTGGGAATGGGTGCACCGCATCGAGCATGTGAGCTTCCTGATTGCCGGCTACTGGTACTGGGCCGTGCTGCTGCGCCAGGCCGATGCGGAAGGCGGAGGCCATGCCGCTGCCGCCCTGTGGTCGCTGGCGACGCTGATGCATACCGGCTTGCTGGGTGCGCTGATCACCTTCGCTCCGCGTCCGCTTTACGCGACCTATGTCGAAACCCAGGGCGGCGTTGCGGCGGCACTGCAAGACCAGCAACTGGCAGGCTTGCTGATGTGGGTGCCGATGGCAATTCCTTACGTGATCGGCGGACTGGCCTTTGCCGCGGCATGGATGCAGGAAAGCGAGCGTTTCAGTGTGACCGACAAGCAGACATGGGAAAGCGATGCGCGACCTGTCACACCACCTGAATAATGACTGAAAACACAAAGCGGTATTGCCGCCTTGCCGAAGCCGAAAAATTACGCAGAAATTACGCAGCAACGTCATACAAGCAGCAGACTTCTGACTATCATAAGCTCCCCTGCGATTCCGTCTCCCGGATGGAATGCCGATTATTGCCGCCGCTTCCCCATGGATCTCTCTTACCTGCTGAATTTTATTCTCGGCCTGCTGCTGGGCGCCGCCGGCAGCGTGCTCGCAGCAACTGCGTTCATGATGCCGGGCTTTTGCTGATATCCCTCCTCCCCTTTTGCCGATGGACATGCGCCTCTATGCCCGGAGCCGCTTAAGCCTCTTTTTCAGGCATGCCGCGATAACTGCCGATTCGGTTTCCTGAAAAACTGTTTCAAATTTCCTGCCTGTTCTCATGGGCCTTATGCGGCAAAACCGGCCTGCCTCGTTACATCTATTAACAAGACCTTTAAAACTTTTGGTCTGCGCCTGTACTCATAATAAGCAACAAGCAGCTACAAAGCGCGTGCAAAAAATATGACGCAGCGTGCACGCTGATTCCCTAATTTTTACCAGGAGGTCGTATGTTTAAACCATCACTGACAGTGGCAGCAGCAATTCTTGTGGCTACCGGACTGGCCGCATGCGATGTCGAGAAAACCCAGGAAGGCAATGTCGACTTGCCCAAGTACGAAGTCGAACAGACTCAGGAAGCCAATGTAGATTTGCCCAAATACGATGTGGATGCACCGGAAGTCGACGTCAAGAAAGAAGAAAAGATCGTGGAGGTTCCTACCGTCGGTACGGAAGAGAAGCGAGTGGAAGTGCCGGACGTGGACATCAACACACCGAAAGACCAGTAAGCGTTCTATAGCTTCATGAGCGTGCCTGAGACGGCACCGCATGAGCTTGAATCGAAAAAAGCGGACATGCGCGATGCATGTCCGCTTTTTTTATGATGACCGTCTATCCTGCGTGGCACGTCACACGGCACATGCAAAAGGGAGGAGGTTTCGGTTCTCCTGACGATGGCCGCTCAAGTGTCGAGCCGCGACCAGTTCATCGGCAAGCTTGCTCTCTGGGTGGCATGTGCTCCCGCCGCTTCGTCATATCCCCTTGCGAAGTTCGCTTGCCAGTTCGAGGGTGAGCGCGGTGCCGTTTGCTTTTCCCCTTCAAGGGGTGAGGCAGGGGTTTCGCAACGCATGCGTTGCGCCTGACGAACGCGAACCGCTTACCAGCGGTGAGCCGTGAGGCCGGGATGGGGATGGGTTTCCGTCGCACGTAGTAAAGACCCATCCCCACCCTAACTGTGGAGTTGCAATAGGTTGTTTGCACGAATTCGAGAGATTGGTGGTATGCGGCCGATGCCCTGATGAGGTCGATGCCAATTGTCCCACGGGGACTTCCTTCGGTCGTAATGATGGGTCCAGTAATCGAGCATGGCAGTTCTCTGGTTGGAGTGTTCGTAGACGAAGCCGTAGGCCCATTCCCGCAAGGCAGACTGGATAAAGCGTTCAGCCTTGCCATTGGTCTGCGGGCAA
>JAFAGG010000009.1 GCA_023422955.1 Pseudomonadota bacterium | reverse complement strand
CTCTCCATAAATACAATGCCGTAAAGTGTCCACCATGTCTCCGAACACCTGTCCACTATGTGGCCGGTCTATACACCTTCCCCTTGAAGGGGAAGGAGTGTTCTCTCCCCCCTGCAAGCGTCGACTCAAGCCCTTTCTTCACCCCTTGAAGGAGAAGGCATGATGTGACACACCCTACCCCAGCCCGATTTCCTGCTCCAGAAAACGTAGCAGCACCGGTTCCAGCGCGGTGGCGATATTGATGCGCATGCGGGTGGATGGTAGCTGGGTGGGCGAGAACAGGCTGCCGGGGGCGAGCAGGTAACCCTGCGCGATCGCTTTCTCGGCCAGCACATTGGTATCCACGCCGGTTTCCACCCACAGGTGCATGCCGGCGGCGGAGCTGATGTCCACGGTGATACCGGCGCGTTCCAGCTGGCGCACGCTTTTTTCCCGCGCGCCGGCGAGCTTGCTGCGCAGCCGGTCGGCGTGCTTGCGGTAATGGCCCTCGGACAGCACCTTGTAGACCACGCGTTCGCCGATTTCGGAAGTGGGCAGCGTGGACAGCATCTTGCGATCCGAGAGCGTGCGCGCCAGTTCGTGCGAGGTGGCGATGAAGCCGACCCGCAGGTTGGCCGACAGCGTCTTGGAAAAACCGCCGAGGTAGATCACGCGCTGCAGCTGGTCCAGCGAGGCGATGCGGGTCGCCGGCTGCACCGCGGAGCCCGGATGCATGTCGCAATAGATATCGTCCTCGACAATCATGAAGCCGTGCTGCTCGGCGATTTTCAGTATCTGGAAAGCCTTGGCGGCCGACAGCGAAGTCGAGGTCGGATTGTGCAGTACCGAATTGATCACGTAGAGCTTGGGCTGATGCAGCTCGGCCAGCTCGGCCAGCCGCTCCAGGTCCGGGCCGTCCGGCAGGCGCGGAATGCCGATCACGCGCGCGCCCATGGTGGCAAACGAGCCGAACATCAAAAACCAGGCCGGGTCATCGACGAAGACCGTGTCGCCCGGCTGCAGGAAATGGCGCGCCACCAGGTCCAACGCCTGGGTGACGCCGGCGGTGGTCACGATCTGTTCTGGCGCTGCGGCGATTTCCAGTTCCGCCAGCTTCAGTTGCAACTGCTGGCGCAGCGGCAGAAAGCCTTGCGGATTGCCGTACTGCAGCAGCAGGTGATGGTTTTCGCGGCTCAGCGCGCGCAGCGCATTGGCGACCAGTTCGCCATCCAGCCAGTCGTTGGGCAGCAGGCCGGAGCCCGGCATCTTGTGATGGGGATGCTGGCGGAACATGTTGCGCACCAGCCAGACCACGTCGAGTTGCTGCGGCTCTGCAGCAGTCGCCCGCTGCGGCAGGCCGCCAGCCGGATTGTTGTGCAGGGGTGAGCGGTCACGGACATAGAATCCCGAGCCGCGCCGCGATTCCAGATAAGCCTTGGCCACCAGCCGGTCATAGGCTTCCACCACCGTGAAGCGCGACACGCCGTGCAGGTCGGCGAACTGGCGTATCGACGGCATGCGAGCGCCGGTGCGCAGCAGCTTGTCGTCGATGCGCGTCTCGACCATGCGCACGATTTGCTCGACCAGGGAGGCGCCGCTGTCGCGGGTCAGCAAGTGCGGCGAGTTCAAGGGCGCGGCAGTCAGCGCGGATCGCAGGGGAGCTGTATTGGTCATTTGGCCGTAACAGTGGAAAGGACTGTTTAGGAAAGTGTATCGGTACTGTACTGATGATAATCGCTAGGATAGTCCTGCTCCCGAAACGCCGCAAGCATGAATGCGCCGCTGCCTCGCTGCGAAGGAGATGCCGCACATCGATGATGTTGTTAACTTTTCCAGGAATGCCCGCCGGATGGATTCTTTATTGCCGCTCGCCCTGTATGCCTTCGTGACATCGATCACGCCCGGGCCGAACAACGTGATGCTGACTTCGTCCGGTCTGCGCTTCGGTTTCGCCCGCTCGATTCCGCACATGCTGGGCATTACGGTCGGTTTCACGCTGCTGCTGGCCTTGTGCGCCGCCGGCATCGGTAGCCTGATCATTGCAGTGCCTTCGATTACCCTGCTGCTGAAAACTGCCGGTTCGCTATACCTGCTTTATCTGGCCTGGCAGTTGCGCGACATTGCTTACCGGCCGCAGCAGGGACCCGATGCCCGGCCCATGTCGCTGATTGGCGCCGCGCTGTTCCAGTTTGCCAATCCCAAAGCCTGGGTGATGGCGATCACCGGCGCATCGGCCTTCTTGCCGCCACTGGAATCCGTAGGCCTCGCAATTGCGCTGTTCTGCCTGGTATTCGCTGGCGTGAACCTGCCGTGCGTCGCCGTGTGGGCCGGCTGCGGCGCGGTGTTGCGGCGCTACCTGGACCAGCCCTTGTGGCAGCGCACGTTTTGCATCGTGATGGTGGTGCTGACAGCTTATTCCGCTATCGCCATCTGGTTGTGAGAAGCGAAAGTAAAAACGGCTGACAGGAAAATCCTGCCAGCCGCCGTGAAGAAGACGAGGCTTGCCGCTTAGTGGGACTTGGCGATGGAATTCGCAATGCGACCGATGAGCGGGCTGATCTGCTGGAAGTTGGTTTCCGCTTCGACCGGGCTCTTGTGCGAAGTGGCGGAGCAGGTCAGGTTAATCAGGCGTTCCGGGGAGTGCATGATATAGCTGCGGGAATGCCAGAAAAACTGCGACGCATAGAAAGTGAATTCACCGACGTGTTGTCCCTGGCCCTGACCGTTACGTGAATAGGATGACTCTTTCATCGCTACATCGCTTGCCTCGGTAATATGGGGCAGGACTTCCATCCACTTTCGCTGGCGCCACGCCGACTTCATGGGCGGGCTGTCCAGTTGTTCGGTAGTCAGCTGGTGCACGCTGGATTCCAGCATGCACTGGCGCGTGGCTGCCTTGAGGTCGGGATCGTAAAAAATCTGCACCAGGCCGCCGTCGGCGGTTTCGCTGTCGAAGGATTCCCAGTTGGACGGCACCTGCAGTTGATAATCCTTGTGTTCTACCGTGCGCATCGCGTTTTCCTGTGCGCTGGCCGGGCCGGCGGCAAGCAGGAAGAGCGACAGGCAGCTGCACAGCAGAAAGGGATTGGCATGGATTGTCACGAGCATCCTCACAGGGTTGGGAAAGACAGGCGGTTAACTATACGTTTCGCCCTTTACATTGACAAGCAACAGGCGCGTCCTCCTGAAGGGGGAGAAAGCTCGCGTGGTGCAAGAAATGTCTGCGCTACGGGGAAAAAGCGGCAACGAAGAGCACGGGCATTCGGGTAGAATCGCCGATTTACGCCTGTGTTCGCGCTTAGTGGAGGATTTTGATGTCGGTTTATGACAAGCTCAAGGCTTTAAACATTCAGTTACCAGCGGTTTCCGCGCCAGCGGCTGCCTATGTCATGCATGTACGCTCGGGCAATACGGTTTTCCTGTCCGGTCATATTGCCAAGAAAGACGGCAAGGTCTGGACCGGCCAGCTCGGCAAGAACATGAGTACGGAAGAGGCCAGGCAAGCCGCCCGTTCGGTTGCCGTGGACTTGCTGGCAACTTTGCAGGATGCCTGCGGCGGCGACCTGAACAAGGTGGTGCGCATCGTGAAGGTCATGAGCCTGGTGAATTC
>JAFAGG010000081.1 GCA_023422955.1 Pseudomonadota bacterium | reverse complement strand
GCCCGTGACCTTCGATAACATGGCAAAGGCGCTCGAGGCTTTTGAGTCCACGCTGGTAACGCCGCATTCCCGGTTTGATCAATTCCTGGCCGGTAAGAACACGCTCAACCAGCAGGAAGTCAAGGGACTGGAGCTGTTCATGAACAAGGGCTGCGTCGCGTGCCATGCGGGCATCAATTTAGGCGGGCAGGGTTATTTCCCCTTCGGCGTGGTGAAAAAACCGGGTGCGGAAATTTTGCCGGAATCGGATCGCGGCCGTTACATGGTGACTAAAACGGCGTCCGATGATTATGTGTTCCGTGCCGGCCCCTTGCGCAACATTGCGCTGACCGCGCCGTACTTCCATAGCGGCGAAGTGTGGGAGCTTGAAGAAGCGGTCGCCATCATGGGCACCAGCCAGCTGGGAGCGGAACTGGCCGAAAATGAAGTCAAGGCGATCACCGCGTTTTTGCATACCCTGACAGGAGAGCAGCCACGCGTGGAGTATCCGATCCTTCCGCGCAGCCGGCCGGCAACGCCCAAGCCCGTGGAGTAAGCCTGTTTGCAGCTACGATGGCAGGCTATGCATCGTAGCGCAAAAGCAAAGCAGACGCGCACGCTTTGCCTTTGCGCTGAGCCGGCGAAAAAGCCAACCGTATCCGGTTGGCTTTTTTTATGATGGTGCCCCGTCCTGAAATAGGTTGACACTTTTTAGAGGTGTCGCATGAACAAGAGGGATAAGCGCAGTCAAAAAGCACTTGGAGAAAGCGAACAAGAGAGCAGCTTTTTTGCTGATTTACGCACCGAACGATATCGATGTGGAGCGCGTGATGAATGTCCTGCATCGCACGCAATTCGTTTTTGCGCATCGCTATCATCGTCTTGCGATAGAGGAGCTGAGTTAGGCCTTGTTCCAGCAGGCGGAAAGAGGAAATGAAATGGCAGCCGTTGCAGATTGAAGCAAGGGCTGCCATTTGAAGAGGAAAGGCCCACCTTGAAAGCGGGCCTTCAATGGGCATTACATGTAGCCGTCTTCCGATGCATCGTGCTCGATTCCGATCAGGAACATCGAGCTCTGATATCCGGCGTCGCTGCTAAACAGCAGCCGGCCATTGCCCTTGTAATACATCATCGTCTCTACCTTGCCAGAACCGTGATAGAAGGGGATCCAGGCTTTTCCCGTCACGCTCTGGTTGCTGTCGTTGGGCTTGCCGATCAGATCCACCACCTGTTTTTCGCTCATGCCGATTTTCAGGCGAGTGAACTTGGTTCTCGGTGCAGGCTTGCCCTCCACATAGCCTTCCCAGTCCTTCAAGCCTTTGACGGTTTTACGCGCATGCGGATCTGACGATTTGGCCGTCGTCTTTGGTTCGGCAGTTTTCTTTTCGCTAGCCTTCGCGTCGGCAGTGTTTTCGGTCTTGTCGGAAGACGAGGTCATCCCTTGTATCTGGGCGCAACCGGAAAGCGCCATTGCGGCGATGATCAAAGAAGTGGCGATAGTTTTTTTCATGCTCTTACCTTTCAAGATAAGTTGTTCAAAAAGAGGAGGCATTCGAGAATCCGGAGCAATTCGAGAAGGGAAGTCCTGGTACATGCGGAAGATGACTACCGCACTTTATTGACCTGGTTTCTGCTTGTATCCCATCGGCTTGGCAGAAACCGGCCTGGCATAGCCGCTCCTAAGCCTTGTTGCCACGAAGTCAAAAGCGATGTGAGTGAATGGCTCACTTATCAAGCTTCGACGTACGGGTGACAGATCCGAATCCTCGTATTCAACAAGATCAATTTTGTTGATTTTAAGAAACGTTTAATTATCGCTAATGCAAACTGTTGTGTCATTCAAAAATTCATATGCTGAGCATTTGATGACATTGTTCTAACGAATCGAAAAGGAAGGTGGGGAGGGAAGAGAAGGGAAGAGAGGAGAGGAGGAGGTTGGGAGAGCGGGCTCGTGAAAGGCTCAGACGCGAAATCAAGGGCAATCAACAACGCTCTTGCTTGCAACAGAGCGCGCACCTTGGAGGGTGCGCGCTCTGCGCAATGGCAAGGACTGCAGGATCAGATCAGCCTGCGAGTCCCAGTGCCTTCGCCACGCCTGCGCCGTAGGCCGGATCGGCCTTGGTGCAGTTGTCGATATGGCGGCGCTTGATGAACTCCGGTGCATCGCCCATCGCGCGTGCCGTGTTGTCGAACAGGACTTGCTGCTGTGCCGGCGTCATCAGGCGGAACAGATCGCCGGGCTGCTTGTAGTAGTTGGCGTCGTCGTCGCGGTAATTCCACCAGTCTGCATCACCGCTGATCTTCAGCGGTGGCTCGCGGAATTGCGGTTGTTCCTGCCACTGGTTGAAGCTGTTGGGCTCATAGTGGGGCAGGCCACCGTAGTTGCCGTCCATGCGCCCGGCGCCGTCGCGGTGGTTGCTGTTGACCGGGCAGCGCGCAGCATTGACCGGGATCTGGTGGTAGTTCACGCCCAGGCGGTAGCGCTGCGCATCGGCATAGTTGAACAGGCGTGCCTGCAGCATCTTGTCCGGCGACGCGCTGATGCCCGGTACCAGGTTGCCTGGTGCGAAAGCGCTTTGTTCGACATCGGCGAAGAAGTTTTCCGGATTGCGGTTGAGCTCGAACTCGCCGACTTCGATCAGCGGATAGTCGCCCTTCGGCCATACCTTGGTCAGATCGAATGGATGGTAGGGCACCTTCTCCGCGTCGGTCTCCGGCATCACCTGGATGTACATCTTCCATTTCGGGAAGTCGCCGCGTTCGATGGCTTCGTAGAGGTCGCGCTGGTGGCTTTCACGATCGTTGCCGATGGTAGCGCCGGCTTCGGCGTCGGTCAGGTTCTTGATGCCCTGCTGGGTGCGGAAGTGGAACTTCACCCAGAAGCGCTCGCCCTGCGTGTTCCAGAAACTGTAGGTGTGCGAGCCGAAGCCGTGCATGTGGCGGTAACTGGCGGGGATGCCGCGGTCGCTCATCACGATGGTGACCTGGTGCAGGGCCTCCGGCAGCAATGTCCACCAGTCCCAGTTATTGGTGGGCGAGCGCAGGTTGGTGCGCGGGTCGCGCTTGACGGCCTTGTTCAGGTCGGGGAACTTGCGGGGATCGCGGATGAAGAACACGGGCGTGTTGTTGCCCACCATGTCCCAGTTGCCTTCTTCGGTATAGAACTTCAGCGCAAAGCCGCGGATGTCGCGCTCGGCATCGGCCGCACCGCGCTCGCCGGCCACCGTGGTGAAGCGCGCGAACATTTCGGTCTTTTTGCCGACTTCGGAAAAGATCGCAGCGCGCGTGTACTTGGAAATGTCATGGGTGACGGTGAAGGTGCCGAAAGCACCGGAGCCCTTGGCATGCATGCGTCGCTCCGGAATCACCTCGCGCACGAAGTTGGCGAGCTTTTCATTGAGCCACACGTCCTGCGACAGCAGCGGTCCGCGCGGGCCGGCGGTGAGGCTGTTCTGATTGTCCGGCACCGGAGCGCCGAACTGGGTGGTCAGATGAGTGACCGGGCATTTGGGTTTATTGTCGTCGGATTTGCTCATACGGGCCTCCTCGTGTTGAAAACGGTTAAGTTTGTCAGTATAGAGGCTAAGGCAACATATGGGGGAAGTCGGCATCCGGCAGATGGGCGAACTGGTCAATCTCTGAACGTGGGATGCGTTTCGAAACAGTTAACTATTGAGGCGGCAAAGCTGCAAGCGTTCGTATCTATCAGCGAGAACGCATGGTAATCGGCGCGAGCGGGCAAGAAAAAACCAACCGGGGAGGTTGGTTTGAATATTGGTGGAGCCGGCGGGAATCGAACCCGCGTCCAGAAGCACTCTACAGGCAGTTCTACATACTTAGCGCTGCCAACTGGTTTTAATCCGTACAACGCGGACGCGCACGCTTTGCACAGACGAGTTACCTAAATTTAACGTCATGCCAAGTAACCCGACATCACGCGATTCCCTGTATATGACTCTGCTGCTGTTGCCAGCCCACCCCAGGGAAGAGATGGTGCAGAGCTAGAAGTTTCTTAGGTTTCTAGTAGTTTACGCTGCGAGAGCGTAAGATTCATCGTTTGCATTTAAGCATTTCCAACTGGATTAACGAGGTAATCGGTCCTCGGTATGCCCTGTTCTGCTTTGCAACCCCTGTCGAAACCAGGTCGGCCCCAAAACACTGTCATTGTACCGCAGTAGGTGGGGCGGCGCAGGCGGATTTCAAGAGCGGGTTTCTTCGCGCCGTGAAGGAATGAGCTTGAGCACATCCTGCGGCGTATGAGCGAGGGCATGGGCTTGCCATGTTACGGGTTCGGAGTCGCCGCAATAGCCCCAGGCGGCGGCAATCGTAATCATTTCCGCGGCATTTCCTGCCTGGATATCGCGCAAGTCGTCGCCGACATACCAGCAGTCCTGGGGCGAGACGTCGATGCGCCGCGCAGCTTCCAATAGCGGGGCAGGATGGGGCTTGGGATGCGGCGTGGTATCGCCGGAGATCACGCAGGCGGCATGCGC
The DNA here is from genome assembly GCA_023422955.1 of Pseudomonadota bacterium. Taxonomy (GTDB): domain Bacteria; phylum Pseudomonadota; class Gammaproteobacteria; order Burkholderiales; family Burkholderiaceae_D; genus JAEZLB01. The sequence continues at coordinate 8,214 of JAFAGG010000081.1, read as the reverse complement.
AAGGCCGATTTCCGGTACCAGCAATTCGGTAAGGCGCGCCTGCTTGTTGGTGACGATGCCCCACTTGATGCCGCGTTGCTCCAGTTCTTGCAGCAAGGCTTCTATGCCATCGAACAGCACGCTGTGCGTGGCGATGGCTGCAGCGTAGTTGTCGAGGAAGGCGACGCGCAAGGCTTCGTATTCTTCGTCGCCTGGCTTAAGGCCAAAAGCGGCGCCTATCAGGCCGCGCGCACCGGCCGATGCAACCGGGCGCAATTGTTCGTAAGGCGTGGGTTCGAGAGCGCGGGCAATACGCAACTGGTTGAGGGCTGCCGCAAGGTCGGGCGCCGTGTCTGCCAGCGTGCCATCCAGGTCGAACAGCACCGCGCGAGGCGGGCGAAGCGAAAGTTGTGTCATGCGGGGCGAGTACAGGCCATCAGATAATTCACGTCGGTGTCCTGGTTGAGCGAATAGATCTTGGTGATCGGGTTGTAGGTCATGCCTTTTAATCCATCCACGCTCATGTCCGCCTGGCGTGCAAATCTTGCCAGTTCTGCCGGCGTGATGAATTTGGCGTAATCGTGCGTGCCCTTGGGCAGGAGATTCAACAGGTATTCCGCGCCGAGCACCGCAAACAGGTAAGCCTTGGGGTTGCGGCTGATGGTCGAGAAAAATACTTTGCCGCCGGGTTTGACCAGCGTGGCGCAGGCTTGCACGATGGCGGCCGGATCGGGCACATGTTCCAGCATTTCCATGCAGGTGACGATATCGTACTGGCCCGTCTCACGGGCGGCAAGCGCTTCGGCCGCGATCAGTTCATAACGCACAGCGACGCCGGATTCCAGGCTGTGCAGGTCGGCGACTTTCAGGGCTTTTTCCGACAGGTCGATGCCGGTCACATTCGCACCTTTTTTCGCCATGGATTCGGCCAGGATGCCGCCGCCGCAGCCTACGTCCACTACTTTTTTTCCGGCCAGTGGTGCGCGCGCATTGATCCATTCCAGGCGCAGCGGATTGATTTCATGCAGCGGGCGGAATTCGGAAGTGGGGTCCCACCAGCGGTGTGCCAGGTCGCTGAATTTCTGCAGTTCTAGGGGATCGGCATTCATAGGAGGTCGTGTATCGGTAAAGCGGGTATTGTACCGGACTCGCCGCAGCTTAAAAGGTCTGGCGCCTGTCGCGTTCGCAGCGCAATAAAAAAGCCCCGCCGGAGCGGGGCTTGATAAGGCGTTGAACGACTTTGTGAGTCGTACGACTTAGTTCTTGACCGTGCGGGTACCTACAACTTCGATTTCCACGCGGCGGTTTTGAGCGCGGCCATCGCGGTTCTTGTTGTCAGCAACCGGTTGGGCTTCGCCTTTGCCTTCGGTGTAAACACGGTTGTCTGGCAGACCTTGGGAAACCAGGTAGTTCTTCACGGCTTCAGCGCGACGCTCGGACAGCTTCTGGTTGTAAGCTTCAGCGCCGGTGGAGTCGGTGTGGCCGGTGGCGATCACGACTTCCAGATCGACATCCTTGATGCGGCTGGCCAGTTCATTCAGGGTTTTTTCGCCTTCAGGCTTCAGCACGGCTTTGTCAAAATCAAAGAAGGCATCGGCTGCAAAGCTGACTTTTTCGGAGGTCGGTGCCGGGGCTGCTGCCGGAGCAGGAGCTGGTGCGGGAGCCGGAGGCGGAGTCACAACAGCCGGTGCAGCTTGTGCAACGACGCCGTCGCAACCGATTACTTTGCGGCTATCCTGGGTCCAGTGACCGGCGCGAACGCAATCGCCAAAGCCGCTGACTACTACAGGGCCGTTGGAAGCGGTAGCGTAGCCATGCTTGGAGCCAGCGGCATTTTTGTCTACCAGTTCAGAAGACGTGGTTTGAGCCGTGGCGGAGAAAGCAACGGCTGCGGTCGCGGCAATAAATAACGCAGTGATCTTTTTCATATTTTTCCTCTTAATAATCGATCCGCAGGCGGGCTGCGTGACAATAACAACCATATGGGTTGGCTCGTGGTCAGGTTGGTAGTTCAGGCTATGGCACGTGTATTCCTTCATGCAATAACCTCAACAACTTGCCTGTCCTTATTCGCTTTGCTTGCTCAGACGAAACATTGGCCATTGTATTACATAAGCCGTCAACGCACTGGATCGCCAAAATAAAGCAAAGTTTCCTTCCTACTACGTAATAACTCTTCCCGTTGAGATAAGTATAAAAATAACTGCTTGTACAAAGATAACTGCTTGTACAAAGTTACATAAAAGTATGAGAGTAGACAGTCCGCATGATTAAGACATGCATTAGGCTAAAGACAACATAATTAATTCCGCGTTCCGCGAACTTCGATAGTGACCTTCCGATCCGGCGCAAGGCAGGCAAGCAAAGCCTGCCGGGTAGTGTGGGTCGGGCATTGTTGCAAGGCTTGCGAAGCACCTGCTCCTATCGTTTCGATATTCATGGGCTGCTTGAGTTGCTGGTTCAAATAAGCGGCTACCGCTTGCGCGCGTCGTAGTGAAAGCTGCTGGTTGTATCGTGCGGAGCCCAGGCGATCCGTATGGCCGGTCACGCGGATCAGTGCCGGCTCGGTGCATTGTTCCAGACGAGTGATTAACGCCTGATCCAATTGCTGGCGAGCTTCGGCACTCAACTGACTGCTATTGAAGGGAAAGGACTGGTCGGCACCCAGCGTGAGGCTGAAGTCGCAGCTCGCGGCGGCTGGCCGCGTGGGGATGGGAGACGGTTCGGCCTGGGTTGTGATCGTCGGCGCCGGACCTTCTGAAACCGGCGGTGCAATCATTTTGCTGATGGGCGGTGCGAGAGCGCCGTCACATCCGGCCACGGCCTCCTTGGGCGTCCAATATCCCGTGCGCCAGCACAGTCCATCGCTGCTGCGCACGATGATGCCCTGGCTGTCCTGCTGGTAAGCGCTGCCTTCGGGCTTGGCCGGAATGGGCGCAGGCTGCGTCTGAGCGAAGACGGATGTCCAGGCCAGGCTCAGGCCCAGCGCGCGCACGGCCGCCACGCTGCAAAAGCGCAGTAGCAAGGATGGCAAGGAGGCAGAGGTGAATGTGCAATGCATGGCAGGTGGCTTGGCGGTGGATGCAAGCTAAATTCAGTCTTTTTAGCCGAGTTTGCTTCCTTTTTTCATTTATTGGCCGTAAACGAAAGCAATGGTCGGACCAGCTCCCGTGGTAAAATCGCAGGATTGTTTACACAGGTAGGGAATATAACTTCTCTATCCTGACGGCAATTTAATCCTTATCAAAACATCGCCAGGCCAATGGATCAATTCGCTAAAGAAACCCTCCCGATTTCCCTCGAAGAAGAAATGCGCAAGAGTTACCTTGATTACGCAATGAGCGTAATCGTGGGCCGTGCGCTGCCGGATGTGCGGGACGGTTTGAAGCCGGTGCATCGCCGCGTGCTGTTTGCGATGCATGAAATGAACAATTCCTTCAATCGCCCCCATGTGAAGTGCGCGCGCGTGGTCGGTGAGGTGATGGGTAAGTATCACCCGCATGGCGACCAGGCAATTTACGACACGCTGGTGCGCATGGCGCAGGATTTTTCGCTGCGCTATACGCTGGTGGACGGGCAGGGCAACTTCGGCTCCATCGACGGCGACAGCGCTGCGGCGATGCGTTACACCGAGTGCCGCATGGACAAGATCGCCAGCGAGATGCTGGCCGACATCGAGAAGGAAACGGTCGATTTCGTCCCCAACTACGATGGCAAGGAAAAAGAGCCGTCGGTGCTGCCCACGCGCATTCCCAACCTGCTGATCAACGGTTCTTCCGGCATCGCAGTGGGCATGGCGACCAATATCCCGCCGCATAACATTACTGAAGTCATCGACGGTGCGCTGCATGTATTGCGCAATCCGGAGTGCACGATCGACGACCTGATCGAGATCATCCCGGCGCCGGACTTCCCGACCGGCGGCATCATCTACGGCATCTCCGGCGTGCGCGACGGTTACCGCACCGGCCGCGGCCGCGTGGTGATGCGTGCCAAGACCCACTTCGAAGAAGTCGGCCGCGACGGCAACCGCAATGCCATCATCATCGATGAACTGCCTTACCAGGTGAACAAGAAGTCGCTGCTGGAACGCATCGCGGAACTGGTGCGCGACAAGAAGCTGGAAGGCATTTCCGATATCCGCGACGAGTCCGACAAGTCGGGCATGCGCGTGTACATCGAACTGAAGCGCGGCGAAGTGCCGGAAGTGGTGCTGAACAATCTGTACAAGCAGACCCAGTTGCAGGACACCTTCGGCATGAACATGGTGGCGCTGGTCGATGGCCAGCCCAAGCTGCTGAACCTGAAGGAAATGCTGGACTGTTTCCTGTCGCACCGCCGCGAAGTGGTGACGCGCCGTACCGTGTTCGAACTGCGCAAGGCGCGCGAACGCGGCCACGTATTGGAAGGCCTGGCCGTGGCGCTGGCCAATATCGACGATTTCATCGCCATCATCAAGGCAGCGCCGACGCCGCCGATCGCGAAATCCGAACTGATGGCGCGTTCCTGGGATTCGTCCATGGTGCGCGAGATGCTCGCCCGCACGGCTGCCGACAATCCGGTCGGCGCCGATGCCTTCCGTCCGGAAAGCCTGCCCAAGCATTACGGCCTGCAGAATGACGGTCTTTACAAGCTGTCGGACGACCAGGCCCAGGAAATCCTGCAGATGCGTCTGCAGCGCCTGACCGGCCTTGAGCAGGACAAGATCGTCAATGAATACAAGGACGTGATGGCGCAGATCGCCGATCTGCTGGACATTCTTTCCAAGCCCGAGCGCGTGACCGTGATCATCACGGATGAGCTGAATGCTGCCAAGCAGGAATACGGCGTGGGTGCCAAGGATGAGCGTCGCTCCACCATCGAAGCCAATGCCACCGATCTCGCCACGGAAGATCTCATCACGCCGCAGGACATGGTGGTGACGCTGTCGCACTCCGGTTATATGAAGTCGCAGCCGGTGTCCGAATACCGCGCACAAAAGCGCGGCGGTCGCGGCAAGCAGGCGATGGCGACCAAGGAAGACGACTGGATCGACCAGCTCTTCATCGCCAATACCCACGATTACATCCTGTGCTTCTCCAACCGCGGCCGCCTGTATTGGCTGAAGGTGTGGGAAGTGCCGCAGGGTTCGCGCAATTCGCGCGGCAAGCCCATCGTCAATATGTTCCCGCTGCAGGATGGCGAGAAGATCACGGTAGTGTTGCCGCTGTCCGGCGAAAACCGTGTGTTCCCTGAAGACCGTTACGTGTTCATGTCGACTGCGCTGGGCACGGTGAAGAAAACCCCGTTGTCGGACTTCAGCAATCCGCGCAAGGCCGGCATCATCGCCGTGGGCCTGGATGACGGCGATTACCTGATCGGCGCCGCGCTGACCGACGGCCAGCATGATGTGATGCTGTTCTCCGATTCCGGCAAGGCGGTGCGCTTCGATGAAAACGATGTACGCCCCATGGGCCGCAATGCACGCGGCGTTCGCGGCATGAACCTGGAAGAAGGTCAGCAGGTCATTGCCTTGCTGGTGGCCGAGAACGAGCAACAGTCGGTATTGACCGCGACTGAAAACGGCTACGGCAAGCGCACCCCGATTGGTGAATACACGCGCCACGGCCGCGGTACCAAGGGCATGATCGCGATCCAGACTTCCGAGCGCAACGGCAAGGTGGTGGCGGCGACCCTGGTCGAGCCTATTGATGAAATCATGCTGATTACTACCGGTGGCGTGCTGATTCGCACCCGCGTGTCTGAAATCCGCGAGATGGGCCGTGCCACGCAAGGCGTGACGCTGATCGCGGTGGAAGACGGCACCAAGCTGTCCGGTCTGCAACGCATCGTCGAAACCGATGTGGAAGACAAGTCCGAGGCTGAAGCGGAAACCGGAGAAGGCACGGAAGGCGATAGCGCGGAGGCGTAATGACGGCCGTCTACAATTTCTCTGCCGGCCCGGCGGTCCTGCCCAAGGAAGTCCTGCAGCAGGCCGCTGCCGAAATGCTGGACTGGCAGGGCAGCGGCATGTCCGTGATGGAGATGAGCCATCGCGGGCCGGAATTCACGTCCATCTATCAGGCCGCCGAGCGGGACTTGCGCGAGCTGCTGGCGGTGCCGGCCAACTACAAGATACTTTTCATGCAGGGCGGGGCGATCGCGCAAAACGCAATCATCCCGATGAACCTGCTGGGCCGCGCCGCGCAACCGGCGGCCATCGATTTCATCCATACCGGTTCCTGGTCGGGCAAGTCGATCCGCGAAGCGAAGCGATATGCGAACGTGAATGTCGCCGCATCATCGGAAGCGGACAAGTTCGCCGTCATTCCACCGCGCGCGACCTGGAAGCTGACGAAGAATGCCGCCTACGTGCACATCTGCACCAATGAAACCATAGACGGCACCGAATTCCACGACGCGCCCGATGTGGCGGCGGACACGAACGGCGCGCCGCTGGTGGCCGATATGTCGTCGCACATCCTGTCGCGCGTGATCGATGTGGCTAAATACGGCGTGATTTTCGGCGGCGCGCAAAAGAATATCGGCCCGGCCGGGCTGACCATCGTGATCGTGCGCGAAGATCTGCTCGGGCATGCTTTGCCGTTCTGCCCGTCGGCGTTCGACTGGAAGACGGTGGCCGACAACGATTCCATGTACAACACGCCGCCGACTTACGCGATCTACATTGCCGGCCTGGTGTTCCAGTGGCTCAAGCGCGCAGGCGGCGTGGCGGAAATCGAGCGCAGGAATATTGCCAAGGCGGCACTCTTGTACGATTATCTGGACTCCACCGGTTTCTATGCAACGCACGTGGCCAAGGAATGCCGCTCGCGCATGAACGTGCCGTTCTACCTGCGCGACGAATCGCTGAATGCAGCTTTCCTGCAAGGCGCAAAAGAGCGCAGCCTGCTGCAGTTGAAAGGGCACAAGTCGGTGGGCGGCATGCGCGCTTCCATTTACAACGCGATGCCTATCGAGGGCGTGCAGGCGCTGGTGGCCTACATGACAGCATTTGAAAAGCAATACGGATAAAGCGGGCCCGTCCGCATCCCCCCATTTATGAGCGACGACAAACTCCAGCCTTTGCGCGAGCAGATCGATGCAATCGACAAGCAGCTACTTGACCTTCTGAATCGGCGCGCGCGCCTGGCCCAGGAAGTGGGGCATGTGAAGGCGGAAACCAATGCGCCGGTTTTCAGGCCCGAGCGCGAAGCGCAGGTGCTGCGCAATGTCGCGGCCAGCAATCCCGGCCCGCTGGTGTCCGCCGATCTGCAAATGATTTTCCGCGACATCATGTCGGCCTGCCGCGCGCTGGAAAAGCGCATCACGGTCGCCTACCTGGGACCGGCCGGCACTTTTTCCGAACAGGCGGTGTATCGCCAGTTCGGCCGTGCGGTGGATGGCCTGGCCTGCGTGTCGATTGATGAAGTATTCCGCGCGGCTGAATCGGGCGCAGCGGATTTCGGCGTGGTGCCGGTGGAAAATTCCGCCGAGGGTCCGGTCAGTCGCTCGCTCGACCTGTTGCTGCAGACCTCGCTGCTGATCAATGGCGAAGTGGTATTGCCGGTGCAGCACAACTTGCTGACCAGGAGCGGCAAGATGGAAGGCGTGACCCGCATCTGTGCGCATTCGCAGGCGCTGGCGCAGTGCCAGGGTTGGCTGAACCAGCATTACCCGGCAATCGCGCGCCAGGCGGTTTCTTCCAATGGCGAAGCCGCCAGGATGGCGAGCGAAGATCCTTCCCTGGCTGCGGTGGCAGGCGAATTTGCCGGCCAGCAGTATGGACTGGCTGTGGTGCAGGCGCATATCCAGGACGACCCGCACAACCGCACGCGTTTTGCGGTGATCGGCCGCCTGGTGTCCGCGCCCAGCGGCAAGGACCAGACCTCGCTGATCCTGTCGGTACCCAACAAGGCTGGCGCGGTTCACAGCTTGCTGGCGCCGCTGGCCAAACACGGTGTATCGATGAGCCGCTTCGAATCGCGCCCGGCGCGCACCGGTTCCTGGGAGTATTACTTCTACGTCGATATCGACGGCCATGCGCAGGATGAAAAGGTGATCAAGGCGCTGGCGGAACTGCAGGAGAATGCAGCCTTCTTCAAGATGCTGGGGTCTTATCCTTGCAGTTTGTAGCGAACCTTGGGTTTTACTCCTTCCCCTTCAAGGGGGAGGTTGGGAGGGGGATGGGTTTCTATCATAGGTTGTCAAACCCATCCCCCCTTGCAGGGCGCGCCCAGGCTTGCAAGCCTGGGC
>JAFAGG010000117.1 GCA_023422955.1 Pseudomonadota bacterium | reverse complement strand
TGCACCACTTCCGACACCACTACGCCGCCCTTGACGGCGATGTCGGATGCCGAGGCGGCGAGCTGGTTGGCCTGCCGGGAATTGTCGGCATTCTGCTTGACGGTGGACGTGAGTTGTTCCATCGATGACGCGGTTTGTTCCAGCGACGAGGCCTGCTGTTCGGTGCGGGAAGAAAGGTCGAGATTGCCGGAAGCGATCTGGCCGGAGGCGGTGGCAATCGTATCGGTGCTGGTCCTGACCTGCGACACGATTTGCACCAGGCCGTCGTTCATGCGTTTCAAGGCCTGCATCAGCTGTCCGATTTCATCCCGGGAGTCGATATCGATGCGCTGCGTCAGGTCGCCGGCTGCCACGCTGTCTGCGACCTTGATCGCGCTTTCCAGCGGCCTTGCGATGGAGCGGATGATCCAGATGCTGACCAGTATCGCCAGGATGATGCCGAACACTATGCCGGCGGAACAGGCCATGAAAACCCATTCATAAATTTGCTGCGATGCTTCCTGTTCTTTTCTTGCCTCATCGAGTTGCAATTCAATGAGCGCATTCACGCTGTCCCGGGCGGGCAGATAATGTTCGGCGATCGGTCCGTTCAGGAGGGCGACGGCCTGCGGAACATCCTGGATGCGCAGTGCGGCAACGGCCGGCTTCACTCCTTCACGCATGAAGGTATCGCGCCGTGCCGTGAATTCTTCGGCAAGGCGCTTTTCTTCCGGCGTCAGCTCGGTGGTCAGATAGCTTTCCCAGGCTGCGGAAATGCGCTTCATGTTCGCTTCCACCGCATCCATCTGCCTGTCGATGTCTTCCTCCCTGCCCAGGATGGCATTTGCAATCAGCGACCGGTTGTCCATGATCCCGCGTATGACCTCATCCACCTGGCCCAGCGCTACCAGCCGGTTGTCATACATGAATTTCATGGTGTCGTTGGTGTTGTGCAGGCTGACCAGGCCGATGATGCCGCCGATAACCAGCTGCACCGACAGAAAGCCGGTGAGGAAAATCAGCCGCGATTTGATGGTTAAACTCTTTAACACGCAAAACTCCTCAACAGGTAAGACTCTTCGGCAAGGCAATGTCTGTATTGATCCTTGGGCGCGGCAGGCATCGCTGTACGGTCCGGGGAAGCAGTACTCAAATTAAAACGCAGGAACGGTAAAGAAAAATAACGGCATTAACCCTGTTAACTTTAGGGGCAATCGAGGACATGGCGGAATTTCAGAGGGGCGAGGGAGGAGCAGGGTGGGCAGGAGGGGACAAGCGAAACAAGAAAGAGAAAAAGAAAGAGAAAAAAGCCGGTGCGAGCTGGACAGGAAAACAAGTCAAAAGCTGGGCAGCGTTTCCGGCGCATGGTCGCGCAGGGCTTTTCTCGCGGTCTTGAACTCGGGGAAGATGCTTTGCACCGTGGACCAGAAGCGCGGGCTGTGATTCATTTCGCGCAGGTGCGCCAGCTCATGCGCAATCACGTAGTCGATCTGCTCCAGCGGGAAATGCATCAGGCGCCAGTTGAGCCGGATGCGGCCATCCGCGGTGCAGGAGCCCCACTGGGTCTTGGCGGAAGAAAGTGAAAACGACGCATAGCGCACGCCCAGCTTTTCCGCGTACAGCGGCAGGCGTTCGGCAAACAGCTGCGTGGCTTCATTCTGCAGCCATCCCAGCACACGGTCCTTCAATTGCTGCTCGCTGGCATCCGCCGGCAGGCACACCGTGAGTTCCAGTCGCGCCGCGTCATAGGAAACGTTGGCCGCCTGGGCCGGCTGAATACGCAGCGTAAGCTTCTGTCCCAGGTAGGGCAGCGTCGCGCCATCCTGCCATGTCATTTCCGGCTGCAGCCTGCGTGATGCGCGTTCGCGTTGTTCGGTCAGCTTGCTGAAGATCCAGCGCTGCTTTTCGCGGATCGCACTTTCGATTTCTCCCAGCGTCACCCACTTGGGCGCGGTGATGCGCAGGCCGTCGTCATCGATCAGAAAACCGATGGAGCGGCGCTTGGAGCGACGTAGCGTGTAATCGAGCGGATAGTCGTCCAGCATGATGCGCCGCTTGTCGGCAGCAAGCGGCGGGGCTGTAGTGATCGGCGGTTGTACCGGCGGTGCCGGCTGCGGCGCCGGTTGATCCACCGGTGGCGCTGTGTACGCCGTGGCATGGAAGAAGTCCAACTGAAGCGCTAGCTGGTGCGGATCGGGGAGCGTTGGGCGAAGTAGCTTCTTCAAGAGGATTTCCGTGTGTCTGAATAGGCAGCGGGTGAAATCACGCGCATTTCGGATTCTATCCAAGTTTCCACCTGCTGCATCAACTCTGCCGGGGTGAGGCCTTCGGAAGGAATCGGTTTGCCTATCGAGATGGTGATCAGGCCCGGTGTCTTGATGAAGGCGTTGCGCGGCCAGCAGTCGGCCGAGTTCATCGCAATCGGCACCACCGGTGCTTGCGTCGCAACCGCCAGGCGTGTGCCGCCGCTCTTGTAGACGCCTTTCTGCCCGCGCGGAATGCGCGTGCCTTCAGGGAAGAGAATGATCCACTGCCCATTTGCCAGCCGCTCGCGTCCTTGTTCCACGACCTGCGAGAATGCATCGCGTCCGCGCGAACGGTCGATAGGTATCATGCGCAGCAGGCCTATGCCCCAGCCGAAGAAGGGAATGTAGAGCAGTTCCTTCTTGAATACGAAAGCGAGCGGGCGCGGCATGAGCATGGGATAGAAAATAGTTTCCCAGGCCGACTGATGCTTGGACAGCAGGATCGCAGGACCATCCGGCAGATTCTCCATACCCTTGACCTGATAGCGTATGCCGCAACACACCTTGGCCGCCCAGATCACGAATACATTCCAGCGCGTGGTCCAGTAATAGCGTTGCCGATAAGGCAGCGGTGCGAACACGAAGCACATCAGCGCCCAGATTATGGTCGCGACGGTCAGCAACAGCGCAAACAGCAGCGAGCGCAAGAACAGGATGAAACGGGACATGCAAACTCCGGTGAGGTCGTATCGACAGTCTCGGCCTGCATCCCGTTTTATGATTGTGACAGCAGGGAGGGCCGGTTTGCCGCAGCGCGTATTATCCGGGATTGCGGCTTTGCAATCCACAGATGCAGACAAAAAGGCGCGACGATTGTGGCGGCTGTGGCGGCTGCCGCTCGGACAGCCGCCGCTTCATCAGGCGGCCAGCCTGGACAGATCGGCCACGCGATTCATCGCTTCATGCAGAGTCGCCAGCAGACCAAGGCGGTTTTTGCGCAGCGCAGCATCTTCCGCATTCACCATCACCGTGTCGAAGAAGGCATCGACCGGCGTCTTCAGCGCTGCCAGCGCTTGCAGGGAAGTCGTGTAGTCGCCTTGCTCGAATGCGGCATCGGCCCGAGGCTTGACGCTAGCCAGTGCCTGGTTGAGTTCGACTTCGGCCGCTTCCTTCAGCAATGCGATATCGACCTTTGCTTCAACAGCGCCGTCTGCCTTTTTCAGGATATTGCCGACACGCTTGTTGGCGGCGGCCAGCGGTGCAGCTTCCGGCAGACGCTGGAATTCGACGACTGCGCGCGCGCGCTGCACGACTTCATGCAAGGGAGGATCGAGCGCAATGACAGCATCGACGGCTTGCGTGCCGAACTGCGGCGCCAGCTGGTTCTGATAGCGGTCGAAGACAAAGGCCGACACTTCGTTCAAGGTGTCGCTCTTGATTTCTATGCTGGTGAAACTTTTTGCCGCTTCGCGCAGCAGCGCATCGAAATGAAGCCCCAACTTCTTGCCCGCCTGCGAAGCCGCCTGGCTGCACAGCTCGAACGAGCGGATGATGCCCAGCGCATGGCGGCGCAAGGCGAAGGGATCTTTTTCGCCGGTGGGTTTCAACCCTATCGCCCAGATGCCGACCAGCGTTTCAATGCGGTCCGCAATCAGCAGTGATTCGGCAATCAGGTTGGTGGCTTGCGATTGATCGTCACGACGCACCACGTACTGCTCGGCGATGGCTTCGGCCACACGCGCATCTTCGCCATCGTGGCGCGCATAATAGCCGCCCATGATGCCTTGCAGTTCCGGGAATTCGCCGACCATGTCGGTCAGCAGGTCGGCCTTGGCCAGCAAGGCGGCGCGGTCCGCCAGCTGCTCATCGGTGCCCAGCTGTTTCGCTACCCATTTCGCAATCGCACGCACACGCTCGATACGCTCGCCTTGCGAGCCGAGCTTGCCGTGATAGACCACCTTGGAAAGTCCCGGCACGCGGCTTTCCAGCGTCTTCTTTCTATCCTGATCGAAGAAGAATTTCGCATCGGCCAGGCGCGGACGCACCACGCGCTCGTTGCCGCCGATAACGGCCGACGGATCGGCCGGGCGGATATTGGAAACGATCAGGAACTTGTTCGACAGCGTGCCATTCGCATCGATCAGCGGGAAGTATTTCTGGTTCGCCTTCATCGTCAGGATCAGGCATTCCTGCGGTACTTCCAGGAAGGCTTCCTCGAACTGGCCGATCAAGACATTCGGACGTTCCACTAGGCCGGTCACTTCGTCCAGCAGCGCTTCATCGTCGGTAGGCGTGAGATTGCCGCCCGCCTGCGCGGCAGCCGCCTGCAACTGGCGCGCGATTTCAGCGCGGCGCTCGGCAAAGCCGGCAATCACCGCGCCTTCGTCGGCAAGCTGGCTGGCATAGCTGTCGGCATCGCGAATGACGAGGCAATCCGATTTCGCTTCGAAGCGATGGCCGTGCGTTACCTTGCCGGCTTCAAGACCGAGTACCGACACCGGCACCACGTCCGCTCCATGCAAGGCAAGCAACGCATGCGCCGGGCGCACGAAATCCACCGAGCTCCAGCCATCGGCCAGTTGATAAGTCATGACCTTGGGAATCGGCAGCCTGGACAGCGTTTCTTCCAGTGCTTTCTGCAAGCCTTCGGTGAGTGTTGCGCCCTTGGCTACGCTGTTGAAGAACAGGATGTCAGCCTTGCCGTCATGTTCGCGCTTGAGGCTGGCGACCGCCGATTCATCCGCGCCCAGCGCTGCCAGTTTTTTCAGCAGGGCCGGCGTGGCCTTGCCTTCGGCATTCAGGCCGACTGCGACCGGCATCAGTTTCTGCGACACCGGTTTGTCGGCAGCTTGTGCTGCGACCTTGGTCAGGTGAACGCCGAGGCGGCGCGGCGAAGCAAACGAGGTCAGCGCAGTGTCGTCGGCGAGCAAGCCTTGCGACTTGAGCGAGGCCTGCAGCGTTTGCGCAAAGGCGTCGCCGATTTTCTTCAATGCCTTCGGCGGCAGTTCTTCAACGAAGAGTTCGACTAATAGATTCTTGGTGCTCATGCTGATGCCGCTTCCTTCTCGAGTTGTGCCAGCACTTCGGCGGCATGTGCGGGTTGGGCCATCGGGAAACCGAGGCGGGCGCGGCTGTCGAGATAACTCCTGGCCACGCTGCGCGCCATGTTGCGAATGCGGCCGATATAGGCAGCGCGTTCGGTGACGGAAATCGCACCGCGCGCATCCAGCAGGTTGAAGGTGTGCGCGGCTTTCAATACCTGCTCATAGGCCGGCAGCGCCAGCTTTTGTTCTATCAGGTAGAGCGCCTGCTTTTCATGCGCGCCGAAGGCGGTGAACAGGAAGTCAGCATCGCTGTGTTCGAAGTTGTAGGTCGATTGCTCGACTTCATTCTGCTTGTAGACGTCGCCGTAGGACAGATTTTCCGTCCACTTCAGGTCATACACATTGTCCACGCCCTGCAAATACATCGCCAGGCGTTCCAAGCCATAAGTGATTTCGCCGGTGATCGGCTTGCAGTTGATGCCGCCGACTTGCTGGAAGTAGGTGAACTGCGTGACTTCCATGCCGTTCAGCCAGACTTCCCAGCCCAGCCCCCACGCGCCCAGAGTCGGGTTTTCCCAGTCATCCTCGACGAAGCGGATATCGTTGGATTTTAGATCGAAGCCCAGCGCGGTAAGCGAACCCAAATACAGATCCAGGATATTGGCGGGCGCAGGTTTCAGCACGACCTGGTATTGATAGTAGTGCTGCAGGCGGTTCGGATTCTCGCCGTAGCGGCCATCCTTGGGGCGGCGCGAAGGCTGCACGTAAGCGGCGCGCCACGGTTCGGGGCCGATCGCGCGCAGGAAGGTCGCGGTATGCGAAGTGCCGGCGCCGACTTCCATGTCGTAAGGCTGCAGCAGCGCGCATCCTTGTGCGTCCCAGTACTTCTGCAGCGTGAGTATGATTTGTTGAAATGTCAGCATGTGTGGATTGCCCTTGTCGAGCGCGAATGGCTTGCGGGGCAAGCAGATTGCAAAACGTGGATTTTAGCGGGTTTTCAGCGTCCCAGACTGCTCAAGATGCTCAAGGTACTCATGCAGCCTTTTTGCGCAGCGCAAAAAGAAGGCCGGCGAAAAGCAGCAGCGCCAGCGCTACCACCAGCGTATTGCCATACAGGATGTAAGGCGTCCAGCCGCTATGGCCCTGCACCGTGGCATCCAGGCTGCCCCGTGTATAAGGCTCCAGCGCCTGGACCACCTTGCCTCGCGCATCGATCACCGCAGTCGTGCCGCTATTGGTTGCGCGCAGCATGGGGCGGCGCATTTCCAGTGCGCGCATCTGTGAAATCTGCAAATGCTGAGGCAGCGCGATCGTATTGCCGAACCAGGCGATATTGGACATGTTCAGCAGTATCGTCGGTTGCGGCTGGTCGTTGAAGATGGCGGCGGCAAGCTGGTTCGCAATCTCTTCGCCGAACAAGTCTTCATAGCAGATGTTGGGCATCAGCCACTGGCCCTTGACGGCAAAGGGCGCCTGCAGCACGTCGCCGCGCGTGAAGTCGCCCAGCGGGATATTCATCATCTCGACGAACCAGCGCGCGCCCGGCGGAATGAATTCGCCGAAAGGCACCAGGTGATGCTTGTCGTAGCGGTAGGGTTCGGCGGCTAGATCGGCACTCAGTCCGATCACGCTGTTGGCATATTGCGCCGGGCCGTCGCTGATCGGCAGGCCCAGCACCACCTGGCTGCCGGACTGCTGCGCGAATGCTTGCAGTTGCGGCAGGTAATTCGGCGGCAACTGGTGGGAGAGCAGCGGCAGGGCGGTTTCGGGCGTGGCAATCAGGTCGGCCGGCTGCTCGCTGATCATCTGGTAATACAGCGCCAGCGTATCGCTGATGGTATCGATCTCGAACTTCATCTCCTGCGCAATGTTGCCCTGCAATAGCCGCACCGAGATCGGTTCGCCGTGCGGCGCGGTCCAGCCCACCGTGCGCAAGCCCGCGCCGACGCCGAGGATGATCACCAGCACGAACAGCATGGAGCGGCGAGCCTGCAGCAGCACCAAGCTGCCTGCCAGCAGCGCGGCCAGCCAGCCTATGCCGTACACACCGACCACGGGCGCATAACCGGAAAGCGCGTTGGCCGTATGCGCATAACCGGAAACCAGCCAGGGAAAGCCGGTGAACATCCAGCCGCGCAGCCATTCATTCAGCATCCACGCTGCCGGCAGGATCGCAAGCAAGAGCAGCGCGGGCGTAGCGCCGCGCCGCTTGAACCAGGCCGCGACACCCATCGCCAGCGCGGTATAGATGCCCAGCACCGCGCCCAGCACCAGCACGGCCAGCGCCGCCATCCAGGCCGGCATGCCGCCGTAGTGATGCATGCTGATGTAGAGCCAGTACACGCCGAAGATAGCCCAGCCTGCGCCGTAAGCCCAGCCGATGAAAAGACTGAGCCGCATCGAATCCTGGCGCAGCACCAGCCAGAACACGAAGGCCAGCGTTGCCACCTGTATCGGCCACAAGCCGAAAGGCGCAAACGACAGGACGGTGAGGCTGCCTGCCGCAAACGCGAATAGCGGAGCCCAGCGATGCAGCAAGGAACGGGAAGCGGCGAGGGTCACGTCGTTATGGTTGGGTGGAATGGAGAAAAAGGGGCGAGGCTGCCCGGCGCATCAGCGCAGCCTCGGTAACAGCGACTTATTCTTCAGTAGTGTTCTCTGCCGGCGGCTCCGGCTCCGGCAATTGTTCCACCAGGACCATGTGCACCTGGCGGGCGTCTGCGCGCAGTACCGAGAATTGAAGATTGCCGATTTCGAAGCTGTCGCCCTTGCGGGGAACGCGTCCAAGATGGCAGCCTACCAGGCCGCCCAGGGTGTCGAAATCTTCATCCTCAAATTCGGTGCCGAACACTTCATTGAACTGTTCGATCTCCGTCAGCGCACGCACGCGCCACCGCGGGCCCTGCAGGCCATCGGCGATTTTCAGGATATTGTCTTCCGCTTCGTCGAAATCGTATTCATCTTCGATTTCGCCGACAATCTGCTCCAGCACGTCTTCGATCGTGACGATGCCGGCGACGCCGCCATACTCATCGACCACGATGGCCATGTGGTTGTGGTTGGAGCGGAAATCGCGCAGCAGCACATTCAGGGGCTTGGATTCCGGGATGAAGACAACGGGGCGCAGCATGTCGCTCACATTGAAGGATTCCTGCGCGTAGTAGCGCAGCAAATCCTTGGCCAGCAGAATGCCGACCACTTTGTCGCGTTCGCCTTCGATGGCTGGAAAGCGCGAGTGCGCGGTCTCCAGCACCATCGGCATCCATTCTTCGATAGGCTTGGTGATGTCGATCATGTCTACCCTGGAACGCGGAATCATGATGTCGCGCGCCACCAGTTCCGACACCTGGAACACGCCTTCGATCATGGACAAGGCATCGGCATCGATCAGATTGCGCGCGTGCGCATCCTGAAGGAGGGCCAGCAATTCGGCGCGGTTCTCAGGCTCGGGGGAAATCAGCGCAGTCAGACGTTCAAACAGGGAACGGTGCGGCTTTATGTCAGCAGTGCGATAACTGCCAGATTGATCTTGCATATGGCGAAATGCCGTAGTTACAGACAGGTATAGGATACAACAAATAGCGGCAGCGGCCTAAATCCATGCCGAAATCGCATCTGAGCAAGTGCAAGCCTATGCACGGTTACAGCGCGCCGATGCGGGGAATTATCTGGAGGCATAAGGATCGGGAAAGCCCAGTGTTGCCAGAATTTCCGTTTCCAGTTGTTCCATTTCCAAAGCTTCTTCGTCGGTTTCGTGATCGTAACCTTGCGCATGCAGCACGCCATGCACGACCAGGTGGGCAGCATGCGCTTCTACCGTGATGCACTGTTCCTGCGCTTCGCGCAGCAGCACATCGGTGCACAGGATAAGGTCGGCCTGCGTGATTTCCGCGTCCTCGTCTTCTGTATAGGCGAAAGTCAGCACGTTGGTGGCGTAATCCTTGTTGCGATAATCGCGGTTCAGGATCTGTCCTTCGTCGGCATCGACAAAACGCACGGTCAGTTCGGCCGGTGCAAACAAGGCGGCCTGCACCCAGCGGCGCAAGGCGGGGCGGGGGAGTTGTTCCTTCAGGCGCGGGTCTGCATACTGCACCGCCAGCGAGAGTTTATTTTTTACTGGCGGCTTCATAGGCATCGACAATGCGGGCGACCAGCGGATGGCGTACAACGTCGGCGCTGGTGAAATGCGTGAAGGCAATGCCGCGTATTTTTTGCAGCACTTGCACCGCATCGACCAGGCCGCTTTTCTGCGTGCGCTGCAAGTCGATCTGCGTGACGTCGCCGGTGACCACGGCCTTGCTGCCGAAGCCTATGCGCGTCAGGAACATTTTCATCTGTTCCGGCGTGGTGTTTTGCGCCTCATCGAGAATGATGAAGGAGTGGTTCAGCGTGCGGCCGCGCATGTAAGCCAGC
The DNA here is from genome assembly GCA_023422955.1 of Pseudomonadota bacterium. Taxonomy (GTDB): domain Bacteria; phylum Pseudomonadota; class Gammaproteobacteria; order Burkholderiales; family Burkholderiaceae_D; genus JAEZLB01. The sequence continues at coordinate 9,662 of JAFAGG010000117.1, read as the reverse complement.
GGCGCAATCTCGATCACTTGTTTCTCGAACAATTTCTGCACACGGTCGAAGCCCAGCAAATCGTACAAGGCATCGTACAGCGGGCGCAGATAGGGATCGACTTTCTGAGTCAGGTCGCCCGGCAGAAAGCCGAGCCGCTCGCCGGCTTCCACGGCCGGGCGCGTCAGGATGATGCGCTTGACGGCATCGCGCTCCAGCGCATCGACCGCGCAGGCGACCGCCAGATAAGTCTTGCCGGTGCCGGCCGGGCCGACGCCGAAAGTCACGTCGTTTTCCAGTATGGATCTCAGATACTGATTCTGATGCGGCGTGCGCCCGCGTAAATCGCTGCGCCGGGTTTTCAGGATCGGGCTTTCATCCTTGCCCGGCATGGTTTCCGCAGCGGCTTCATTTTCCGTTTCTTGTGCGGCAACGGTCTTGTTCGCGCGCGTCTCTACGATGGCCAGCTGAACGTCTTCGATGTTGACCGGCTTTTCAGCCTGTTGGTAAAACCTTTCCAGCAGGGCAATCGCCTGCTGGGCATTGGCACCGCTGGCAATGAATCTTTCTCCGCGCCGAAACAGCGTGATATCCAGCGCGGCGGAAATCTGGCGCAGGTTTTCATCCATCGGCCCGCACAGATGGGCGAGCCGTGTGTTATCCAGGGGTTCGGGGATGAAGTGCAGGGATACTGCGGGGGCTTTGGTTTTCAAATTGTCGACGAGTATGGCTGGCTAGTAGTTGATGAGGACAGGCACTACGATGTGATGACGAGCTCGCCGCGCAGTGAGGTCTGATAGGCTTGCGTAATGCGCGCATCCAGTATTTGACCGATCAGGCGCGAAGCGTTCGGTCCGCCGTCGAAGTTCACCACGCGATTGCTCTCGGTGCGGCCCTGCAGTTCGCTGGGATTCTTGCGCGACGGGCCTTCCACCATGATGCTTTGTACGGTTCCTACCATCGCTTCACCGTGGCGTTTGACCTTTTCATTCAGCAGCGCCTGGAAGCGCGCCAGCCGCTGTTGCTTAACTTCAAGCGGCGTATCGTCGGCCAGGGTGGCGGCGGGCGTGCCGGGGCGCGGACTGAAAATGAAGCTGTAACTGACATCGAAATCAATCTCTTCCACCAGTTTGACCATGGCTTCGAAATCCGTCTCGGTTTCTCCCGGAAAGCCGACAATGAAGTCGGAAGAAATCATGATGTCGGGTCGCACTTCGCGCAGGCGACGGATGATGGATTTGTATTCCAGCGCGGTATAGCCGCGCTTCATCGCCATCAGTATCTTGTCCGAACCATGCTGCACCGGCAGGTAGAGATGGTTGACCAGCTTGGGGATCTTTGCGTAGGCGTCGATCAGGCGCTGCGTGAATTCCTTGGGATGACTGGTCACGAAGCGGATGCGCTCGATGCTGTCGATTTCCGCGATGTATTCGATCAGCAGGGCAAAGTCTGCAATCTCGCCATCGGCCATCACGCCGCGATAGGCATTCACATTCTGGCCCAGCAGCGTGATTTCCTTCACGCCCTGTGCCGCCAGACCGGCGACTTCGGTCAGCACGTCTTCGAAGCGGCGCGATACTTCCTCGCCACGCGTGTACGGCACCACGCAATAGCTGCAATACTTGCTGCAGCCTTCCATGATGGAAACATAGGCGCTGCCGCCTTCCACGCGAGCCGGAGGTAGGTGGTCGAACTTTTCGATTTCGGGAAAGCTGATGTCGACTTGCGAATGACCGCTGTTGCGGCGCTTCTGTAGCAGATCCGGCAGGCGGTGCAGGGTTTGCGGACCGAAGACGACATCCACATACGGCGCGCGCTGGATGATGGCATCGCCTTCCTGCGACGCGACGCAGCCGCCGACACCGATCACCATGCCGGGACGTTGCTCTTTCAGTTCGCGCAGGCGGCCCAGGTCGGAAAATACTTTTTCCTGCGCCTTCTCGCGCACCGAACAGGTGTTCAGCAATACCACGTCGGCATCTTCCGGCGTGTCGGTTTTGATGAAACCCTCGGCGGCGTTCAGGACGTCAACCATCTTGTCCGAGTCGTACTCGTTCATCTGGCAGCCGAAGGTTTTGATAAAGACTTTTTTCTGCATGGCTTCAAGCGGAGATCAGGCTCCTGGACGGACGCGCCCGGGAGGAAGGCCAGGGAATACGGCCCGGATAGCAGCAAGCGGGGGATCTGGAAAAACGTGCATCTTTGGCACTTTTTCCTGCGGTCCAGTACTGACTGCGGCGATTCTGTCCAGCATTTCAGGACAAGCTGCTATCTTTTTTCAAAGTCAGCTATCATATCACGCAGCCAAGCCCGGAAAGTGTGGCAAAAGGCCCTGTTACAGGGAGTTTGCGCCTCGCAAAGGTCCGATTTTCATGCTTGTTTCGCCTGTTTTTATCAGTTAGGCCATCACGGCCGCAGCAGGCTGCAGCGCAGAATGCTTCCTTCCCCCGCTTGAAAATCCAGCTACCCAGCTCGCTCTCCCTTTTCAAAGGATGTTTTTTGATGGAACCATTCCAGCCGCCTGCCGTTGTTTCACTTGACCAAATCCTGCCGCAGGAACCTTTGCTGATGATGGGCGCCGGGCCGGTGCCGATTCCGCACAAGGTGGCTTATGCCAACTCCATCGTGATCAATCACCTGGGCGAAACCATGAACCGGGTGGTTGAGCAGGTCAAGGAGATGGGCCGTTATGTATTCCAGACCCGTTCCCAGCATGTATTAGGCGTGGCCGGTCCCGGTTCCGCTTCCATGGAAATGGCGATCTGCAACCTGGTCAATCCCGGCAGCCGCGTGCTGGCAGTGTGCAATGGCCTGTTCAGCCGCCGCATGGCAGAAATGGCCAAGCGCGTTGGCGGTGAAGTGGTGGCCATGGATGTGCCCAACAATGAAGCCGCCGATCCGGCTGCGGTGGAAGCGTATTTGAAAGATGGCAAGTATGAATTCCTGACCATCGTGCAAGGCGAAACGTCCAATACGGTGTACAACCGCCACCTGCAGCAAATCGCCGAGATCGCGCACAAATACGAGTGCATGGTGATCGCCGATGCCGTGTGTACGCTCAGCACCATGCCGCTGGATATGGATGCGTGGAAGGTTGATGCCGTGATCACGGGTGGGCAGAAAGGCTTGTCGTCGATTCCCGGCGTGTCCTTGCTGGCGTTCTCCGACAAGGCTTGGAAGCGCATCATGAGTCGCAAGCATACGATTGCGCACTGGTGCCTGGATGCACAACTGGCGGACCAGTTCTGGAATCAGAAATCCTACCACTACACCGCACCGGTATCAGGCATCCTGGCGCTGCACGAAGCCTTGCGCCTGGTATGCGAAGAGACGCTGCCCGAGCGTTTCCTGCGCCATGAAATCTGCTCCCGGGCGCTGCAAAAAGGCATAGAGGCCATGGGCCTGGAATTGCTGGTGCCGGAGGCTTCGCGCCTGAATTCGGTGCTGGGCGTGGTGGTGCCGGAAGGGATTTCTTCGGAAGTGGTGCGCGCGCACATGTCCAAGGTGTATCGCGTCGAGATTTCCGGCGCCTTCGGTTCGCCGATTGTGCGTATCGGCCAGATGGGTGAGCAAAGCCGTGCGCACAATGTATTCCGCACTTTGCATGCGCTGGGCGCCAGCATGCAGTTCGCAGGCGCCGATCTCGACCTGCCGTCCGGCATCGCGGAACTGGAGCGCAACCTGGCGATCAGCCACGATGCGAAGCAGCCTGCAGTGGTTGCGCCTATCGCTTGAGCGACGAAAAGCCGATAAAAAACGCTGCCTGATTCAGGCAGCGTTTTTTTATGATCCGAATAATGAAGCGGCCACTCAGTTCTTGCCGGCGATGCGGATGGCGCGCTGTATCTTCATGGTCAGACGGCGGCCGACTTCCTCGGTATAAGCGGCAGCGGTACTGTGATCCACTTCGGCTTCCAGCATGTCCTGGAACACTTCATCGACCAGGACAAAGGCCCAGGCATCGAAAGCGGTAATGGCTTGTCCATCGTGCGCCGCCTTTCTCTGCATCTTGTCGTAACCTTCCTGCAGTTGTGCCTGAAAGCGTCGCACATTGGCTTCGATCAGCGGTATGCATTGCGGGATGGGATGAGCGGCGACTAATTCTGCGGGAGCTTTGTAAGGCATGGAGGCGGGGCGAGGGCGCGTTGTTGCAGGGAATGCCTCTGATTCTATACCCTTGCCGCCGTCTTGCGAAGCACGTGATGTTTCGTCGACAGGCTTGCACAAAGATCTTACCTACGCACCTGGTCGCATGATAAAAAGCGAAGCTGGCTGCATGCCGGGCGATCTCTCCACATGCAGAAACCTGAGCCGGTCAGGAATTGGCTATCTTCGCCGCTATCTGATCGGCATGGCGGATATCCTTGCCATCCACCACGTAAATCACATACTCCGCGATATTCATCGCATGATCGCCGATGCGCTCTATCGCTTTGGCTACCCACAGCGTATCGATGGCGGCGGAAATGGTACGGGTGTCTTCCATCATATGCACGATCAGGTTGCGCATGATGTTTTTCAGCTCCAGGTCTATCGCCGCATCCTTGGACAGCGCGGCATGGGCCTGGGTCTTGTCGAGCCGTGCGAAGGCATCCAGTGAAACGCGCAGCAGATTCTGCGCATAAGTGCCGATCATGCGCGTGACTTCGGCATGATTCAGCGTGGGGTGCGAGCGCTCCTGGATCTTGAGGGCCACGCGTGCGATCTTGGCGGCTTCGTCGCCTATGCGTTCTATATCGGTGATGACTTTCAGCGTCGCGACCACGGTTCTCAGGTCGTAGGCGGCGGGTTGCCATTTCATGATCAGGTGGCTGCAGTCGCTGTCGATTTCACGTTCCAGTTGGTCGATTTTCCTATCGTCCTGGATCACGCGCTCCGCCTTGACGGCGTTGCCGGTACGGAAGCTGATCAGCGCATCGTAGAACTGGTTTTCCGCAATGCCCGCCATCATCAAAAGTTTGGCGCGGATTCTTTCCTGATCCAGATCGAACTGCTTCATCGAATGATCTTTATGCATGACTCTCTCTGTCTATATGCTCCGCGTCGTCGCCCTGTATCTGATCCGAAAAAGAGCAGGCGTGCCGCCGAGGATTGCTGTTCATGCCGGAAACGGGGCTTGCGATAACGTTAGCCTGCCGGTCTGCCTGACTGTCTTGCGATTCTAGGAAAGGCTTATGACAGAGAGATGACAAATGCCGTCCTGACGTAAATTCTTGATTGGCTTTGATCAGGCTTAGTGTCGGGCAGCAAGAAAGCCAGAGAAGGATAATTTCATTCCAAGTCGGTGCTGGCTTGCGAATTCATCAAGGCTTCATGCGACATGGCGGCAGTCGCCAGCGTGGTGGCAAGTGCAGGAGCTGCTTCCTTTCGTTCGCTGTAGCGGCTAGTCAGATAGTCCGATCGATCACGTATCAGTAGCGTAAATTTGAACAGCTCTTCCATCACATCGACCAGCCGGTCGTAATACGGGGAGGCTTTCATGCGGCCATCGTCATCAAATTCCTGGAAGGCCTTGGCGACCGAGGATTGATTCGGGATGGTGACCATGCGCATCCAGCGCCCCAGCACGCGCATCGCATTCACAGCGTTGAAGGATTGTGAGCCGCCGGATACCTGCATCACGGCGAGTGTTCTGCCTTGCGTGGGCCGGACGCTGCCGACTTCCAGCGGCAGCCAGTCTATCTGCGACTTGAAGATGCCAGTCAGGTTGCCATGTCGCTCGGGACTGCACCAGACCTGACCTTCCGACCATGCCGAGAGCGTGCGCAATTCCTGCACCTTGGGATGATCCGACGCGCAGCTGTCGACCATGGGCAAGCCATGCGGATCGAACACGCGGGTCTCGGCACCGAAGTGCGTGAGGATGCGTTCGGCTTCCAGCGTTAGCAAGCGGCTGTAGGAGCGCTCGCGCAGGGAGCCGTACAGCAGCAGGATGCGGGGCGGGTGAGTGAAGGCGGGCCCAGAGTTCAGCTTATCCCGGGTGGGAATATCCAGATGAGCGGCACTGATATGGGGCAGCTCTGCAATGCGTTCCGTCATCTCACTTCACTCGCTTGCCGCTGGCATCAATCACAGCTTCCCCATCTTCCTTGCTGAACGCAGCTTGCTGCGCGGCAGGAAAAATATCCAGCACGGTTTCGGAAGGACGGCACAGGCGAGCGCCAATGGGGGTGACCACGAAAGGGCGATTGATCAGAATCGGGTGGGCCATCATCGCATCCAGCAGTTCGTCGTCGGACAGCGCGGGATTATCAAGTCCCAGTTCCGCATAAGGCGTACCTTTTTCGCGCAGCGCGTCTCTGACACTCAGTCCGGCGCGGGCGATCATGTCTTTTAATGCTTCACGGCTGGGCGGTTGTTTCACGTATTCGATGACGGTTGGCTCTATGCCGGCATTGCGGATCAGGGCCAGCGTGTTGCGCGACGTGCCGCAGTTGGGATTGTGATAAATGGTGACTTGCATAAGAGATCCTTGTTAAGCAGTTGCGCCGGCTTCATACCATTGCCGGCTACGATTGACGATACCTACCACCAGCAGCATGACCGGCACTTCAATCAGCACGCCGACCACGGTGGCGAGTGCGGCGCCGGACTGGAATCCGAACAGGCTGATGGCGGTGGCAACCGCGAGTTCGAAAAAATTCGATGCACCGATCAGCGCCGAGGGGCCGGCAACACAATGCGCCACGCCGAGTTTCCTGTTAAGCAGATAGGCCAGGCCCGAGTTGAAGAATACCTGTATCAGTATGGGCACGGCCAGCAGTGCAATAATCAGCGGCTGGTTGGTGATGGCTTCGCCCTGGAAGGCGAACAGCAGGATCAGCGTAAGCAGCAGTGCGGTGATGGAATAGGGGCCCAGCAACGCCACCGCTTTCTCCAGCGCGCCGTGCCCTTTTTTCAGCAGCGAGCGGCGTACGAGCTGGGCAAGAATAACGGGAACGATGATGTACAGGCCTACCGAGGTAATCAGGGTTTCCCAGGGCACGGTAATCGCAGACAGGCCGAGCAGGAGCGCAACGATGGGCGCGAACGCGACGATCATGATCGCGTCGTTCAGCGCCACTTGCGACAGCGTGAAATACGGGTCGCCCTTGCAAAGCTGGCTCCATACGAACACCATCGCCGTGCACGGCGCTGCCGCCAGGATGATCAGGCCGGCGATGTAGCTGTCGAGCTGGTCTGCCGGCAGATAAGGGGCAAACACGTGACGGATGAAAATCCAGCCCAGCAAGGCCATGGAGAAGGGCTTGACCAGCCAGTTGATGAAGAGCGTGACACCGATGCCGCGCCAGTGGCCCGTCACTTGCGACAGGGCGGCGAAGTCTATCCTGATCAGCATGGGAATGATCATTACCCAGATCAGCACGCCCACCGGGATATTGACCTGGGCGACTTCAAGTCCGGCAATCGCATGAGAAAAGCCGGGCAAGGTCCGGCCCAGCAAAATGCCGGCAACGATGCACAGCCCCACCCAGACAGTGAGATAGCGCTCGAAAAATCCCATGGCCGGGGCGGCTTCGCCGGCGAGTTCAGTCGTATGTGCGGTCATGAGGCTTATCGGGGATTTTCTGCGGGCTGACCAGGGCTCATGCTCATTCTTCCGCGTTCTTGTGACAGTCCGGCATGCGTGTGGCGCTGCAGGGATTGCCGCCGCAGCAGTTCTCGGTAAGAAAACCGACCAGCGTATTCATGGTGGCGAAATTGGCGGAATAAATGATCGAGCGGCCTTCCTGCCTGGGGCGGATCAGCTCGGCATGCGCCAGCTCCTTCAGGTGGAAGGACAGCGATGAAGCGGGCAGGCCAAGCTCTTCGGCGATCTTGCTGGCGGCCAAACCCTGTGGGCCGGTTGCCACCAACAGGCGATAGATGCCCAGGCGGGATTCCTGTGCCAGGGCAGATAGGGCGGTAATGACTTGTTTGTCGTCCATGATTCGATATTTCCAATATTATGGAAATGATCGTGCAAGGTACTCAGTTTGTCAAGCGCACGGGAGAAGCAAGAGCGGGAGAAAGCGGGAAATATGTGGAGAACGGCCAGGCACAAAAGCCGCCTGGCCGATTTGATCAGCGTGTTCCCGGATCGGTGACGAAGCCGATTTTTTCGAGTCCGCCGTTTTGCGCGGCGGTCATGACCTGGGCAATTTTTTCATAATAGGTAGTGCGTTCGGCATGCAGGTGCAGTTCCGGCTGCGGCTTGGCCTGGGCCGCAGAGGCGACCCGTATTTCCAGTTCAGTCATGTCGACCATGTCGCCATTCCAGCGCACCACGCCATCGGCATCGATGGTCAGCGCAATCGCATCCGGCTTGGGTTCGTTCGGTTGCGAGCTGGCCTGCGGCAAATCCATCTTCACGCTGTGCGTCATCACCGGGATGGTGATGATGAAGATGATCAGCAGCACCAGCATCACATCCACCAGCGGCGTGGTATTGATCTCCGGATTGAAATCTTCTTCGGAGTCATTCAGCGAACCCATCGCCATCATGCACCTCCGGCACTGGCAAGGCGCAGGACATCCTGTTGTGTGGACGCCTGCTCGGAGCGCGCGCCAGTGACGGCCAGGGCATGCAGATCGAAGCCGAACTTGTTCAGCTTGGCCATCACGGCCTTGTTGCTGCGTACCAGCGCGTTATAACCGAAGGCGGCGGGAATCGCGACTGCCAAGCCCAGCGCCGTCATGATCAGCGCTTCGCCGACCGGACCGGCTACTTTTTCAATACCGGCCTGACCGGAGACGCCGATGGCAACCAGCGCATGATAAATGCCCCAGACCGTGCCGAACAGGCCGACGAAGGGTGCGCTCGAGCTGACCGAAGCCAGCACTGCCATGCCGGCGCTCAGCTTGCCGTTGATTTCATCGATCGCCTGGCGCAGGCTCAGCGTAACCCAGTCGGACAAGGTCAGCTGGTCATGCAGGTGGCCCTTGTGCGCATTGTGATGGCGCACGGCGGATTCGCTGGCCTTGGCCAGCGCCGCAAAAGGATTGTTGTCACCTAGTATGGACATGCCTTCCTTTAGGCTGGCCGCATCCCAGAATTCGTGACCCGCTACGCGGGCGGAACGACGAAGTCGCCACAGCTGTATGGACTTGGTGACGATGACATACCAAGAGGCAATCGACATGGCGATCAGCAGAATGGCGACGAACTTGGTAATAAAGTCGCCCTGCGCCCACATGTTCTCTATGCCGAACGGATTGGCTTGCATAACACTTCCTTCCTAATTTTCCAATTTGAATGCAATAGGTACGATGGCGAAGACGGCGATGGCCCGGCCATTTTCGATATAAGGCTTGAAGCGCGCCCGTTGTACCGCTTCGCGAGCAGCCTGATCTAGGCGGGCAGAACCGGACGACTCATGCAGCTCTATGCGTTCGGCGCGGCCGCGATCATCAATCAGTATGCGCAACACCACCTTGCCTTCTTCGCCCATGCGCCGGGAGAGCGACGGATAGCGGGGAGCGGGTGCGTTCACATATTCCACGCCGGAGGTGATTGTACGCGGCGCTGCCGGAGCCGGTGCTGCGGTAACGGGCGCCTCGCCGGTCGATGGGGCGGCCGGCGCAGCGGTTGCGCCGGGCGGCGGAGTTGTAACGGGCTGCTCAGCCGGTGCGGTAACGGCCGGCTGGCTTGGCGGCTCCGGTTCCGGGCGTGGCAATGGCTTGGGAGTCGGCTTGGGCTTGGG
>JAFAGG010000032.1 GCA_023422955.1 Pseudomonadota bacterium | reverse complement strand
GGCCCAACAGGGGATATACCAAAACAGCTATCGCAAGACCGGCGGCGAAATGCTTTTTCTTATCAGTCGGCATCATCTATTCCTTTGTTCTTACTGGTCCAGACCGCTTGAAGACTGCTTAGGTTCTTTTTCTGGATAAGTCTAATAAATGACTGCTAAATAACTGCTTTTGTCAGCCATCAGGTTGGGACACCGGGCATGCTCTCAAGCTATGCGCTGTGCCTGCCGCACCTCCTCCTTAAGAAGCGCCCTTCAAGCTTTTGAAATTCAGTCTCTTCAAAAACGAAATGTTATTCCAAAAACTGAAAATGCCAGAAAAAGCTTTTCCGCAGCAGGCAGCATTTCACCTCTCGAATTCACCGAACCTCACGCCGTTTTTCCAGTCTATTGGTTAAGATAGATCCCTGGTTCGAAGTGCAGTAGTCGTCTGGCATGGCCTTGCACGGTCATGCAAATCTCATCTTCTTCCAGGAGACGCCTCATGAAACGAATATTCCTATACCTGCTGATCCCAGCGCTCTTGTCTGCTTGCGCCGCTCAACGCACCGAATTGCCCGCCTCCTTCCTGGGCGGCCCCATGCCGCAATCGGAAGCTGACAGAACCATAGAAATTTCCCCGGAAACCAAGTGGGTCAATGTGACCGGCGGCGAGATCATCCGGTTCAGCAAGGGCGACCAAGCCTTCGGCTGGGCATTTGATGCCCCCTACGGACCAAGCTCGTTCGACCTGCAACGCATTGCCCCGCCGGGCTTTCTGGACCGCCCTGTAACCACCTATGTTGCGCCTGACCCCAGAAAAGGCGGGGACGACGGCGATCGGGGCGATTAGATCGCGATTTCTCCTTGTCATGCCCCTGTCACACTGACTGGCTACTATGCCTGGGCAGTGCCAGTTATCTGCGAGTGATCTTTGCCCGCCTCCACCCCTCTGGCGGGCTTTTTTTGTCTGCCACTTTCTCATCCCAGGAATTTCACAGGCCTTGTGAAATAGATGCGTCTCTCCTGAGATGGCATTTTCCTGCGCCATCTCTCTTGCCCCTTTATCCTCATCCTGCAAGGTCTGCCGCCAAGGCACGAGAAGGATAGTTAGGCCCAGATTCCACAAAGGTGTAGTATTAAATCGTCTGTCTGGACTGGATTCTTGACGGGGGCAAAATGAAGATTGGCCCTTACCTTTGCTGTGCGGCGGCGACTGCCGCTCTTATTGCCGCGTCTTCCGGCTTGAGAGCGGCTGAGCCCGAAATCTCTAGTTTTGCATTTGTAAATCAGGACGGCACCTTGCGCATATCGGGGCACCTTATTTACCTCTTCGGAATATACATTCCACCCACCGACCAGACTTGCTACACCTTCGTCAGTCCGGTGCAATGCGGTACCCGCGCCTCGTTGGCCCTGGCATTCAGAGTATCGGGCGACTTTGTTCGCTGCCTGCCGCGCAGCACGAATCTTGATGGCAGCATCGTTGCCAGCTGCAGAGCCGGAAATACGGATTTAAGCGAATGGATGTTACAGCGAGGCTGGGCGGTTGCGCTGCCGGACGCACCCTTCCAATACGCAGCAATGGAAAAAATTGCTCAGTCGAGAGGCATTGGTATTTGGGGGATTGCTATTGACCCTATCCCTCGCAAATAACCCACTGCTTCACAGTAGGCACTCCAACCAAAATGGCACACAAGCGGCGCTTAGGTTTTCAGAGGGATTGGCGGAGGCGGTGAGATTCCATGACAGAGAATATTCAAAGCCTTATTTCATGCGGTTCTCCAGTAATACCAAGGCTTTCAAGGTTTCGATGTGTGTGGTATAAGTGTGTGGTTTCCCATCTTCACTCACTCACCACATGGCCGATCTTCCCAAGTACATCCAGCAGAGGAGGCAAGGTTACTATGCCGTCCTAGAGATCCCCAAGGCTCTCCGTGAGCACTTTGGGAAGCCTCGGTTCGTGGAGTCCCTGAAGACCAGAGACCTCAAACTGGCAGAGCGAAGAGTCCCCCTGCTGGTCTCCAAGTGGAAAGCCGCAATAGAGAAAGCCAAGGGGACAAACACTCCAGCCGCCTCCCTCCTCTGGGAAGCCTTGGAATGGCGCAGGATCTTGGATGAGGAAGAAGATGGGGACACAAAGCAGACCCTAGAGGAAGTCCTCAGCACTCGCTTGGAGGAGATAGAGGAAAAGCTGGGGAGCCAAGCTGCCATGCAGACTGCCTCCATCGCATCAGGAGCCTCCCTCCCCTTGTCTATCCATATTGATAATTGGCTCAAGACCATCTCCCATCTAAGTCAGAAAACAATAGACACTCATGAACGAGCTGTAAAAGAGTTCTGTGGTCACTTCAAGACTGCGCAGGAGATCGACAAGAACTCCCTGAAGGAATACCTCACCAATATCAAGGCTGAACGCTCCTTGTCAGACCAGACCGTAAAGAAGCAAGTGAGCTTCTATCGGTCATTCATTGGTTACCTAGATGAGTCCCACGGTACTACCCTCCTCCCCTTGTTCTCAGTGAAAACCTTGGGGAAGACCGCAGCTGCCAAGACTGCTAAGCAGAGGTCCTGGCTGGCCTTCAGTCCCGAGGATGTCACTAAACTCTATGAGACAGCCAAGGCAAGCAAGAAGGGACAGGATCAGACACTAGCCGCCCTGATAGCCCTGGGAGCCTACACAGGATGTCGTATTGAGGAACTTGGTCAGATCAGGGTGGAGCATGTCACAGAGGGGAGTATCAAGATCGAAGATGCCAAAACCGCTGCTGGTATCCGTGAGATTCCTATTCATCCTGCGATAGCCTCACTGGTCTCTAGACTCACTGAGAACGCTCAGGGCGGTTTCCTTATCCCTGCTGAAGCTGCCACCTATGGCAAGAGAACCAACGCTCTAGGGACTCGCTTTGGCCGCCTGAAGAGGTCTTTGGGATACGGGGAGAGGCATGTCTTCCACTCCATACGCAAAACCGTAGTGAGCCAGCTAGAGCAAGCAAACATAAATGAGAATGTGACTGCTGATATTGTTGGTCATGACAAGCCAAGGATTACCTATGGTCTGTACTCCTCAGGAGCCAGCCTCTCTCAGAAAGCAGAGGCTATAGCTCATGTTACCTATGGGGGAGCCTTGAGAACCCCGCAGTAACGCAGGGTTCCCTAGATCAGATCAGCCCAGCTCGCGCTGCTGCCTTAATCGACATCCAACCACCATCGATCCAGACCAGCTCTCCACGCACATGGAGTCCTGCTGCTTCCAGAGATTCTTTACTCGGAGGAGTAGTGGATAGGTACTTGCTGACCAATCCTTTCCAGGGTTTCATGTCCTGACCATAGATCTGAGACTGGAGAGCATCCATCATTTGCCCCTTCTGAGTACGTGCGAACTCATAGAAATCCTCAAGATCAGTGGAGCTGACCCCTTGCTTCTCTAGGTATTTGTCCGTCTGCATCTGGTAGGCTTGAGTGACGAACCGGATTCGGTCGGCAGCTTCTCCAGGTTCCATTCCAGATTCCTGAGCTACTCGCTTAACAAGTTCTGTCTCATCCATCTCACCTGTAGCCACCGACATTCCCAAGGCAGTCCCGGCCGCCAAGGTGCTATCGTGGAAAGGCTCCACCGCATTATTGATCCACTGAGCGACCTTCTCAGGCATCAGTGCAGCATTCTCACCAGCGCAGGCGTCATGCTCCTGGGTCTGCTCTCGCTCCTGTACAACCTCATATTGACCAGGAGAGACCTCTCGCATGACTCCCATATTGATGAAACTGGCGATTGAGCTTTCTCCGTACTCGCCGATTTCCACGATGGTCTGAGGGGTATAGGTCCTAGCGGGGAGTCCATCGGTGCCACGGGCAGTAGCTCGCCAGTCGGTATACTCAGACTCACCCGAGGAACTCGCTCGTTCCACTCCTGTGGATTGGGTGACGACCACTCCATCACGGACAGTCGCTATAGTGGCTCCTCCGGTATCACGCACAGGGGAGGTGCGGATAGGTTGTTCTCCTTCATTGGAGGTCGGTTCATAGGTATTTACGCTTAAGTAGTTCATTGTTTTCTCTTATTTGGTTAATGGTGGTTTTGTGTCATGCGTCAGATATCCCTCGCGGATAGCATCTTCAATACGCATGAATAAATTCTCACGGAGGCAGACCTTGTCTTCCTTGGAGGTCTTGCCGGGAATCACAGTGAAACCCTTGCTCTCCAGCTCATGCAGGCTGAGAGGGTTTCTCTCTGGGGTTACTCTGGGTATGCTAGGCCTTGGGCTGTACCCGGGGATGGCATAAAAGCGACTGTTCTTTTCTATGACCAAGCCATAGCGGATGAGCATGCGGATAGGAGCTTCAAGGGTTCCTACTCGGATGACGCTACCCTCAGTGGTCTCCTCAGGTAACTCCTGAATGAAAGGGTCATTCATTGCCTTGCCCTTCCTGGGTTACTCGGAGACGTGCCTTCAGCTCGTACTCAACCAGACGGTCCACTAGCTTGTCTCGGAGATCCAGATTGAGAGGATCGTCTAGGAGGTTATGCAGGATGCCGATTAAGCCTCTCTGCTCAGGAGTGCGCTCAGATGCCATGATGCTGGCCCTCCTTCTCAACCCAAGAGACTCGCTGGATCTTCTCGTCACAAGCTGCAAGGAAGACATAGCGCAGGGAGACAGGGATTGTGTTCAGATCCTCTCGGAGGTCTTTCAGATTCGATAGGCGTGACTGAGCCTTGCGGATAGCTTCCGCATTTCGATTATTGGGGGTCATACTTTACTTAGTGAAGATTGATTTAAGAAAGGCTCTAGGACGCTCCTAGAGAGCCTTGGTGAGGTTTTTACTGCTCAGGTATAGGCATGTATACCCTTGGTGTTGTGAGAGCCTGTAGGGGGCTCCATGTGTCTCTATGAGACTTTGAAGGGGTCTTGCTGTTATCGAGTTCGTTCGATGTACTCTGCGTGTCTTACCCTGGCCTGTAGCTCATGCGAGACCATCAGTTCGGCAAGCATACGAAGTGAATCAGGATGAAGGGGTATCTTTACCCAACGACGAAAAGCCTTGTTTAGCTTCTTCTCTTCCTCTGTGAGTCGAGGTACTGGTTTCTTCTTTTCGGAAAGCAGACTCATAAGTAGTCCTTAACATTAATTATTACGGTCTCCCCTGGGCGGGGAGGAGATTGGAGGGAATGTCGGATGAGGGTACCCATACCATTCTTACAGGCTCGGCTGAATGCCTTCTCAAAGGTGGCCGGAAGAATCTCTTTGTAGTTTCTCTGCATCTCGACCAATAGCTTGAGTGCCTCGGCCTCTTCGAGGAGTACTTCGACCTCTTTGGATTGTTGATACATGGGGTTTCTTTCTTGGTTAAATTGGGGATAGGTAGTCAAATTTGACCAGTGCTAGTCAAATAACAAGCCCTGACACTAGACTACCCAGAGACACCACAAGACCCTAAAAGTCATCCATGAACTCCTCAGGCTCAACCCTGAGACTCTCAAGATTCACCTCATAGCCTTCTAGGATTCTCTCCATAGCTCTTGGATAACAGACCCAAAGGACTTTCTCTAGGATCTCTGGTCTCTCGCTGAAGTAACTCCCAAAGACATTAGCCATAGCATCAGCCTTGATCTTCACTTCCCTATCCATCCACTCAGGATCTACAGGTCTCTCCCCTTGATTCTTGTGGATTCTCTGGGCATCTATCCAGGTGATCTCCCCAAGGTCAATCTCAGGGTGTTTCTCCTCTAGAGCTTTCTTAATCTTCCTCATGTCCACGACAGTCTGACGAGACCTTGAGGCCCTCTCTTGAATCTTCGATAGGGATAGATCAGTGCTGATAACAAGCCTCCAGGCTCCCTCAGACTTCTCTCGGCTACTCATGGTGAGCTTATCCTTGGCATTGTCCCCAAGGGAGTCCCCTAGAGCCTCATCCAGAGACCCCCTGAAGATTCTCACCGGGATAGGGTGTGGATACTTGACTTCCTGATATGCCAGGAGCCTATGGTGCCCATTGATCAGGACCCAAGCATCTCCAACCCAGAAGACTGAGACAGGATCTAGGGGTGCTCCCTTGGATGTCTTGAGGACTTTCACTAGGTTCTCTACATGCTTATGGCTTGCAGCTTGATTGGTCATCCTATGCTGGAAGACGTCCCCCCAGACCTCTATCTCCTCTATGGGTAACTCAGAGACATCCTCAGGAGCTGGATTACCTTCATTGATCCTAGCCTCAAGGGACTTCTTCTGCTCTATCCAGGTATTGTTATTGGTGTCATTCATATTTGGTGGTGTGGTGGTGTAGGGCTACAGAGGCTTATTGCTTCTTGTAGCTGGAGTAGGAGGAGAGAGCTTGGCTACCTATCTTCAACCCTGCTGCCAAGGCACTAGGTCCACGTACCGGGGCTAATCCGCTGACAATGCTCTCAGTCTGGTTACGCTGATTACGCATCTGCCCAGAGATCTCCCTGTGACTCCCTAGGTAATTGGAATAGATATTGGCCTGATTTGTAGCTCCCTGGGCATCAATCTCCCTGAGGAGTGAATCTACAGAAGCACCCATAATCCCTGATTCACCCGCAGCTACTCTAGCTCTCGCTGAGGTCTGTCTGGTCTCCAGGGAACTCTCCTGGGCTTGCTGCTGAGAAGCTCCCCATTCCTGTAGGTTTTGGTATTGCAATTCCCCGTGGTTATCTCGGAAAGCCTGCATAGTGGCTTTATAGTTACGCTCATTCACAGCGGTCTGGCCTTTGGCATCCTTCTTGGCCTGATCGTACTGAACTGCCGTACTGGTCGCAGCTATGGCGAATCCAGCGATACTGAGAGGGTCACAAATGATAGTTCTCCTTGTTCATCGAAAGAGGTTCTCAAGCAGATAGGATTCCCTGCGTAACTCCTCAGAGTTCATCTTCTTCAGCCCCTTCAAGTAGAGGTCCAATGCGCGTCTTACCATGACGGTATAGCTAAAGGACTTCCCTGAAGTCTCCTCCAGGTTGTCTCGTGATTCCTGAAGGTGGCCGTATAGGCTTGTCTTGATATGCGTCTTCAGTACAGTCCCGTCCGTACCATATTTAATGTGGATTACTCGGGGTTTCTTTGGCTTGGGGGTGGGTATCTTTAGGTGGTCATTCATAGGGAATAGGTCTCGTAGAAAGGTGAATTAAAAATAGATGCACAAACAAAAAGAGCCCACCACATTGAAGCGGTAAGGCTCTTTAAAGGGGGAAGAGATCGACTGCTTCCCCTAAGCGTGTGGGGTAATTGTTCTACGCCTCTCTTCTAAATGCCCGCCACAACCTATTTATTGTTTAAATTCAATGGCTTAGGCGCACCGTGAAATTGACTGTCTGCTGACCCCAAAATCCCTAGAAAGCTGTGAAACTGACGCACCTTCCTTGAGCTTCCTGGCGATCTCCTTGCGCTGGTTCTCTGTAAGTACCTGAGGTCTCCCAAGGGTCTTTTTACCTTCAGCCTTAACCCTTGCCAGTCCCGCCTGAGTACGCTCAACCAAGAGATTCCTCTCGAACTCAGCCATGGCATTGATTACGTCCATAACCATCTTCCCTGCTGGGCTGGTGAGGTCAGCTCCTCCAAGCTGAAGGCAATGAACTCTCACTCCCATGGCTGACAGCCTATCCACGGTTGACCGGACATCCATGGCATTACGTCCTAAGCGATCCAGCTTGGTCACTACCAGGACATCATCCTTTTCTACCCTGTCGAGTAACTTGGAGAACCCTGGCCTCTGGTCTGCTGCAACAGATCCAGAGATGGTCTCAGTGATAACCCTGTGAGGCTCCAGCGAGAACCCAGCACTAGCGATCTCCTGTACTTGGTTATCAGTGGTCTGTTCCGAAGTAGATACTCGGCAATAGGCAAAGACTCTGGTCATGTTGTTATCTCCCTGGGTGTCCAATAACGATGCCCAAATCTTATGGTATGCCCAAAAGTATTGCAAGCTATTTTTAGGTCATGTTTATTGGCAATGACCAATAACGGTCGTTTTTGGGCAGGGAGGGGATAGAAGGAGGGAAAGATAGTTACGAGGGTGTAACTATTACTGCGCAGCAAGGAGTGAAGGTTAACACAAGGGGGTGTATAAAGGGCCAACCCTTGGACTATTGTTCTCTCTCAACAACGTTTCGTTGTGGAAATAATCAATAACTAACCAAGGAAAACACTGTGAACAAGTCCATCGAATCTCCTTCTCGCGCTGATGCACTGATCAATGCCTTCTTCTGGACTGAATCGAAGGAAGGATGGGCCTATTGGGCCTCAATCTATAACGAGTTTCTAAGAGCTGAAGGTAGGGAGGAGGAGCAGGTGGGTCTTCTTTAAGACAACCTGAGGGGGCACACGGGGGGATTTGCCCAAAGGGTATCCTCGTGTTACCCCTTCATATTTTTTGCAAAAATCAATCCCCTGTTCATGGGATGTTTGCTTATGGGAAACAAAAGAATAATGAATATCCTATTTAAATCTATAAGCATCTACAACGCCGATGACAACTCTCTTAGAGAAATGTGGGGATGCCTTTTGTAAAAAGACCTTCCTGGTAGAACGGTGTAGTGCCTCATTTGCTCCTCACCTCGCACGGGGAGTTTTGCAATGTCCCTATTGTGGTTGGCACAGGCAAGCTGATAGCCAATCGGTGTACATACCAAAGGCTATGTCACCAGAAGAAGAGGCATGGTTACCCCAGTCACGTCCGTAAGTGGTGCAATAAGAACTGGGATGCTACCCGGAGTATTACGCCGAGTACCTCAGACCCCATCCAGATCCAGAAGGACTACAACGAGAACCAGCAGACCTCTACCCCCCCAGAGGATCTCAAGGACGTAGAGATCGTCACCAAGTCTGTCCCTGAGATGGACCAGAGAACCGCTGAGATACTGTGTGTGGTTTTTGTGTGTGGTTTTGATGACCCTAAAATCACATAAGCACTTGATTTTAAAGGGATTTGCTGTCGTGGCGGAGGCGGTGAGATTCGAACTCACGGAAGGCTCACACCTTCGCTGGTTTTCAAGACCAGTGCCTTAAACCACTCGGCCACACCTCCTGCAGGATTTCGGAAACCAGGACTTTGCATTTCCGGATTGCCTGGCGCTGGGAGAATTAATGCTTCTCCGGCGCAAGCAAGCGGGAATTATACCTAAGTCCTATCCGTTTTCCAGTTGGAATCGTGACATTCAAACCGATGGAGGTAAGAACATTTGCTGCAGATCATTCAGAAAGCGCTGGCCTAGCAGCGTGGGGCGGATGATGCGGTGGTCACGGTAGAGCAAGCCTTTTGCCTCAGCGGCATCCAGCATCTTGTCGATAGCTGTCAACGCCATCCCGGTTCTTTCTGCGAACAGGTTGACTTCAAAGCCGTCGGTAAGCCGCAGCGCATTCAGCATGAATTCAAAAGGCAATTCATCGCGCGCCACTTCCACTTCTTCCGCTACCGCACTGCCCTTGCGCATCGCTTCCATGTAGGAAGCAGGTTGCTTGTAGCGCGCCTGGCGTATCACGCGATGCGGGAAGGAGAGCTTGGAATGGGCGCCGGCGCCTATGCCCAGATAATCGCCGAACTGCCAGTAATTCAGGTTGTGCCTGGCCCGCTTGCCGGGCTTGGCATAGGCCGAGATTTCATAATGCTGATAACCGGCGGCCGCCGTTTCGGCTTCCAGCATTTCTTGCATCGCCGCGCTTTCATCGTCGTCCGGCACCACCGGCGGATACTTGGCGAACACCGTATTCGGCTCCATCGTCAGGTGATAGAGCGACAGATGCGGCGGCGCAAAACTCAATGCCGTGCGTACATCGGCACGGGCCTGCTCCAATGTCTGCCCGGGCAAGGCATACATCAGATCGAGGTTGAAGTTGTCGAAGTTCGCCTGCGCGATTTCCACTGCGCGCCTTGCCTCATCGCCGTCATGAATGCGGCCCAGCGCTTGCAGGTGTGGCGCATGAAAACTTTGTATGCCTATGGACAGGCGATTGATGCCGCTTGTGCGGAAGGAACGGAATTTCTCGGCTTCGAAGGTGCCGGGATTGGCTTCCATCGTGATTTCTGCGGCACCATCCAGCGGCAGCAGGCTGCGGATGTCGGACATCAGGCGATCCAGTCCCGCTGCGGACAGCAGGCTGGGCGTACCGCCGCCGATGAAAACCGTATAGATTTTGCGGCCCCAGATCAGAGGAAGCGAACTCTCCAGGTCGGCGCGCAAGGCATCCAGATAGTCGGTTTCGGGCATTGTACCGCCGGCCTCATGCGAATTGAAATCGCAATAAGGACATTTGCGCACGCACCAGGGAATATGCACGTAGAGCGCCAGGGGCGGCAAGGCGGCAAGGCTGATCACGCCGGGGCGCAGATAGGTATTGGCCACGTCGGCAGCGCGAGAAAGCGGCGGCGCGCTGCTGCCGGCGGGCTTGATGGGTATCATCGCAGTCTTTCCACCAACATGCGCAGCGCCTGGCCGCGATGCGAATAACGGTTCTTTTCTTCCGGCGTCAGTTCTGCGGCAGTCTTGCCAAGATCCGGCAACAGGAAATGCGGGTCGTAACCGAAACCGCCCTGCCCGCGCGCTTGGGCAATCACTTCGCCATTCCATCTGCCGTCGGCAATCACCGGCTGCGGATCGTCTGCATGGCGCACGAATACGAGTACGCAGTAGTAATAGGCAGACTTGTCGGTGTGCTGCGCCAGGTCGGCAATCAGTTTTTCATTGTTGCGCGCATCCGATTTCGGCTCGCCCGCATAACGCGCGGACAACACGCCGGGCGCGCCGCCCAGCGCATTCACGCAAATGCCGGAGTCATCGGCCATCGCCGCCAAACCGGTCAGGCGCGATGCATGGCGCGCTTTTTCCAGCGCGTTTTCGACGAAGGTGCAATGCGGCTCATCCGCTTCGGGAATATCGAATTCCTTCTGAGGCTTGACGATAAAACCCAGCGGCGCGAGCAATTCGCCGAATTCCTTGAGCTTGCCGGCGTTATTGGAAGCAAGGACCAGCGTAGAAGTTGAAGCAGCGGAAGTAGCAGGCATGAGAAAAAGACAAACACGGGTTGGCAGCGCAAGCCGCCAGTTTACCGTGTTTCCTGTCTTCAGGCGGCCAGGCCGAGCGATTGCTTTTGCAGGCGATTCAGTTCAGCGATGCCCTGCTGCGCCAGGTCCAGCAAGGCATCCATGGTAGCGCGATCGAAAGCGGCGCCTTCGGCGGTTCCCTGCACTTCGATGAAATGGCCGACATCGGTCATCACGACATTCATATCGGTGTCGCAATCGGAATCTTCGAGGTAGTCCAGGTCCAGCACCGGTGCACCGCGATAAACGCCCACTGAAACTGCCGCCACAAAGTGCTTGAGCGGAATCGTGCTGATGAGATTTTTTGCCTGCAGCTGCGAGAAGGCATCGTAAGCGGCCACCATGGCGCCGGTAATCGCTGCGGTGCGTGTGCCGCCATCGGCCTGGATCACGTCACAGTCCAGGTGCAGCGTACGTTCGCCGAAGGCATTCAGATCGAAGGCCGCGCGCAGGGAACGGCCGATCAGGCGCTGGATTTCCTGGGTGCGGCCCGATTGCTTCCCGCGCGCCGCCTCGCGGTCCATGCGGCTGTGAGTGGAGCGCGGCAGCATGCCGTATTCGGCGGTCAGCCAGCCTTTGCCCTGGCCTTTCAGAAACGAGGGCACGCGTTCTTCGATGCTGGCGGTGCAGATGACCTTGGTATCGCCGAATTCCACCAGTACCGATCCTTCGGCATGCTTGGTGTACTGGCGAGTAAGACGAACCGGGCGCAACGCGTCGGGCGTGCGGCCGCTGGGGCGGGCTTCAATCAACATGTGTTCTCAACTTTTTGAAATCAGGCGGGACGATTTTTCTATGGCACCGCGGATTTCTTCGATGGCTTCTTCAATATCGTAGTCGTCCATGGTTTCCATTGCTTCCAGATCCGCATGATGCGGCGCCTGTATGGTGGTGGTAATGCTGTCCAGCGGCATGATGCTGGTCAGAATGGTCGAAGGTTCCATCGTACTGACACCCGCACCTTCCCAGGACAGCGCAAGGGCCGTGACATTATCACTTTTCGGCCCGGCTTTCAGCGTGGCGGAACGCACCAGGCCGGGCACGACCTGGTGCAGGGGATTTTCATGCAACTGGCGGCACAGTAAATCATCCGGCAGAGAAGACCACAAGCCATCCGAACACAGCAGCAGCACATCTCCCATTTGCATAGTTACCGGACGCGCTATTTCGACGATGGGCATGTTGGGCGCGCCCACGCAATTGAACAGCTTGTTGCGGTCCGGATGCGTATCGCGCTCCAGCGGACTGACCTTGCCTTGCGCAATCAGCACTTCAAGGCGCGAATGATCGCGGGTGCGCGCCTGCACCTTGCCATCGCGCATCCAGTACAGGCGTGAATCGCCGGCATGGGCCCAGATGGCGGTGCCATGCTGGATCAGGCAAACCACGAGCGTGGTGCGCGGCGTATCTTCCAGGCGGTTGACTGCACGGTAGCGATGGATTTCGCGATGCGATGCGAAAAAGCTCTCTTGCAGGAATTGCTCCGGATTTTTGATATAGGGCTTGGCCTGCTGCTGGAACAAGGCAGCGATGGTCTGCAGGGTCAGCGTCGCAGCCACCTCGCCCTGGATATGTCCGCCCATGCCATCCGCCAGCAGCAGCAGCAATGCATCGCGGGTGAAGCTGTATCCCATGCGATCCTGATTCTGCTTGCGGCCGCCGATATGGCTTTCCTGATAGACTGAAAATCGCATGGCTAGCTTCCCCGTATAAGCCGTTTATGCTGCATCATCCCTGGGATGTCATCGTGGTTGGATTCAGTGGGCCTGTCCTGCTTCTTCCGCCAAACAAGCGCCGCAAGCCGCGCGTCAATTTTTCAACGGGCGCTATTTCCTTTTCAGCAGTCGGTTCAGTCGCCAGGGCTTTCTGCAGCGCGAATACGCTGGGAGGCCGCTTTTCCGGATCGACCTGCAGCGTCCAGCGCACCATCTCGATCAACTCGCTGGAATACACGCCTTCCAGCTTGCGGAAATACGTGTCCATCTTGTCATTGGCCTTACGCTGATCCGCAGGCTGCGGCGGCGCGCCGACCATGCAGGCAAACATTGCGGCGCCCAATCCGTAGATGTCGGTCCACGGACCGAGCTTGCAGTTCTTGACATACATTTCAGGCGAAGCAAAACCCGGCGTATACATCGGATACAGCTTGGGCGCATCTTCGCGCAATGTCTGGCGAGCAGCGCCGAAATCCAGCAGGATGGGCGAGCCATCGTCACGCAGATAGATGTTGGCCGGCTTCAGATCCAGGTGCAGCAGCTTGTTGGCATGCACTTCGCGCAAGCCGTTCATGACTTCGCCGAAGGTCTTGCGGATGAAACGCTCGGAGACGATGGGCTTTTCCCGCTTTTCGCGCCGCTGCAGAATGTAGTCCTGCAGCGAACGTCCCGACTCATAGGCCATCACCATGTAGACGGTTTCGTGGGCGCGGAAAAAATTCACCACGCTGACCACGTTGGGATGAATGATGCGGGCCAGCGCACGCCCTTCCTCGAAGAAACATTTCAGCCCGATACGGAAAATCGGCAGATTTTCCGGCGCCACCAGCGGCACCAGTTCACCCGCCTGGCGCAAGGCCAGCGAGCTTGGCAGATACTCCTTGATGGCAACCGCATTGCCCTCTTCGTCATGAGCCAGATAGACAATACTGAAGCCGCCGGAAGCAATCTTCTTTACAATGCGGTATCCGTTAATGTCCAGGCCATCCGGCAATGGCACGTTTTTCTGTACAGCCATGTGTCGTAATCCCTGAAACTGGTGCGGCCGGTAATCGGCAATAGGCAAGGAGGCGCAGCAGCGTCGTCCGCCATCTACCGGCAAGTTCTAGGGATTCTCTGGATAAATCCTTATTTTGTAAAGAAGAAACCGAGGCTCAACCTTGACCATTCATAGCATGACCGGCTACGCAGCCCTTACTCGCGAAACCCAGGCCGGCACGGTGACGCTCGAATTAAGAAGCGTCAATTCCCGCTTCCTGGATCTGCAATTTCGCATGCAGGACGAATTGCGTGCAGTCGAACCCCTGCTGCGCGAAGCCGTCATGGCGCGCGTGCAGCGAGGCAAAATGGAGTGCCGCCTGAACTTCGGCCGCAAGATCGCCGAAGGCAGCAAGCAGGCGCTCAACCTGCCCGTGCTGGACTCCTTGCATTTGCTGCAAGAGCAAGTGCGGCAACGATTCCCCGATTCGGCGACCCTGTCGATCGGCGAAATATTGCGCTGGCCGGGCGTGGTGGAAGAAGCGACCATAGGACAGGAAAGCCTGCAGACCGAGATCCAGGAAGCGCTACGCCAGGCGCTGGATGCCTTCATGGAATCGCGGGCACGGGAAGGCGCGGCGCTGGCGAATACGCTGCTTTCGCGTATCGATGAAATGGAAGCCATCGTACAAAAAATCACCCCGCTGGTTCCTCAGGCAGTCGCGCAATTCCAGCAAAAGGCCACGGAAAAATTGCAGGAAGCGCTGGGCATTGCGTTGCAGAATAGCGACGCGAGCGCCACGCCCTTGCTTCCCAAAGAAGAAGTCATAGAACGCATCCGCCAGGAAGTCACGGTCTATGGCATACGCATCGACATTGCGGAAGAACTGACTCGCCTTTCCACTCATTTGAGCGAAACCCGCCACATTCTGAAAAAAGGCGGCCAGGTCGGCAAGCGCCTGGATTTCATGATGCAGGAACTCAACCGCGAGGCCAACACCATCGGTTCCAAGGCCGCAGTGAAAGAGCTTTCCGATGCCTCCATGGCACTGAAACTGCTGATTGAGCAGATGCGCGAACAGGTGCAGAATCTGGAGTAATGCCCGCGCCGCCAGTCCGCATTAGAATTTCGACTTTTGATATCAGGATAAATTTAGAGCTTGGCTTTACGTGTGAGCGCATTGGACCGCCGATCGACTTCCACTTTATTAAGCTTCGGCAATTAGCTTTAATGCATCCTGGTTTTTTCTTCATCTTCGCATTTTGATATCGAGGCCTTTCATGCTTCACTCAACAGCGGCCGCCGGAAGCTTGTTCATGGTTGCCGCCCCTTCGGGCGCAGGCAAATCCACGCTGGTGAATGCCTTGCTCGCTCAAGACAAATCGATTCGCCTGTCCATCTCCTACACCACGCGCGCGCCGCGTCCCGGCGAACAGCATGGACGGGAATACCATTTCATTTCCGAAAAAGACTTTCTTGAACGGCAAGAAAACGATGAGTTCCTGGAGTCCGCGCAAGTACACGGCAACTATTACGGCACGTCGCGCACCTGGATCATGGAAGAAATGAAAACCGGTACCGACGTGCTGCTGGAAATCGACTGGCAAGGAGCGCAGCAGGTAAAGAAACGTTTCCCTGATGCAGTCGGCATTTTCATCCTGCCGCCTTCCATCGCAGCACTGGAAGAGCGTCTGAAAAAACGCGGCCAGGACGATCCGCATGTGATTACGCGCCGCTTGCTGGCAGCCGGCGGCGAGATCGCTCACGCGCCCGAGTTCGAATATGTTATTATCAACCAAGAGTTTGACGCTGCCCTGACGGACCTGAGAGCGATTATCGCTGCGACACGTTGCCGGTTTGCTCAACAAGCAGCGCGCAATTCCTCCCTATTTGCTCAGCTCGGCATTCATGCTTCGCTGGGAACATAAATCATATTGAATCGTCCCACTTAAGATATAAGCGGGAATAAGAGCACTAACTGGATTAGGAGTCAGCATGGCCCGCATCACGATTGAAGATTGTCTCAAGCAAATCCCGAATCGCTTCGAACTGACCCTGGCAGCAACCTATCGTGCACGTCAGCTGTTGCAAGGCCATACGCCCAAGATCGAAGCGAAGGACAAACCGACTGTTTTGGCGCTGCGCGAGATTGCAGCCGGCAAGGTCGGCCGCGAGATGCTGAAGAAAGTACCAAGCTAAATCGCGATGTAATGCCATGGGCTTCGTTCTCATAAGGCATGAAATTGATACCGGTCGATTCAACTGTTATTGCAGCAGCCCCTGAGAAACGCGCAGGTTCCTCCCGCTCGTCCTCGCACAAAAGAAAAGCCGTCACTGAACTGCCAAGCCCTCCGATTGGCGTCGCCTCCGTATCCGGCCTGACTGAAAAGCTGGCCGAATACCTCCCTTCCTCCGAACTGCAAAAAATCAAGGATGCCTACCGCTTTTCCGATGAAAAGCACCTGGGCCAGATGCGCAAGTCGGGGGAACCTTATATCTCTCATCCTATTGCAGTAGCCGAAATCTGCGCCGACTGGAAGCTCGATGCCCAGGCCATCATGGCGGCATTGCTGCACGATGTGATGGAAGACCAGGATGTCAAAAAGGATGAGCTGATCGAGCGCTTCGGTGCGCAGGTCGCAACCCTGGTAGATGGCTTGTCCAAACTGGACAAGCTGGAGTTTCAGAGCCAGGTGCAGATGCAGGCGGAAAATTTCCGCAAGATGCTGCTGGCCATGGCGCGCGATGTGCGCGTGATCCTGATCAAGCTCGCCGATCGACTGCACAACATGCGTACGCTGGAATCGATGGCGCCGGAAAAGAAACGGCGCATTGCACGCGAAACCATGGAAGTGTATGTGCCGATCGCGCATCGCCTGGGCCTGAACACGATTTACCGCGAACTGCAGGACCTGTCCTTCCTGCATCTTTACCCGATTCGCTACCAGACCCTGGCCAAGGCAGTAAGGGCGGCACGCGGCAATCGTCGCGAAGTGGTCGGCAAGATACGCGATGCGGTCAACACGACGCTGGAAGCCGCAGGCCTGAAAGCGGAAATCTACGGCCGCGAAAAGAATCTGTTCGGCATTTACCGCAAGATGCGCAACAAGCACCTGACGTTCTCGCAGGTGCTGGATATCTACGGTTTTCGCGTCGTGGTAGATACGCTACCGAACTGCTATGTGGCACTGGGCACCCTGCATGCGCTGTACAAGCCCATGCCGGGCAAGTTCAAGGATTACATCGCCATTCCCAAGCTCAATGGCTACCAGTCGCTGCACACTACCCTGATCGGCCCTTACGGCACGCCGGTGGAATTCCAGATCCGCACTCACGACATGCACCACGTGGCGGAATCCGGCGTGGCCGCGCACTGGCTGTACAAGAATCAGGAAGAAGGCAACCTGACCGATCTGCAGCAACGCACCCATGCATGGCTGCAGTCGCTGCTGGATATCCAGAAGCAAACCGGCGATTCCGCGGAATTCCTGGAGCATGTGAAGGTCGACCTGTTCCCGGACTCGGTCTATGTATTCACGCCGCGCTCGGACATCATCGCCTTGCCGCGCGGCGCTACTGCGCTGGACTACGCCTACACCATCCATACCGATATCGGCGACCAGTCGGTGACGGCACGCATCAACCACGAACACGTGCCGCTGCGCACCGAACTGCGCAATGGCGATATCGTCGAGATCATCACCTCGCCGACCTCGCGCCCGAATCCGAACTGGCTGTCCTTCGTGCGCACCGGCAAAGCGCGTTCAGCGATTCGTCATCACCTGCGCACCATCAACCTGAACGAATCGATCGAACTGGGCAATCGCCTGCTGGAGCAGGCGCTGATTGCGCTGGACCTTGACCCGATACTCCCGCCTACCGTCGTCGAGCGCCTGCTGAATGAATCCAGCGCCCGCTCGCTGGAAGACCTGTATGCCGACATCGGCGTCGGCAAGCGCATGGCGGCGCTGGTGGCGCGCCATATTTACGGCATGGTCGCGATCGATCCGAACAAGACGCCCGCTCCCATCGATGACGAAGGCAAAGTGCTGCCTCCCAAGCTGGAGCCTGTGGTCATCAGCGGCAATGAAGGCTCGGCGGTGCAGCTGGCGCCCTGCTGCCACCCCATCCCCGGCGACAAGATGGTCGGCAATCTCAAGCGCGACCAGGGACTGGTTGTGCACACGGTGGAATGCGAACAGGGCAAGCGCCAGCACCGCAAGGAACCGGGGCGCTGGACCGACGTTACCTGGGGCAAGGAATTGAATCGCCGCTTCGACTGTCGCATCAAGGTACTGGTGCGCAATGAAAAAGGCGTGCTGGCCCGCATTGCGGCGGAAATCGGCGAGGCGGATGCGAATATCGTCTATGTGAATATGGACGACAACCATCAGGACATGACGGAGCTGCTGTTTACCGTGCAAGTGGAAGATCGCGTTCACTTGGCGCGTGTGATGCGCAGCGCGCGGCGCGTTCCCAATATTGCCCGCATCGTGCGCGAGCGCGGCTAGCGCGGATTCACCCGAATCAATCCAGCCAAGGTGAATCCACGCTAGATTTCAGGGGCGCTCACGCACCCCGCTACGCATCCCGTTCACGCGCTCTTTTCCTGCTTTTCCCTGACATGCAGATGCTTGCGCAGTTTGCGCAAGCTGGCCCAGACGCCGACGGCAATCACCGGCACCATCAATCCCGCAACCAGGTCCGGATTCACCGGCATGCCAGCCGCCTTCACTGCCTTGGCGGCATACTGCGTCAAGCCGATCAGGTAATACGAAATCGCCACTACCGATAGACCTTCCACCGCTTGCTGCAAGCGCAACTGCTGGGCTGAGCGCACATTCATCGACTGTAGAATCTTGCGGTTCTGCTGCTCCTGAACCATGGTTACGCGCGTGCGCAGCAAGTCGTTGGTATTGGCGATCCGCTCTGCCAGGGCGGCCTGACGCCGCTCGGTGGAAACGCAGGTATTCATTGCCGGGCCGAGACGACGGTCCATGAATTCTTCCAGCGTGACCACGCCTTCGATACGCGTTTCGCGCAATTCCTCGATACGAGCGCGTACCAGCCGGTAATACGCCTGCGATGCAGAAAAGCGATAGCTGTTGTCCAGCGACAGCCGCTCGATGCGCGCCGCAAGCCCGGTCAGTTCATGCAGCAATGCCTGCTCTTTGTCGGCCATGCGCAGTCGACTCTCCGCCACGGCACCCGTATCGTTTTTCTCCGAATTGACCATGGCTACCGTCAGGCGCGCCAGATCATTCTCGATATCGTTCAATGCCGGCATGGCCTGATGCGCCTGCGGCAAGCCGAAGGTCGCCATCACGCGGTAGGTTTCGATTTCGAATACTCGCTGAGCCAGGCGTCCGGTCTGCTGCTCCAGCAAGTTAACATCGCGGATCAGAAAACGGCTGAAGCCGTCGGACTGAATCTGGAAATCGGTCCAGATTTCAGCGCCGCGCATTACATTGCCGCCCACGATCAGCGCGCCCTCGAACAAGCGCCGCATTTCCAGCGGCAGCGGTTGCGGTGTAGCGGCGGATTTCTCGACCACCACATGCGCTGCGACGATCAGCATGCCCTTCAGTTTCATCAGCCATTCTTGCGGCAGATGAAACAGCGGGGCTCGTTCGAATGCCACTTCGGTCGGCAATCCTGCTTCCAGGTGTTCGGCAAAGGTGAAGGTCGCAAACTCCGTATGGCATTCCCATTTCAGCCTGAAGCGGCCGAAATCATGGAAGAAGTAGTTTGCCTGCGGCGTCGGCGGTGTGACGCCGAAATGCTGGCATAACTGTCGCAGCAAGTCATGCTGCATCGCCAGGTTGCTCTCACGGCGAACGTCGCCCTGCTGTGCGAGAACTGCCAGGTGAGTCAGGGTTTCCGGCGCCTTCAGGCGCATGGGCGGGCGGGAGTGGACTTCCGCAGCGAGCGACACGCGCTGCGGATGATTCAGGCTGGAATAAACTATCGGCATAAAACAGCGGAATATCGTTTTTATTAATGTTGTAGCGCCGGTTGCGACAAGGCCCGGCAAGCATCGCCCATTTACTGCGGAGCAGGATAGCTGACTTCCAAGATTTCGAGTTCTTCCTTTCCTCCCGGCGCCATGAGCGTGACGGTATCGCCCTCGCGTGCCTTGGTCAAGGTGCGCGCCACCGGCGAGATCCAGCTGATCTTGCCGCGCAAGGGATCGGTTTCATCGATGCCCACTATCGTCACGGTCTGCTGCTCTCCCTGCAGATTTTCGTAAGTCACGGTCGCGCCGAAAAACACCTGGTCGCTGCCGTGATGCACGCTGGGGTCCACCACTTCCGCCAGATCCATGCGCTTGGTCAGGAAGCGGATGCGGCGGTCGATTTCGCGCAGGCGGCGCTTGCCGTAAATGTAGTCGCCGTTCTCGGAACGGTCGCCATTGGACGCAGCCCAGTGCACCACGCGCACCACTTCCGGCCTGTCTACATCGATCAGTTGCAACAGCTCGTCCTTGATGCGCTGATAGCCGGCCGGTGTGATGTAATTCTTTGCACCGGCCGGAATGGGCGGCATGCCCGCTTCCAGCTCGTCGTCATCGTCGCCGCTATCTTCCTTAACGAATGCCTTGCTCATTGTATTCTGTCATGCCTGTGTGACGGTTTCGTGACATTATCCCCGATCGCTGCGCGGCTTGACTGCCGTGCCCTCTCCCGACTCCAGCGTGAATTTTGCGCCCTTGTCCTGAGCCAGCGCCTTGACTAGGTAGGGCATGGTTTCCTTCAGTATATTTTGCAGCGTCCAGGGCGGATTTAGCACGAACATGCCGCTGCTGTGCAAGCCGAAACCATCCGGCGAAGGCATGCTGATCGACAGCGTCACATTGAGCCAAGGCGTGCCGAGTTTCTTCAGCTTCTCCGGCAACTGCCGCGACTCCTGACGTTGCAGTGCCGGATACCAGACGGCATAGACGCCGCTTGCAAAACGCTTGAGCGCTTCTTCCAGCGCATCCTTTACACGGCGGTAATCGTTCTTGTCTTCATACGGCGGATCGATCAGCACCAGCGCGCGACGCGACGGCGGCGGCAGCAAGGCTTTCAGGCTAGCGAATCCATCCGCCTTCTGAATCACCACCCGCTTGCCACGCCCGCCTGCAGGCCGCTGCGCTTCCAGCTGGCGGAAATTGTCTTCCAGTATGCGGCTGTCGCTGGGATGCAGTTCGAACAGCCTCAGCCTGTCCTGCTCGCGCATGCTCCAGTCTGCGAGAAAAGGCGAGCCGGGATAATGACGCCGCTTCCCGCCCGCATTGAAGGCGAGTATCGCTTCACGATAATCCTGCAGCGCGCGCGGCAGATCGGTCTTCTCCCATAGCCTGGTTATGCCGCTCTCATGCTCAGCACTTTTGGTGGCATAACCAGTATCGAGTGCATACAGCCCCGCTCCCGCATGGGTGTCGATGAGCATGTAGGGCGCATCTTTCTGTCCCATGTACTGCAACAGTTGCAGCATCACCATGTGCTTGAGCACATCCGCATGATTGCCTGCATGAAAAGCGTGGCGGTAACTAAACATGGATAAGCTTCTCGTTGGTAAACAGCATCCATTGTAACAAGCCTGCCCTGCTGTAAAGCGGCAGCTGTCATGGAAAGGGGAATGAAAAAGAAAGCCCGTGCGCAGAGCGGGGCCGTCGGAAAAGGATGCGGGCGACTGGCGCGACAGATGTGATCAGCGCAATCACCCGGAAAGTTTAATGCCAGTAATCCTTGATCCAGGAAGCGGGACGCATGTAACGCAACGCGCGATTGCTGCGCCCGACCATCGCATCGTGCGGATTGGTCTCGCCGTGAAAAACCAGCACCTTGGAATTTTCAGGAATGCGCGGCTCCAGGAAAAAATTCAGCGGGAAACGGCGCAGGCAATGATATTTGAAGCTCTGGCACCACTCCTTGGGCCAATACTTCAGCACGCCACGGTCATGCATTTCCTTGGACAGATAAGCCTGCTCGTTGCGGAAGTTCTGGCGTACCTCGGCCTGCGTGCGGATGAATTTTTTCAGTATCTCGGGATAAGCGCCCAGGCGGAAGCGGAACACCGAAGAGTTGCCGGTGATGCGCCATGGCCGCTTCCAGTCATGGATGACGAGGAAGTCGCCCGGCTGCTCGAAGAAGGCATCGAGCGATCCGATAATCACGATATCGACATCCAGGAACAGCGCATTGCCCTGCAAGCCGTACAAGTCTTCACGAAACACCGCGAGCTTTTTCCAGCCGCGCTCGGGTATGCCTTCCGGCAGATCGAGCGAGGGAATCGGATAAGTTTCAACCTCTTCGCGCAGGCCGGCCGCATCGTCGGTAAGGCAGACAAAACGAAATGGCAGGCTCAGATTTTTTTTGACCATCGCATACAGATGGTTCACGTACTCCGGGCCGTATTTGGTGCCCCATTTCATGCAGAGCACGACGTTGTCGGTAGAACTCATAGCGGGATTTCCGGTGATTGCCGAGGCGGCTGGCTTGCGGGCTGCTCTATCTAGCAGGGGTCCGAAAACGGACGAGGAAGTATGACTAGGCAAGGAGAAGAAGTCAAATGAGCGCAGCGTTCCCGCGACGATGATTCATTCGCCCACCTTGCGCGCATAGACAGTCCTCATGAGCATTGCGTCTTCCGCAGAACTTATTCCGAGAAGCGGCGCACTGCTTCGCCTATCGCCAGGCCGCTGCCTCCGATCAGCACGGAGAAATAGACGATGGTCAGCAGGTTGCTGATATGCCCGAGAATTATGCAGACTCCATCCCTTTGCACGATGCCTATCGCCAGGCACAGCAGTGCCAGCGCGGGTATCGTATTGCTGAACGGGATCAATCCGAAGGGCATCATCAATAGCACCGCCCCCAGGATCAGCGCGCAGCTGTTGATGACGCCGATCACGCCATCCGCCGCCAGCCATTCCAGCCGTCTCGGCTTGCTGATTTTTTCCAGCCGGTGCAGCCAGGTGAAGGCGCGCTTGAAAGCGGGCATCAGTTTTTCCGTCGGGATCACGCGGCGCTGAAATCTCTGCGGCATCCACAGGTCGCGCCCGAATAGCCTGCTTACCGAAATCATCAGTATCGCCAGGCCGAACACGGTGCTGACGCCGGGAATGGAAACAGGAATCAGGAATACTAGGGAGAGCAAGGCCACCAGCAGCATCAGGCCATCCGGGCCAACCAGTTGCAGCAGATGTCCCAGGGTCACGCCTTCGGCAGGCATGGCCTGAACCACCTTGTTCAGCCTTTCAGATAGCAACTCCGTCGATACACGGTTTTCCTGCTTGCCCTCATCCATATCCAAGTCGTCCAATTCCGTGCATCCCTTTTGAATTCAGTGAAACGCCAGACACCTGCCTGGCATGCTTTTCCATATAACTGCGTCAGCAATCCGCCCTACCGCTACCGCCGTCCAGCAATGTCAGGCGTGAACAGGCATGTGCGCCTCTTCTCTTCCTTGCGCTGCGAACCGCACTTTGCGAAACAGAAATGCGGGCACGTGCGGAACCCGCAATTTTAAGCGAAACCCCATGTCGAGACGGCCTGACGCATCAAAAAGTATGAATTGTCATTTCCCACCCGCGATCTCGGCCATCGTTCGAACCCGATCATTGCTCAAGAAAACCGGCATCCTGCCTTCCAGGCACAGCGCTTCCCCTTGCTGACCGCCCTGCCGCAAACCGCGGCAAGCAAGACGCTCCGCAAGGGATAGGGTAAGATTTGCGGATCCTGCAACATGCGGTTTGCCGGCCTACTGCTTACAAGGTGGGTAGCCAGGCGACTAGCTGGAAGAGTATTGCGCTTCCGGAGTTCGCCGAAACCAGCGCCACTACAAGGTTTTTACTGCCACATGAAACTCGCCACCTGGAATGTCAATTCACTGAAGGTTCGCCTTCCTCACGTCCTGAAATGGCTGGCCGATAGCCCGGTCGATGTGCTCTGCCTGCAGGAAACCAAGACTACCGATGACAAGTTCCCGGTCGACGAAATTGCCGCCGCCGGTTACCAGGTGGCATTCAGCGGCCAGAAAACCTACAACGGCGTGGCCATACTGTCGCGCCTGCCGATGACAGATATCGTCAAGAACAATCCGCTCTTCCCGGACGAGCAGCAGCGCATCATCAGTGCGACGATAGACGGCATGCGCGTGATCTGCGCCTATGTGCCCAATGGTCAGGCAGTGGGCTCGGAAAAATTCCAGTACAAGCTGCAGTGGCTGGACGCCTTGCATCAATGGCTGAAGCAGGAACTGCCGGCGCATCCGAAACTGGCGCTGCTGGGCGACTACAATATCGCGCCGGCCGATTGCGATGTGCATGATCCGGTCGCGTGGCAGGGAAGCAATCTGGTGTCGGAGCCGGAACGCGCAGCATTCCAGGGCTTATGCGACCTGAACCTGGTCGATGCTTTCCGCCTGTTCGAACAAGAAGAAAAAATGTATAGCTGGTGGGATTACCGGCAGATGGCATTCCGGCGCAACGCGGGACTGCGCATTGACCATATCCTGCTGTCGCAGCCGCTGGCATCGCGCTGCACTGCCTGCAGCATAGACAAGGCGCCGCGCAAATGGGAACAGCCTTCGGACCATACGCCGGTCATTGCAACGATTGAATGATACGGGCCGCAAAGCCTGCTTGAGCAAGCGAACCAAGACTCAGGATTTCTTCAATTGCTTTTCGAATGCCTGGTCCAGCTTGCTCGCCTTCTTCGGCGGCTCCGCTTGCAGGCCGTTCACAAAGCTCACGAAGTCATCCAGCTCCATGGCATCGCTCAGCTTTTCCATGCGCCCTGCGCCCGATGCGCGCACCAGGTAGAAACCGCCTTGCGCAGTCCGCACCATGGAAAAACGATCGTCTCCGCTGCGCCGCTTCAGACGCTCCAGCACCGCCGTTGCTTTAGTTGACCGCATACCGGTCTCTCTCCTTCGTATTCACGCTTGCCTCTTGCCCAAGAGGATTTCATGCCGCTCAGCGGATGCGGAAAAATCCGCGTCCATCCTGAGACCTTGACGCGCCCGCTTCGTTTCACCGGCTTTTCCGGACATCAACGAACTCGTCCGGCCAACCTCGCCACACCGGTTGCCGTTACGCTTGCCGCTGTCTTCGCCGGCTCGAATGCCGGTCACGCTGCATGAGCGGCAAGGGGATTATAGCGGCGCTCCGTGTTCCCAGTTGCAGACAGGAGCTGAGAGGGACCGGGAAGCGGGCTGACCGAGCATAACTTCTTATCTGCAATCGCAGGACAATTACAGGACATTCGCAGAATAATTACAGGGCATTCGCCGAGTCAAAACGGGACAGTGTCTTTGCCCTCACCACCAACAGGCGTTCAGGATGCCAAACTGGTGCGCCGGATGCACGAAAATCTGTCGCTGTTCCGCTCACTCGTCCCGCGCATCAGCGATGCCGAGCTCCTGGATTTTACGCGTAATCGTATTGCGCCCTATTCCCAGCCTGATCGCTGCATCGTTCTTGCGGCCATGCGTATGCTTGAGTGCAGTACGGATAAGTGCCGATTCGAATTTGCGGGCCAGCGCATCCATGACTTCGGCCTGGCCGCTGACCAGCATTTGAGCAGCTTCTTTTTCCAGCAGGCCTACCCAGTCTGCGGATTCGAACAGCGATGATTCTGCCGACTGTAACGAGGCCGCGGCGGATTCATTCTCCCTGCTTTCTTCAAAAGCGCCTGAAGGCGATGCGGAAGAGACTGCGGCTGAAGCAAAGGGGGAAGCTGATGCAGGCGACGCAGGTGGCACAGACATTTCGGCTGCGCTCGCCGGGACGGATGACAGCGCAGATGCGCTGCTTTGCTCCTCCAGCAATTCCGCCGGCAAGTCCTTGACTTCCACAGTCTGGCCCGGCGCCATCACGGTGATCCAGTTGCAGAGATTTTCCAGCTGGCGCACGTTGCCCCGCAAATCCAGCGTGGACAGGAATCGCAGCGCCTGGTCGGAGAGACGCTTGGGTTCCACGCCCAGCTGCTGCGCGCTCTTCACTAGGAAATAGCGGGCCAGCACCGGAATATCTTCGCGCCGTTCGCGCAGGCTGGGCAGGCGCAGGCGAATCACGTTCAGGCGATGATACAAGTCTTCGCGGAACAGGCCTTCGCGCACGCGCTGCTCCAGGTTCTGATGGGTCGCTGCAATCACGCGCACATTCGCTTTCAGCGACTGGTGGCCGCCGACGCGATAAAAGTGGCCGTCCGACAGCACGCGCAGCAGGCGCGTCTGCAGATCGAAGGGCATGTCGCCGATTTCATCGAGGAACAGCGTGCCGCCTTCTGCCTGCTCGAAGCGGCCGCGCCGCATGGCTTGCGCGCCGGTGAAGGCGCCGCGCTCATGACCGAACAGTTCGGATTCCAGTAAATCCTTGGGAATCGCTGCCGTGTTCAAGGCAATGAAGGGCTGATCGGCGCGCGGACTATGGCGGTGCAAGGCGCGCGCGACCAGCTCCTTGCCGGAGCCGGACTCGCCGGTGATCAGCACCGTCACATTGGATTGCGACAGGCGGCCGATGGCGCGAAACACATCCTGCATCGCAGGCGCTTGCCCCAGCAGCTCGGGCAGCTCCACCGGAGACTGGTCTATGTTCGCTTCGCGCAGGCTTTCTTCCAGTGCGCGGCGGATCAGTTCCACTGCCTTGTCCAGATCGAAGGGCTTGGCCAGGTATTCGAATGCGCCGCCCTGGAATGCAGCCACGGCCGAATCGAGATCCGAGAAGGCGGTCATGATGATGACCGGCAGTCCCGGATGCGACACTTTGACCTTTTGCAGCAGTTCCAGGCCGGACTGGCCCGACATGCGTATATCGGACACCAGCACCTGCGGCGTTTCGTCATGCAGCGCATTCATTACATCGCGCGCATTGGAGAAGCTCCTGGTGGCGAGATTTTCCCTTGCCAGGGCTTTTTCAAGCACCCAGCGTATTGACTCATCGTCGTCAACTATCCAGATCGGTTTCATCATTTTTATCGTGTCGTGCTTCATCTTCGCGCCGGGAATCGGCAACCTGCATCCGGCATTCAGGACAAGGGCAGCAGGATTCTGAAATCGGTGCAGCCGGGACGGCTGCTGCATTCGATGATGCCCGAGTGCTGCTGTATAAAATTCTGCGCCAGCGTCAGTCCCAATCCACTTCCGCCATCTCGCCCCGATACCAGCGGATAAAAAATCCGGTGCTGGATCTCGGGAGGAATGCCTGGTCCGTTGTCAACAATATGCAAGTCTAATGCCAGCCGGTAACGCACCTTGGCAATCGTGATCTGCCGCGCGACGCGCGTCTTGATCGTGATTTCCGCATCGCCCTGCCTGATCCTGTCCGCGAGTGCCAGCGCCGCGTTATGCGCGATGTTGAGCACTGCCTGGATCAACTGTTCCTTGTCGCCGCGCAGCTCCGGCATGGATAAATCGTAGTCGCGCCTGATCTTCAAACCCTGCGGAAATTCGGCAACTACCAGGCTGCGCACGCGTTCGCACACTTCGTGAATATTGACGTCGCCGACGATATGCGGCCAGCGATGCGGCTCCAGCAAGCGGTCCACCAGCAATTGCAGCCGGTCGGCTTCCTTGATGATGACTTGCGTGTATTCGCGCAGATGCTTCAAGCCCTTGTCGGGCAGTTCGAATTCCAGCAGTTGCGCGGCGCCGCGTATGCCGCCCAGCGGATTCTTGATTTCATGGGCCAGGTTGCGGATCAGTTCCTTGTTGGCCACGCTCTGGTCCAGCAGATGCTCTTCACGGGCCAGCTTGAGCTGCTGCACGTTCTCGCGCAATTCGAGCAGCACCGGCATCTCACTATGATCCGTGGCAGTCACGATCACATGCACATGCAGCGGCGCCTTGCCGACGCGCTCCAGGATCAGGTCCTGCCGCTTGCTTCCGAATTGCAGCGCCCGCACATACTCGAACTCGGCCTGCAAGTCATGACCATTCAAAAATACCTCGGTCAGCTTTTGTCCAAGCAGGCTGCGCGCAGAACTTTCGAGCAGATGTTCCGCGGCGGCATTGGCATAGGCAATGCCGCCTTCGGCATCGAGCAGCAACACCGCCGAAGCCAGCAGGTCCAGTCCCTCAACCGAGTTATTCAGCGTTTTCACCGCAGGTTCCAAAACATAAAGGCTGAAAAATAAAGGCCGCAATAAGCGGCCTTGTTCATGCAAATGCGATGCCGGTCAGCGCAGATTGCCCAACTCGCGTTTCAAGGCTTCGATATTCTTCTCGGCACGGTTGATGTCTTCTTTCAGAAGCGCTACCCGTTGCTGATACTGCCTGTCATTCTGATCGCCCGCCTGTCTTGCCGGCGTGCCATCCTTGTACTCCTGCTGCAGCACAAGCAGCTTGCGCTCTTCCGCCCTCATCTCATCCTGCAGAATCTGGCGCCGCTCCGCATCCATCAACTGCTGCCGGTTGCTGTCCACGCGCGGAAAGGCGGCAGGCATGGCCGCCGGCTTGGCGGCCGCCGCGGTTTGCGCGACACGCTTGGGCGCAGGCACCACGATGAGACCTTCCATCTCCACTTTCTTGCAGCCTTGGGTATGGCCGGTATTCTTGTACTCCCGTGAACCATCCTGGTTCACGCAAAGATAAACGGCTTCCTGCGCATAGGCGGCCATGCTCAGCATGGCAAACAGGGAAAAAACGGCAAGTTGCAGTTTCATAGGGCTTCTTTCTTGAGCTAGCAGATCAGTCTTGAGAACTGAAATGCTAGTTTAAGATAAGAACCCGGGCTTTACCAAGCTGCAAGCTTGTTGCGGCTGCGCATTCTGTCGCGCCTTAACAAAAAAGGCGGGAAGCCATGCTTGCCCGCCTTTTTCATCCGCCTGATTACAGCGAGTAGTACATGTCGAACTCGACCGGATGGGTCGTCATGCGGAAACGCTGCACTTCGGTCATCTTCAGCTCGATGTAGGCATCGATCATGGTGTCGCTGAACACGCCGCCGCGGGTCAGGAATTCGCGATCCTTGTCCAATGCTTCCAGCGCCTGGTCCAGCGAGGAACAAACCGTCGGGATCTTCGCATCTTCTTCCGGCGGCAGATGGTACAGATCCTTGGAAGCAGCTTCGCCCGGGTGAATCTTGTTCTGCACGCCGTCCAGACCTGCCATCAGCAGTGCAGCAAAACACAGGTAGGGGTTGGCCAGCGGATCAGGGAAACGTGCTTCGACGCGGCGGCCTTTCGGATTGGCCACGTGCGGAATACGGATCGAAGCCGAACGGTTGCGCGACGAGTAAGCCAGTTTCACCGGCGCTTCGAAGCCGGGCACCAGGCGCTTGTACGAGTTGGTGCCGGGGTTGGTGATCGCATTCAGCGCGCGGGCGTGCTTGATGATGCCGCCGATGTAGTACAGCGCGAATTCGGACAGACCGGCATAGCCGTCGCCGGCGAACAGATTCTTGCCATCCTTCCACACGGATTGATGCACGTGCATGCCGGAGCCGTTATCGCCGACGATAGGCTTGGGCATGAAGGTCGCGGTCTTGCCGTAGGTGTGAGCGACGTTCCAGATCACGTATTTCATGGTCTGGGTCCAGTCGGCGCGCTCGACCAGCGTGGAGAACCGGGTACCGATTTCATTCTGACCCGCACCTGCCACTTCATGGTGATGCACTTCGACCGGGATGCCGAGCGATTCCAGGATCAAGCTCATTTCGGAACGCATGTCCTGGAAGCTGTCGACCGGCGGAACCGGGAAATAGCCGCCCTTGACCGTCGGACGATGGCCGGAGTTGCCGCCTTCGATTTCCTTGCCGGTGCTCCAGGAAGCTTCTTCGGAACCGATCTTCACGAAACAACCGGACATGTCAATTTGCCAGCGGATGTTATCGAAGATGAAGAATTCGGGCTCCGGACCGAAGTAGGCGGTGTCGCCCAGGCCGGAAGATTTCAGGTAGGCTTCGGCGCGCTTGGCGATGGAACGCGGATCGCGGTCGTAACCCTTGCCGTCGGAAGGCTCGATCACGTCGCACTGCATGAACAACGTGGTTTCTTCCATGAAGGGGTCGATATTTGCGGTATTCGGGTCCGGCATCAGCAGCATGTCGGATGCTTCGATACCTTTCCAGCCCGCGACGGAAGAACCGTCGAATGCATGACCGGATTCGAACTTGTCGGCGTCGAAATGAGAAACCGGCACGGTCACGTGCTGTTCCTTGCCCCGCGTATCAGCAAAACGGAAGTCGACGAACTTGACTTCGTTTTCTTTTACCATCTTCAAGACCTCTGCGGCCGTCCTTGACATGCGAATCTCCTAATGAGGGAATTTAAAAATGATGATCCAAACCGAATTGCATCGTACCGAAATAGCAGGGCCCGATCCCGGATTTAACTTGCGGAAAGCTTAGCAGTTTCCATGCCATGATTTAGAGCAAGAGATTCAGCCAACTTTATTTATATAAATCAATACCTTACGACAGCGCCTTAAGTTTGCGATATGAATAGCTGAAAATTTTCACCAGCCCGACGCACAACATAAGTGCAGGAATATGAATAAGCACCAGATTTGAGCATACTGACCGAAAAATAACAATATTGCACCACGCTGGTGCGCCCTATTTTTGGCCAAAAATCCTCGTGTGCCGACTCTCTCCAGACCTTCTATAATTTCTGTCTAACTTATCGGAACCGTGCCATGTCCCTTCCCACAGAACTTCTTGAACTTGCGCACCAGCGCGCCGAAGCCGAGCAGCTTCCCTACTACGGCGCCGTCACACCGCAGGAAGCCCATGCGCTGATCCAGTCAGACCCGCGCATCAAGCTGATCGATGTGCGCACCAATGCCGAGCGCGACTGGGTGGGACGCGTAGACATCGCTCCCGAACAGCATGGCGCCGTGCAATGGAATCTCTATCCGGGCGGCACGCCCAATCCTGAATTCCTGAGCCAGCTGCAGCAGGTCGCCGGCAAGGACGATGTGCTGCTTTTCCTGTGCCGCTCCGGCGTGCGCTCCCGCCATGCCGCCAGGACGGCTACCGAACATGGTTATCGCCATTGCTTCGACATCCTGGAAGGTTTCGAAGGCAACAAGAATGACCAGGGGCATCGCAAAACCGTGAGCGGCTGGTGCAAGGCAGGGTTGCCGTGGATAGGGGCCTGACGACCTTGCGCATCAGGCACTACTTTCCTTAAACAGCAAAAGCCAGTGCCTTCAAGCCTTAATCCAGCTTGGCTGAATGTTCGCGCGTGGCATGGAATACCACCTGCGGCCAGCGCTCCTGGGTCAGTCTCAGGTTCACCGATGAAGTCGCCAGATAAGCCAGGTTGCCGGCAGCATCGATGGCAAGATGCTGACCGGCCGACGATTTCTCGAAGTCCGCCAGCATTTTCTTGTCCTCGCAACTCACCCAGCGCGCGGTATTGATGCTGGTGCCTTCGAATACCGCATCCACGCCGTATTCGTTCAGCAGCCGGCTGGCCACTACTTCAAACTGCAGCACGCCGACCGCACCGAGAATCAGATCGGTGCCAAACATCGGCTTGAATACCTGTACCGCGCCCTCTTCGCCCAGCTGCTGCAAACCCTTGTGCAATTGCTTGATCTTCAGCGGATTGCGGATGCGCACGCTGCGGAAAAAATCCGGCGCGAAGAAAGGAATGCCGGTGAACTGCAGCAGTTCGCCTTCGGAGAAACTGTCGCCGATCTGCATGTTGCCGTGATTGGGCAGGCCGATGATGTCGCCTGCATAGGCCTCTTCCACCTGCTCGCGCGAGGACGCCATGAAGGTCACGACATTCGACACCCTGATATCGCGGTTCAAACGCAGATGCTTGATCTTCATGCCGCGTATGAAGTGCCCGGAGCATACGCGCAGGAAAGCGATGCGATCGCGGTGCGACGGATCCATATTGGCCTGGATCTTGAACACGAAACCGGAAAAGGCCGGCTCGTCCGATTTCACCATGCGCACCGAGGCATCGCGCGGACGCGGCGGCTGCGCCCAGTCGAGCAAGGCATCGAGGATTTCGCGCACGCCGAAGTTGTTGATGGCGGAGCCGAAGAATACCGGCGTCTGTATGCCGGCCAGGAAGTCGTCGAGATTGAAGGGATGCGAGGCGCCATGCACCAGCTCCACTTCCATCTTCAGCTGCTCCATCTCCATCGGAAACATTTCATGGAGCTTGGGATTATCGATGCCATTGACCACTTCAAAGCTCTGGTCGGCGCGCTCATTACCGGGCGCGAACAGCAGGATTTCATCGCGCAGCAGATGGTAGACGCCGCGGAAGCGCTTGCCCATGCCTATGGGCCAGGTCACCGGCGCGCATTGCATTTTCAGCACAGCTTCCACTTCATCGAGCAATTCCAGCGGATCGCGCGTCTCCCTGTCGAACTTGTTCATGAAAGTGATGATGGGCGTATTGCGCATGCGGCAGACGTTCAGCAGCTTGATGGTCTGCTCTTCCACGCCCTTGCCTGCATCGATCACCATCAGCGCGGAATCGACTGCGGTCAGCACGCGATAGGTATCTTCGGAAAAATCCTGGTGGCC
Source organism: Pseudomonadota bacterium (assembly GCA_023422955.1). GTDB lineage: Bacteria > Pseudomonadota > Gammaproteobacteria > Burkholderiales > Burkholderiaceae_D > JAEZLB01. Next base: position 399 of record JAFAGG010000032.1, on the reverse strand, counting down.
CGGCGTATCCAGCAGGTTCACCACGTGGTCGCGGTAGTCGAACTGCATCACCGAGCTGGCTACCGAAATGCCGCGCTGCTTTTCAATGTCCATCCAGTCGGAGGTCGCATGGCGGCCGCTCTTGCGGCCCTTGACCGTGCCGGCCAGCTGAATTGCGCCTGAAAATAGCAGCAGCTTTTCAGTCAGCGTGGTTTTACCCGCGTCAGGGTGGGAAATGATGGCAAAGGTGCGCCGACGCGCCACTTCCCTGGCAATCGTTTCGGGAGCAACCCGTCCAGATTCGGAGGGAGAAGTATCCGGCTGTGCGGTGACGCCTGTTGAGTCGTCGGAGGAAGTGGCCATGGAAAGTGCTTGAAAAAGACTCGCAGTTTACCGGCTCTTCAGGGGGAAGTCTAACGA
>JAFAGG010000029.1 GCA_023422955.1 Pseudomonadota bacterium | reverse complement strand
TTCTTCTCCTACTTCTTCTTGTTTCTCGCTCTGGATATCCCATTTCCTGCGCACGCTCCATGAAGGATGCGGTATTGCCCAGGCAGAGAGGGGCGAGATCATCAGGCCGTACCTTGAAAGCCTCGTTTCATCCAAGCTTGACAAGGCCCCTAGTCAGGGCTTGACAAAGGAATGCAGGTGGCCTACCTTACATTTCATCTGACATGTCAGTATCATGGCACTGGCGAATCAGGTTCATAGAAATGCAAAATCTATAGATGGAGATACCTATGAATCAAATGCAAACGCACTCCGCGTCTACGTGGAAGGCAAGGTGGTGGCAATTATTCTTTGGCGTTGTCGCCATAATGGCAATTTCCAGCCCCCAATATGGGTGGACCTTGTTCACCTTCGATTTGCCTCGCATCCTGAATGCGACCCTGCCGCAGGTTCAGGTGACGTTTGCCATCCTGATGGTGGCGAAAACTTTTCTTTCTCCTTTCCAGGGCTACCTGATCGATAAATTCGGCCCGCGCACGCTGCTGTCCTGCGGCGCGACCCTGGTCTATGCAGTGACGCCCATGCGCAAGAAGTCTGCCGCGCATGGCGAAGTGCTGGCTAACGGCCAGGCCGGTTTCTCGCCGCTGGCAACAGTCACGTAGCATCAAGCAGTAGTCCGGGCTTCAGTGAGAGGGCAAGCCTTCTTCCTGAAGCTCTGTTTTAAAATTGCACCTGCCGTGTAATTCATATTTTTATCTTTTAGTAAGGTCAAATCATGCTAAATACAACCCACGCTACTCGTGGCATGGCGGTTGCGCCGCATTCTCTGGCATCGCAAGCTGCATTGTCCGTTCTACGAAATGGCGGCAATGCAATCGAAGCAATGGTTGCAGCAGCATCAACCATAGCGGTTGTCTATCCGCACATGAATGGCATCGGTGGCGATGGATTCTGGGTCGTCTCGGAACCGGGCAAGCCGGTGCAGGCAATCGAGGCATGCGGTGTTGCCGGTGCCGCCGTATCGAGAGAGTTTTACAGCCAGCGTCAATTGACCAGCATTCCCATACGCGGTCCGATTGCAGGCAACACGATGGCAGGCACCATCAGCGGCTGGCAGGAGGCATTGAATATCAGTGCGGGCTGGGGCGGAAAGATCGCTTTGGCAGACTTGCTGAAGGATGCGATTCACTATGCCGAAGCAGGCATCCCCGTCACGGCATCGCAATACGCCAGCACCAGCGCCAAGTTCGATGAACTGGTTCTTCAGCCCGGCTTTAGCGAAACCTTCCTGGTGGATGGCAAGCCGCCGGCCGCCGGCAGCCTGTTCAAGCAGCCGCGCATGGGCAAGACCTTGCGCACGCTGGTGGCCGAAGGCCTGGACAGCTTCTATCGCGGCTCCCTGGCCAAAGACATGGCAGCGGATCTGGCGGAAATCGGCAACCCGATCACGCTGGAAGATTTCCACGCCTATCGCGCCCGCACTTGCGAACCGGTGCATCTGCAACATAGCCTCGCCGATATCTACAATACCGCGCCGCCGACGCAGGGCGTGATATCGCTGATCATCCTCGCGATCCTGGACAGACTGAACCTGTCGCAGTATCAGCAGGACAGTCCTGAATACATCCACCTGACGGTGGAAGCGACCAAGCAGGCTTTTGCCATTCGCGATCAGTACGTGGGCGATCCGGCCTACATGAAAGTCGATCCGCAATCCCTGCTGACCGACGAATTCCTCGCGCCGTATGTGGCGAAAATCCGCCTCGACAAGGCACTGCCGTGGGGCAAAGGCAAAGGACCGGGCGATACCATCTGGATGGGCGTGATCGATGGCGAAGGACGTGCCGTTTCCTTCATCCAAAGCATCTATCACGAGTTCGGTAGCGGCGTGGTGTTGAAGCGTACCGGCATCAACTGGCAAAACCGCGGTTGCTCGTTCTCGCTGGACCCGAACAACATCAATGCACTGATGCCGGGCAAGAAGCCCTTCCACACTTTGAATCCTGCATTGGCACGCTTCAAGGATGGCCGCACCATGGTGTACGGCACCATGGGAGGCGATGGCCAGCCGCAAACGCAGGCCGCAGTCTTTACCCGTTACGCCGTTTTCAACCAGCCGATACAGCAGGCGATCACGTCGCCGCGCTGGTTGCTCGGCCGTACCTGGGGGCAAAGTTCGGAGTCGCTGAAAGTGGAAAGCCGCTTTACCGACGGCTTGATCCGCCGCCTGCGTTCATTGGGGCATGAGGTTGATGTGCTGAGCGATTTCGACGAGCTGGTGGGTCATGCCGCTGCCATCGTGCGCGATCCGTCCGGTGTATTCGCCGGCGGTTGCGACCCGCGCAGTAACGGCGGGGTTGCCGGTTTCTAGACTTCTCCTATCGTTCGTCCTGCAGCGGGCGGCAGGTGAAAGACAGATGAAAAACAGCTAAAAAAACTGAAAAAAGCTGCAAAGCATGAAGACAAGCCGAGCAATCGGCTTGTCTTTTTTTATGGTGCAGCGGGTTTTTTATGGTGCAGCGGGTGCCGCTTGCTTGCGCTTATTCACGCTTATGGGCGCTTATTGATGTTTATCTGCCGCCGATGAAGCGCAAGGTTTTCAGCGTGTAGGCCTCGACGTAATCGATCAGCGCATCGGCGGCGGCGCGTGCCTGCTCTTCATTATTGGCAGCGACGGCGCGGGCAATATCTGCGTGCAGTTTCGATACCTGGGCCAGGTCGCCGAAACGCTTGAAATGCAGATACCAGAAACGCCGGGTTTGCGCTTCGATGGGGCCGATGGCATAGGCGACGTATTTGTTCTGTGCCGTATCGGTCATCAGCGTATTGAATTCCCGGTCGGTTTCGATGAAGAGGTTTTCATCGTCATTGTGCGCGGCTTGTTCGAAGTGCTCGGCCAGTTTCAAAAAGATGCGCTTCTGATCTTCCATCGCCAGCCTTGCAGCACGACCGGCAATGATTTTTTCCAGCTCGCGCCTTACTTCTATCATGTTGAGCTGATCGGCCACATCGATCTCGGAAACGATGACGCCGGAGCGCGGCAGGATTTTTACCGTTCCCTCTATCGCCAGTCGCTGCAAGGCTTCGCGTATGGGCGTGCGGCCGAAACCGAGTGAGCGGTTGAGCGCTTTTTCAGAAATCTTGCTGCCGGGCGGAAGCTTCAGCGTGACTATCATTTCTTCCAGGATGCGATAAGCCATCTGCGCCTGGTTTTCCCCGCTTTCCTCCATCTCCTGCTGCAGCGCTTGCAATTGTTCTTCTGTGATCATTGCCTCAACCTTTGGATATCAGACCTATCCGGCATATCGAATACATCCGGCATATCGAAATGAAAATGACCAAGGGCTCTGATATCTGCGAAAGATGACATTCTGCTGCCTGCCTGCAGCGGAATTTTCTTGCCTGCGCGGGTGGAATCGAGCTTGGTATTTTTTTCACATAATCCTGCAAAAGGCAGGGTTCGTCCAGCTTTGTATTCGCTTTGCATTCTATCGGTCTTTAAATCAGGATAAGTTTGCGGCTCCTTGATGAGGGCCGCATCTTCCCCGTCATTTCCCGCCTTTCTCCCTTGGCTGCAGCGAAAGGAAAGCACGTATTTTGCAGCCTGGACTTGTCTTTCTGCTATGGCTGCCGTCTCTGATGCCGCTTGTCATATGAGTAATATATCCAATTTGCATCAAAAGATGAGTGCGGTATTGCGCATTTGGCGCAGCAGGGAAATTCATTTGTGTTTGAATGGCTGCTTCCGAGAGAAGACGATTAGAAGATTAGACGATTGATAAATAAATAATGACTGTACCTAAAAAGAATGAGACACCTGCTCCCTCCCTGCTTGCCCGTGAACTTGAAACCGATGGACTGTTGAATGGCTTTCCTTCTGCACAGACCTCTTTGCTGACTTTCGCAGCGGGTGCTTTCACGCTCATCATTTTCATCATCGATGCGATGACGCCGCTCAATATCGCGATCGCTGTGCTGTATGGCGCTGTCATTTTGCTGGCGTCCTTTAGCTGGCCGGCGCAGGCGATCGTGATCCTGACCTGCCTGTGCCTGATCCTGACGCTGGTCGCTTACGGCATAGGACACAGGCTGGATTTCTTTGGGCCGGCTTTCGGCCGCTGCGTGGTAAGCCTTGCTGCGATCGCGATTACTGCCTTCCTGGCCTTGAAGGGACAGGCATCAAAGAATGCGATTCTTCAAGCGAAAGAAGTGTTGCGAACGGCAGATCGCAGGAAGGATGAGTTCCTGGCGATGCTGGCGCACGAACTGCGCAATCCGCTGGCACCGATAAGTTCCGCTGCCCACTATATGCAGACTGCCACGCCATCGCCGGAGAATATTACCGAAGTCAGCGACATCATCATTCGCCAGGTGAATCATTTGAACGGACTGGTGGATGATTTGCTGGATGTCTCCCGCATCACCCGGAGGATTGCGACGCTCAGCAAGGAAAAACTCAATCTGGAGCAAATCATTTCCGATGCGGTCGAGCAGATCCATCCTCTTGCGCGTGACAACGATCTTCGCCTTAAGCTTGATTTGCCCGAGGAAGCGGTTTTTGTCTATGGCGATCACAAGCGCCTGGTGCAAGTCATCTCCAACCTGCTTCACAATGCCGTGAAGTACACGCAACCCGGTGGGGCGGTGGTCTTGCGCCTGCAGGCCGATGAAGATCAGGTGATCATCGAAGTGCGCGATACGGGTGCAGGCATATTGCCCGAGTGGCTGCCGCATATTTTTGAATGGTTTGTGCAGGCCGACCGAGGCCTGAACCGCATGGAGGGCGGCTTGGGAATAGGCTTGGCCCTGGCCAAAAGCCTGGTCGAACTTCATGACGGGCAGATACGCGGCACCAGTGCAGGGGTGGGCAAGGGCAGCCAGTTCACGATCCTGTTGCCGAGGATGAAGATACAGACGGCGCCGAAGGAGCCGGCGCAAGCGCCGCCTGATGCACCAGATGTAAACAGGCTTCGTATCCTGGTGGTCGATGACAATGTGCAAGCCGCAAAAATGCTGACCCTGTATCTGACGGCCTTGGGGCATGACGTGTTCGATGAAACCGGTTCCCTGAGCGGGCTGGAAAGAGCGCGGCGTGAACGGCCGGATGTCTGTCTGCTGGATATCGGTTTGCCGGAAATGGATGGCAATGAATTGGCGCAACGACTGCGTAACGATGCGAGAACCCATAATGCCTTGCTGATTGCCATCAGCGGCTACGGCCAGGAACGGGACAAGAAGAAGGCAATGGAGGCGGGCTTCGATCATTATCTGATCAAGCCGGTCGACACGGGCAAGTTGAATGCCTTGTTGGCGGATACCGTTCAGGCGCGCAAGGCGTCAATGACGAGGCGCGACGAAGCATTGATATAAGCCGTCATCGGATACTCACAGCCTATTTCGCTAGGGCGGCGCGCCAGGTGATGATGCCGCATGCGAAGTGGAGCATGGCGAGGTAGGTGTCTTCTCGTTTCTCCCACCGTATCAGCAAGCGGCGAAAGCGATTTATCCAGCTATGGGTACGCTCTACGACCCAGCGCCTGGCTTGCCCTCTTTGCTGCTTCTTGCTTTGCTTCTCTTCGCGCCTGCTTTGTATCACCGGCTCAAACCCGGCAAGCTGCACAATACGCCGTACCTCATCGTAGTCGTATCCCAAATTCAGGCATATCCTGCCGACTTTTTCCGGTGCCGGGCTGGCACACATCATTTTTACCAGGGTCGTCATCACCAGTTTCATGTCATGTCGGTTAGCCGGTGCCACTTCCACAGAAAGTGGTATGCCTGTTGCCTCAGTAAGCAAGCTGCGCTTGACGCCGCCTTTGCCGCGGTCGACCGGGCTGGGGCCGGTTTTTTTCCCCTCCCAGGGGAGCCTTGGTCATCACGCCATCCATAGCCAGCCAATCCCAGTTGATGCCCTTGAGTTCATCATATTCCAGCAGGCCCAGTCGCCAGAAGGTAGCAAACACGCCGGCATCACTCCATTCCCGAAACCGCCTATACGCAGCAGCGCAGGAACAAATGCCGGTCGTGTCCAATGCATTCCACTGCATGCCAGTTCGCAGCACCAGCAATATCGCATCCATCGCGGCACGGTTCGGTACACGAGGACGATGACAGCCTAAAGGGTGGCGCTTGGGAGGCGGCAGCAAGGGCTCGATTCGCTCCCACAGCGCATCGCTCATGCGCCACCCGTCATCTCGTTTGTTCTCTTTCATCGCTGCAATCCCGTCTCAGCCAACAAATCGCTTCGACAGCCATCACAGCCAACTTTATCCTGCCAATAGCTCCCTATCGAAATAGGCTGTCACAAGCTGTCTTCATGAAAACGCTGCATCGATTAATCGGCAGGACAAGATGAACGATGAGCGTATATCTCCCCATCGCGATTTCACGCGCAGGCATGACGCAGTTCATGCCGTCTTCAGCGGCTCTGTAAAGAGCAAGCAGGCTGCCGCATTCAGTTGTCTTGCCGATTCGATAAAGCTTGCGGAGTGAGATTCAGCTGGGAAAAGAAAGCGGCCGCCTGAAACAAGACAAGATCAAGCAAGAGCGGATATTAATGGCTTGTCCAGTTGATTGATGAACCGACATTGGCAGAGATGACAAGTTGGAGAAATTCTCATGATTACCTTCATGCTTGTATGGATTTTTCCCGGGCTAGCAAGCATAATGCAAAGCAATGTATTTCCGCAGAGCGATACGCGAAAAGAATAATAACAATGCAGGCTCGGTAGCAATGAACCGAATTGATTTGCATGTCTACTCCCCCTTTATCTCTTGCTGCTATTCCCAGCTCCAGCGCTCATCTTGAGCGCTATTTTGAATGGGCAGCCGATGTGTTGCCGCACATATTGTGGACCGCGCGGCCCGATGGCTGGATTGATTTTCTGAGCAGCGCTTACCGTAGCTATACCGGCCTGACGTCAGATGCCGACTTGCAGAACTGGCTGGAGGCCTTGCATCCCGATGACCGGAACGTGTGCATGGCGGTATGGGAAGAGGCGATTAAAAAAGAGCACGACTACACGATAGAGTTTCGCGTGTTTCAGCAGACGTCGGGGCAGTATCGCTGGCATGCCGTCAATGCCAAGCCCGCCCGGGATGCGAATGGAAAAATCCTGAAGTGGTATGGCATCTGCATCGATATCCATGAAGACAGGACTGCAAAAGAGGAAGCGCAGATACTGGCTAGCCGTTTGCAAGGCGCGCTTGAGCATATGTCGGATGCCTTTCTCATGCTCGACAGGCAGTGGCGTTTTGTCTATCTGAATAGTGCCGCTGAACATATGCTGGGCGTCGGCAAGGAAACCCTGGTGGGAGCCTCCCTGGAAGACAAATATCCGGAAGCGATGTTTGCGAGTTTTTACCGCCACTACCGGCGCGCCTTTGAAGGGAACTGCTCGGTCTGCTTTGAAGAGTACATAGCTCACTTAAGCAAATGGTTTGAATTTCACGCTTATCCTTCCGAGCAGGGCTTGTCGGTCTATTTCCGCGACATTTCCGAACGCAAGCACGCGGCGCTGGAACTGGAGCGCACCAGTCGCGGCCTGCGCATGCTGGGCCGGACCAATGCCGCATTGGTGCACCTCGATAACGAGGAAGAGTTGCTGCGTGAAATCTGCCAGGTAGCCCTGGAAGGCGGCGACTACCGCGCTGCCTGGACCGGCATTGCCGAGGATGATGAACTCTGTTCGATCAGCGTACCGGCCTGGGCCGGCGATGAAGCGATAAGGCGTTATATAGAAGGACTCGCACTGAGCTGGTCCGAAGCGACGCCGCTGGGATGCGGACCCACAGGGCAGGCGATACGCGAAAACAGGACGATAGTCTTTACCGATACCTTGCAGGATCCCAGCTTCGAGCCCTGGCGCAGGGCGGCGGAACAAAGTCAGTATCTGAGCGGCGTGTGTCTGCCTTTGCGTGACAAGACGCGCGCGCTGGGTGTGCTGGTGCTGGTCAATTATGGCAAGCGTGTCGTTTCGGACAAGGAAATTGTCCTGTTGCAGGAACTGGCCGAGAACCTGAGTTTCGGCCTCTCGCACATCCGCGCCCACAAGATGAGACGGCACATGGAAAGCGCAATGGTCAAGGTTGCCGCTTCCATTTCGACCAGCTCCGGCATTGAATTCTTTCAGAAACTTGCCGCCTCCATGGCGGAAGTCCTGGGCGCCGAAGGTGCTTTCCTGTCGCGCCTGATCCCCGATGCGCCGTCGCCGGCAGCGCGCCTCATCGCAGGCGAGATCGACGGCGTCAGGGTGGACAACCTGCGCTACGAACTGCAAGGCAATCCTTGCGAAGTCATACTGGAGCAAGGCTCCTGCATCATCGAAACGGGATTGAGGGAACGTTATCCCAGGCTTGCCCTCCCCATGCCGCAAGAGATGCGCTCTTTCGCGGGACACAGGCTGGACGACGCGAATGGACAAGCGCTGGGCACCTTGTTCATGGTGTCGCGCAAAAAAATCGATCAGCCTGAACTGATCTCCTCCATGCTGCAGATATTTGCGGCACGCGCATCGGCCGAGCTGGAACGGCAGGAAAAGGAAGCGCACATTCACTACCAGGCTTCCCTGCTGGACAAGGCGCGCGATGCGATCGTGGTCAGGGACATGGAAGGCCGCATCGGGTTCTGGAACAAGGGCGCCGAGCATCTTTACGGCTGGAGCAAGGAAGAAGCGATAGGTCGCGACGAATCGGAACTGCTGTGCGAGAAGCCGATGGTGTTGAAGCATATTGTCGAGCAGGTGCTTGGCCAGGGAAAGTGGAGCGGCGAGCAAACCCAGCGGCATCGCAACGGCAGCGTGGTGACCGTGGATGGAAGCTGGACCCTGGTCAGGGATGAACAGGGCAAGCCGCAATCGATTTTTTCCATCCATACCGATATCAGCGACCGCAAGGCAGCAGAACATGAAATCCAGCGCCTGGCTTTCTACGATCAGCTCACCGGTTTGCCGAACCGGCAGTTGCTGCGTGAACGCCTGCTGCAAGCAGTGCGTGGCAGTGCGCGCACGCAGCAGAGGGGTGCATTGATGTTCCTGGACCTGGATAATTTCAAGGAACTGAACGATATCTACGGACACGTACGCGGCGACTTGCTGCTCAAGAGCGTGGCGCATCGCCTGGTCCAGAATGCGCGCGGCAGCGACACCGTGGCTCGCCTAGGCGGCGACGAATTCGTGATGATAGTGGAAGCCCTGAGCGCCGACGAGGTGCGTGCCGCCAGCCAGGCGGAACAGGTGGCGGAAAAGGTGCGAACGGCGCTGATCCAGCCTTTCGAGCTGGAAGGGTGTCCGCATATCAGCACGCCCAGCATAGGAGTAGTGCTGTTCGATGACAGTACCGACGATATCGATGAATTGCTGAAATGCGCGGACCTGGCGATGTACAAGGCCAAGTCGGCCGGCCGCAATGCCATCCGCTTCTATGATCCGGACATGCAGGCGGCAGTCATTGCCAAGGCGGCGCTGGAATCGGATCTGCGCGAAAGCATAGAGAAGGATCTTTTCACGCTGGTGTATCAACCGCAGGTGGATAGCGACTATCGCCTGATCGGCGTTGAAGCGCTGCTGCGCTGGCAGCATCCTGCGCGTCTCAACGTGCCGCCCTCGGTGTTCATTCCGCTGGCTGAAGAAAGCCGCCTGATCATGGACCTGGGCAGACTGGTGCTGAATCGCGCGTGCCTGCAGCTGGCGCAATGGGCGCAGCATCCGGCGACCGCCAAACTGAACCTGGCCGTCAATATCAGCACGCGCCAGTTCCACCATCCCGCCTTCGTCGACGACGTCATCACCATCATGCGACAGCACGGCGTGAATCCTGCCCGGCTCAAGCTGGAACTGACGGAAAGCATACTGGTGGAAGACATGGCGGAAGCGGCATCGAAGATGACGGAACTGCAAAGTCACGGCATCGGTTTTTCACTGGATGATTTCGGCACCGGTTATTCCTCCCTGTCTTATCTGCGCCGCCTGCCGCTGGAACAATTGAAGATCGATCGCAGCTTCATTGCCGAAGTGCCCGGCAATGAAAATGATATTTCCATTGTCGAAGCCATCATTGCGCTGGGCAGAAAATTGGGCCTGCATGTGATTGCGGAAGGCGTGGAAACCGAGCAGCAGCGCAATTTCCTGTGCCATATCGGCTGCCATGCCTATCAGGGCTATCTGATTGCTAAGCCCATGCAGGCGCAGGATTTCACGGCCTTCTTGGAATATGGATTGACCACTAATATCCATCGCATAAAACTACCCTGAGCAGTTTTTGGTTTTCTGTCGTTCTCTGCAATTCTCAGCCGTTCTCTGCCGCTCTTATATAGCCTGCAAGCTTCCCGTACCGAAGACAAAGGTTCGGGAACTTTTATCGCTCATTTGCGCTCGTTAATTTTTACAGGGAAAGCTGTGCTATAGAAAGTTTTATAACGGAGCGAGATGAAGCGATTTCTGCGATGTGGACTGCTGGCGATTGTGCTCAATGCCGTATTCGCTATTGCAGGCCCTCATGCGGAAAGAGCGATTTACACGCTGCGCCTATCTGCCATGCCGGTGCCGCAGGCTTATCATCTTCCCGTCGATGGCATCCGGCCGGCAGTGCTGCGCGATAGCTGGCATGCGCCGCGTGACGGCGGCCGGCGGCGGCACGAAGGGATTGACATCTTCGCACCGCGCGGTACCGTCATACGTTCCACTACTGAAGGCATGGTGCTGCGGACCGGTCACGGAGGATTGGGAGGCCGGACGGTGTGGATAAGAGGGCCGGGCGGGCATAATCATTATTACGCGCACATGGATCGTTTTGCCGGCCTGGTTCCCGGCATGCGGATAGCCGCGGGTACGGTCATCGGTTACGTCGGCGACAGCGGCAACGCCAAAGGTACGCCGCCCCATCTGCACTACGGCATTTATTCGGCCGCCGGTCCCATCAATCCTTATCCTTTGCTCAAGCCGGCTGCCGCTTGAGCAGGGCGGCAAGCGAAGAGAAGCAAGCATGAAGATTCACGGCGTAGAGACGCAAAAAATTGACAGGGATATCGAGCTGATCGGCACGCTGGCGACCGATCACATGGAACGTTATCGCGCGGTGCCGAAGACCGTGATGATCAATCAGTGGCAGGAAGGCATGGACTGGATCATCATCGATGACACCTATCCGCAGCAGATCGCGCGCCGCCTGGAATTACTGCAGCAGCGGCAGTCCATGCTGATCGACCGGCAGCCGGAAGAGCAGGTCGCGGCGGCGGAACGGGAATTGCGCGATACGGTAGTGGAGTATCTGCTCCAGCGTTATCCCGATTATTTCCGGCGCGATGGCGATTGCATACTGTCGCTGCTGACCGGACTTGCTATCGATGTCAGTGCGCAAGGAGCCGAGCCGCTGGTGGCGGTTGCCTTGCTGGCGAGCGAAGACATGCTGATCCTGCTGCCGCAGCAACAGAGCTTGCAGGGCGACAGTGCCTACATGCTGAAGGCAGGTGCTTTGCTGTTTCCGAATGACTGGGCCTTGCGCAGCCACTTCAATCAGCCCCGGCCTGATTCCCAGGATGCCGGGGCCCTGGCTGCCTGGGAGCAGGCGAGAAGCAAGAGCCTGAAATCGGCGCGGCTGGGCAAGACGCCTTATGAAATCCATGACGGCCATGTGCCGCATTACATGGAGCATTTCGCCCACCGGGTCGACCTGTTCTTTTCCCAGATGAAGCCCGGCATGCGTACTTGGCGCCGCAACTGGGGCATGCGCTTAAGCGATGAACTCTGCCTGCACAGCGACTTGCGACCCGCTGTCTTGCCGCTGCCGACGGCGGACAACTGGGAGCGTTATGGCTGCCTGCGTTCCGAACATGAAGTCTTCATCAAGCTGCCGCAAAGCGGCGCTGTCATCTTCAGCATCAAGACGTATCTGTGGCAGCTGAGCGAGCTGGTCAAGAACCCGCTGGCGCTGCAGGCGCTGCAAACCGCCAATGCCAACCTGGCACCGAAGATGTTCGACTACCGGCAAGCGAGTCTGCCGACCTTCCGCGAGTTTCTTGCCCGCTATCCGGTTCCTGCCTGAGTTTCTGGCTTGCCGCTGGAAATAAGAGGGATTGTTTCTTTTACAGGATTACTTTTTTTGCCGCATCAATCCCAGCAGCGAATCGATCGCATCGACCAGCGGCTGCGCCTTGGGCAGATCGTCAAGGGCGCTGGCCAACGCGATCAGTGCAGTGCGCACATGTTCGGTGTTGACGGGACGCGCGATCAGGACGGCATCCAGGTTGCGGCAATAGCGCTGCACCGACTGATTGTCGCCATAATGCTTTTCCGCGTGACGAATGATGTGGCGCACCAGGTCGCCAGGCCGGGGAGTTGATGCGACATGCTCGACCGGTGCCGGCCGATTGCTGTCCATCTCCGCCTTCACCCATTCCCAGTAACCCAGGCGGGTGGCGTCGTGATTGATGGCATCGCGCCATTTGTTTACAGGATATTGGGGATGCTCGCCCCAGACGCCGCCGAACTGCTTTGATAACGCTAATGCTAAGGGATCCACTTCGAATTCTCTCGTTGTCTGCCGTGGCGACGGGCACTTCAGGGGAAATCCCTTGAGCAGCGTCCTCAATAGAGTGAGGGCAGAGCTGGAAGTATAACGTCTGTCGGCTTCACTCTGCTTTCCCTTTGCTGACAGCGAGTGCGATTTTTTTCATAGTGCATCTGATAAGCTGGCGTTCCCTGGGTAATCGAAACCAATTAGAACCAATCGGAGCGAAATGTATGAGCGAGCAGCGAATGCAGACCGACTTGCAGGCACTGCGCGACATCGTGCGCCAGTTTGTCGATGAACGGGACTGGGATCAGTTCCACAGTCCGCGTAACCTGGCCTGCGCGTTGAGCGTGGAAGCGGCGGAACTGCTGGAGCCTTTCCAGTGGCTGGAAAAAGGGACGGCGCAGGAACTGGGTGAAACAGCGCGCCTGCAGGTCAAGCATGAAATGGCGGATGTGCTGACTTACCTGATACGTCTGGCCGACAAGCTCGATGTGGACCTGTATCAGGCGGTAGTGGAAAAGATGGAACTCAATCGCTTGAAGTATCCCGCCGACCAGGTGCGCGGCGATGCACGCAAGTACACCGCCTATTCGACAGCGGCACGCAAGCGTGATTAACTCGGCCGACCTTAACTCGTCCAGCCATGAATCAGAAAAACCATGCAGCTTGAAAGAGAAAGATGCAGCCTGAAGATTTGCAGCAACTGATTACGCAAACCATGCCTTACGGTAAATACAAGGGGCGATTGCTGGCCGATCTGCCCGGCCATTATCTGGGCTGGTTTGCGCGCGAAGGATTTCCCAAGGGCCAGTTAGGGCGATTGCTGGAGCTGATGTACGAGCTCGACCACAATGCATTAAGGCATCTGCTCGATCCATTGCGGCAAGGCAGGGATTGATGCTTGTTTCGTTCTTTCCTCACTATGCCTGATAGGTGCAGAGCGATCTTGCAAGCTGTCGCTCAATCTGTCCCTGCTTCCTTTCTCCTATCCTTTCTCATCCCCTCTCTTCACTTCCGCAACCAAAGGCAAGGAATCCACTCCAAGCAGCAGAAGCCCGTGGCGGAAGCGGCAGGCTTGTGATTGAGTGCGCCAACATTTCCTGGAGGGGCCATGCAAAAAATTCATTACGCCATGCTGACTGCCTTGTGCGCCGGTGTTGTCGCTACCTCGGCACATGCCGCGCCGCAACAGCCCACGTCCGCTTCCCCGGCCCAGGCAGATTGCCCACCCTCGATGAACCAGAGTGCGGCTGAACGGATAGAGCCGCCGGGGCCGGTGGGCAGATCCGGCAGCGCCACTGCCATGGTGGATGGTTCCGGCACTCTGGGCTCGACTGGCGCAACGCGCGCCACCACCACGTCGGGAGCAACCGGCACTACCGGTGAAACGGGAAGCTATGGCGCCGACTCTTCCGGTTCGGTGACTGCAAGCGGCAGCACCGGCGCGCCTCCGTCCACGGCAATCGAATGCGCGCCGGGCGGCAGTGCCGCCACAT
>JAFAGG010000052.1 GCA_023422955.1 Pseudomonadota bacterium | reverse complement strand
TTCGCCGGGGCCGCTGCGGGCCGGCCTGGGGGCCTTCGCTTCACCTTCCCTCATCTCGCTTTCTCCTCATTTCTGCCCGCTTTCGGGGCGACCGTACCTTTTTTTCTTAAACCGAGAATAAATGCTTGCATGCGGAGCGACTATCGACAATAATGAATGCGAATCGTTATCATTTGCGCTTTAATCAACAAAACGACTTGTTCTCTTGTTGAAAAACCCGGAGGCGGCAGATGGATGGAATGAACTACCCGAATTTGCACGACCCAGTCGACACCCCTACCAAGCCGGAGTTGCTGGTTTCGGCCTTGCTGCACCTGATGTCGCATTACACCGCGCAGATGCATGAAAGAGAGGGATGCCTGCGCCTGGCTGCCGTGATTGAGCGACACCTAAAAGTGCTGTCCACCCATCCCGGCTTGTCGCCCCTGCTGCAGGCGACTTGCCAGCAACTGTCCGATGACTGGACTTCCCTGGTGGAACGACATCTACCGCGCCCGGAAAAGCTTCCTTTCATGTCGCGTGTCGCCACCGCTACCGGTCTTGCCTGATTAGTTATTTTTTAGTGAGTGTCATTACGATGATAGTCTGCATCTGCAATAACATTTCCGATCGTGAAATCCATACTGCCGTACGTAGCGGCGTGACCACCATCAATGGCTTGCGCGACGAACTTGGCGTGAGCGCCTGCTGCGGCAAATGCCGCTCCTGCGCCAAGAAAATATTAAATGAAGTGCAGGCTGGACAGGAAAGTGTCATGCCTGCATTGATGATGGCTCTGGCCTGATTTCCGTTTTGCAGCAGGCTGCCCGATGGTCCTTCTCCTCCAGCCGGGCGGCCCTTGAACATCATGAAATGAAAGATTCTGAAAGATTCCTTTTGGCTTAAATCATCTTTTCATTTCAAGTTTGACCACCTTTCCCCTCCCCCGCCCTAATTAATTGACAAGGGCCAGCCCTCCTTCTATCCTGCCCTATGGTCAGATAGGTGAATGGCGCTCGCCTGGCGCCGTCACCCGCATCACAATCATGAATTCGCGGAGGTCGTATGAAGGGTGATCCTAACGTCATCAAGTTACTCAACAGTCAGCTCACCAATGAGCTGACTGCCATCAATCAGTATTTCCTGCATGCGCGCATGTACCGGCACTGGGGTTTCACCAGGATCGCGGACAAGGAATACGAAGAGTCGATCGGCGAAATGAAACACGCCGACCGCCTGATCAACCGCATCCTGATGCTGGACGGCTTGCCCAACCTGCAGGTATTGCACAAACTGATGATCGGTGAAAACGTGCCGGAAATGCTGCAATGCGATCTGCAACTGGAGCAGCAGGCGCATGTGACGGTCAAGCAAGGCATCGCCGCCTGCGAAGCGGTCGGCGATTACGTGTCGCGCGAATTGCTGAAAGACATACTGGACGACACGGAAGAGCATATCGACTGGCTTGAAACCCAGCTCGACCTGATCAACAAGGTGGGCTTGCAGAACTATCTGCAATCGCAGATGGGCGAAGGCGAAGAATAAATCGAGCCTTGCACGTCGCGCACAATGAAAAGGGGCCTCGATAAACGAGGCCCCTTTTGTTTTTCTATCCGCTTCCTATTTCTGCGGAACGGTATCCTTGAATGAAGGACGCTCCGCCAGCTTGTCGTACAGCTTCGCAAGATTCGGATAAGGCGTGCGCCATTCCAGGTCCGGGAAACGGAAACTCAGCCAGCCTAGCGTGCATCCCACCGCGATATCGGCCAGCGTGAACTGATTGCCGATGCAGAAAGGCGTATCCGTATAGCCTTTCGCCATGGCGATCAAACCGGCATCGACCTTGCTTTTTTGCCTGGCCAGCCATTCTTCGCTGCGCCGGTCCTCGGGCCGCAACGTATGTTCCAGGCGCATCAGCAGTGCCGCGTCGAGAATGCCATCGGCCAGCGCTTCCCAGGATTTCACGCTGGCGCGTTCGCGGCCGGACGGAGGAATCAGTTTGCCGACCGGGGTCAGCGTATCCAGATATTCGACGATGACACGCGAATCGAACATCGCGCCGCCATCCTCCATGACGAGGCAGGGAATTTTACCGAGGGGATTGGATTCCTGAATGCGGGTGTCGGAAGCCCATACGTTTTCCAGTACAAGCTCGTGGTCGAGCTTCTTTTCCGCCATGACAATCCGCACCTTGCGGACAAAAGGGCTGGACAGTGAACCGATAAGTTTCATGAGCATGATAAGAGTCGATGGCCGGCGATTATAGCATCGGCACTTCCCCCGCTTGCCCGCCGCCCCCGCCCGGCGAAGTGTCAGGAAGAGCGCCGCGAATGGTAAAATCCCGCTTTAACGTCATCCGGCGACCTCACTACCGGATTTCCGCTCACCGTTTCCCTGCCCGTACATCATGTCCCTGTCCTCACTTTCCGCCCTCTCCCCCATCGATGGCCGCTACGCGGCAAAGACTGAAAAGCTGCGGGTGCTGCTTTCCGAATCCGGTTTCATGCACCATCGAGTGAAAGTGGAAATCGCCTGGCTGCAAGCCTTGTCCGAAGCCGGCTTTGCCGAAATAAAGCCGTTTTCCAGTCAGGCCAAGGCCCTGCTCGACAAGATCGCAGCCGAATTCACGGAAGCCGATGCCGCCCGCATCAAGGAAATCGAAGCGGTTACCAATCACGATGTGAAGGCGGTCGAGTACTGGCTGAAGGAAAAGGTCAAGGATGCGCCGGAACTGGTGACGGCTTCCGAATTCATCCACTTCGCCTGCACCTCGGAAGACATCAACAACACTTCCCACGGCATGATGCTCAAGGCCGCGCGCGATAGCGTGCTGTTGCCGACGCTGGACAGGATCGTCAACAAGCTGACCGAGATGGCGCATACGCACGCGGAAGTGCCGATGATGTCGCGTACCCACGGCCAGCCCGCCAGCCCGACCACGCTCGGCAAGGAAATCGCCAACACGGTGGCGCGCCTCAAACGCGCCGCAAAGCGCATCGCTGAAGTCGAAATCCTGGGCAAGATGAATGGCGCGGTCGGCAACTACAATGCCCACCTGTCGGCCTATCCCGAATTCGACTGGGAAAGCTTCTCGAAGAACGTGGTCGAGCAGCGCCTGGGCCTGACCTACAACCCTTACACCATACAGATCGAGCCGCACGATTACATCGCCGAACTGTTCGATGCGATGGCGCGCGCCAACACCATCCTGCTGGACCTGGACCGCGACATCTGGGGCTACATCTCGCTCGGTTATTTCAAGCAGCGTCTCAAGGCCGGCGAAATCGGATCCTCCACCATGCCGCACAAGGTCAATCCCATCGACTTTGAAAACTCGGAAGGCAATCTCGGCATGGCCAATGCGGTGCTGAAGCACATGGCGGAGAAGCTGCCGGTCTCGCGCTGGCAGCGCGACCTGACCGACTCCACCGTGCTGCGCAACCTCGGCGTCGGCATCGCCCA
>JAFAGG010000041.1 GCA_023422955.1 Pseudomonadota bacterium | reverse complement strand
CGCTAATACTGCGGCGCCTGATCCTCCCCGCCATAAGGCGAGTAATTGAAATCGGGCTGGTAGCCCCTATCCATGCTGGGCGAATCGATCTGCAATTCGATCTGCTCTTTCATGTCGACCGGTTTTCCGGTGGCGATGATGCCGGGGAACGCCATGATCAGGCCCACTACAAATATCTGAATCACAATGAAGGGGAGGATGCCCCGGTAGATATCGCCGGTCGAAATTTCCTTGGGGGCGACCGAGCGCAGGAAGAACAGCGCAAATCCGAATGGCGGTGTGAGGAAGGAGGTCTGCATGTTCACGGACAGCAGCACGCCGAACCAGATCAGGTCGATGCCGAGTTTTTCCGCTACCGGTCCGACCAGCGGCACCAGGATGAAGGCCAGTTCGAAATAGTCGAGGAAGAAGGCCAGCACGAAGAACAGGATATTCACCGCGATCAGAAAGCCCAGTTCGCCGCCGGGCAGCGAAGTCAGCAGGTGTTCCACCCACAGGTCGCCGTTGACCGCGCGGAAGGTGAGTGCGAAGACACTGGAACCGATCAGGATGAACATCACGAATGCGGACAGCTTGGTGGTGGAATCCAGTGCCTGCTTAAGCATGGTCAAGTTCAGGCGGCGATTCAGTCCTGCCAGTATCAAGGCGCCCAGGGCGCCCATGCCGCCGCCTTCGGTCGGCGTGGCGATGCCGACGAAAATCGTGCCGAGCACCACAAAGATCAGGGCCAGCGGCGGTACCAGCACGAACACGACTTTTTCGGCCATCACGGACAATAGCTTCAGCTTCAGGTAGCGATTGGCCAGCGCAAAGATGAAAGCTGCCAGGATGCCGACCATGCCCGAATAGACGATCAGGGCATCGGTATGCAGGTTGGGGTTGGAAGAGCGCAGGAAAGAGGAGAACAGGAATCCGACAGCAATCGAAGCAAGCGTTAGCACGAGCAGGGACAGGAGCCCGGAGCGCCCATCAGGCTGGCGCAGGTTGCGGGCTTCGGGCGGCAGGGCAGGAACGGCGCTGGGCTTGAAGATTGCCAGCGAAAGCACGTAACCGGCATACAGCGCGGTGAGCAGCAGGCCGGGAATGATCGCACCCTTGTACATGTCGCCAACCGAGCGGCCTAATTGATCCGCCATGACGATAAGAACAAGTGAAGGCGGCACAATCTGGGCGAGCGTGCCCGAGGCGGTGATGACGCCGGTTGCAAGGCGTCGGTCATAACCGTAGCGCATCATCACCGGCAGCGAGATCAGTCCCATGGAAATCACGGACGCCGCGACCACGCCGGTGGTGGCAGCCAGCAGCGCTCCCACGAAGATGACGGCCAGTGCCACGCCGCCGCGTACCGGTCCGAACAACTGGCCGATGGTATCGAGCAGGTCTTCCGCCATGCCGGAGCGTTCCAGCAGCAGGCCCATGAAGGTAAAGAAAGGAATGGCCAGCAGCGTGTCATTGGCCATCAGGCCGAAGATCCGGTTCGGCAAGGCTTGCAGCAGTTCCGGCCTCAGCAGGCCGAGCTCGATACCGAGAAAGCCGAACAGCAATCCGTTGGCGGCCAGGGAAAAGGCAACGGGAAAGCCGGATAGAAGGAAAAGCATCAGCGCACCGAACATCAGGGGCGCCATGTTGGCGATTAAGAATTCCGTCATTATTGAGAGCTCCGGCCTGTTACTCGGGTTTGGTTGGGGTAACAGCCATGGCCATAGGGGCTGCTGCTTTTTCGAATTCGCTGCCGTCTACCATGCCCATCAGGTAGCCGATGCGCTTGATCAGTTCGGACAGGCCCTGCAGGTTCAGCAGCAGGAAGCCGATGGGTATCAGTATCTTGGCCGGCCACATTATCAGTCCGCCCGCATTGCTCGACATTTCCTTGCTCTCGATCGCCATCACTGCATACGGCGTTGCATAGTAAAGAACGAGCAGGGTAAAGGGGAAAAAGAACAGCACGAAGCCGAAGATATCTATCCATACACGGGTGTGCATGGAAAAGCGGGAGATGAGAACGTCGATGCGTACATGTTCATTGACGCGCAGGGTATAAGGTGCGGCCAGCAGATAAACCAGGCCGAACAGATACCACTGGATTTCCAGCCATGCGTTGGAACTCATATTGAATGTATAACGGACTATCGCGTTGCCGCTGCATATCAGAACGGCAATCAGCAAGGCCCATCTGACCCACTCGCCGATTTTTACATTGATGTTGTCAATCAGCCGACTCAAGGAGAGAAGAAATGACATGCTGTTGTCCTAGGTGTAAGAGGGGAAGTGCAAAAATTTCCTGCCCGCATATTATGTCTCGACTTTGTAATAAAAGTTGAACCGAATTCGAGATTTAATTAATTGCAGCCAGCAGAATGCCAACACGCAATGCAACAATGGAAACAAAAATGCCGGAGCGATAATCCCGCTTGCCCTCTAATTGTTCATTGCATGAAAAGGAAAAGGCGGAAGGAAAATAATCCTGCCGCCTTTACTATTGTTTAATCAGGCTGCCTTTCAGCCCAACTGGGTACGCAAGCGCGAGATGGCAGCGCGCACCTGGGAGGGAGCCGTGCCGCCCACGTGATTGCGCGCATTCACCGAGCCTTCCAGTGTCAATACGTCGAATACGTCCTGTTCGATCAGCGGCGAGAAGGCGCGCAATTCGTCCAGGCTGAGTTCGGCCAGGTCGCAGCCTTTGCTGTCGCAGCTGCGCACCGCATGAGCGACGGCTTCATGCGCATCGCGGAAGGGCAGGCCTTTTTTTACCAGATAGTCGGCCAGATCGGTGGCGGTGGCATAACCCTGCAGTGCCGCTGCACGCATGGCTTCGGCTTTCACCGTGATGCCGCGCGCCATGTCGGCAAAGATGCGCAGCGTATCGCTCAGCGTGTCCACGGTATCGAACAAGGGTTCCTTGTCTTCCTGGTTGTCCTTGTTGTAAGCCAGCGGCTGGCCTTTCATCAGCGTGAGCAGGCTGATCAGATGGCCGTTCACGCGCCCGGTCTTGCCGCGCGCCAGTTCCGGCACGTCCGGGTTTTTCTTTTGCGGCATGATGCTTGATCCGGTGCAGAAGCGGTCGGCGATATCGATGAAGCCTACGCGCGGGCTCATCCAGATGATCAGCTCTTCCGACATGCGCGAGATGTGCGTCATGAGCAGCGCGGCCGCTGCGCAGAATTCAATCGCGAAGTCGCGATCCGATACTGCATCCAGCGAGTTGCGGCAGACATCGTCGAAGCCCAGCGTCTTTGCGACGCGCTCGCGGTCGATCGGGAAGGTGGTGCCGGCCAGCGCGGCCGCGCCCAGCGGCAGGCGGTTGATGCGCTTGCGGCAGTCCAGCATGCGCTCCGCATCGCGGTTGAACATTTCCACGTAGGCCAGCATGTGATGACCGAAGGTGACCGGTTGCGCCACCTGCATGTGGGTGAAACCGGGCAGGATGGTGTCGGCATGCTGATCGGCGAGATCGAGCAGGGCGCGGCGCAAATCGGTCAGCAGCGACACGATGTCGTCTACTGCAGCGCGCATGTAAAGGCGGATATCGGTAGCGACCTGGTCGTTGCGCGAGCGGCCGGTATGCAGGCGCTTGCCGGCATCGCCTACCAGTTCGGTCAGGCGTTTTTCTATGTTCAGATGTACGTCTTCCAGGTCGAGCAGCCATTCGAAACTGCCGGCTTCGATCTCGCCCTGGATCTGCGCCAGGCCGCGCTGGATGTCGGCAAGGTCTTGTTGGCTGATGATGGCCTGATGCGCCAGCATTTCGGCATGCGCGAGAGAGCCCTGGATGTCGAACGCTGCCAGGCGCTTGTCGAAAAAGACGGAGGCGGTGTAGCGTTTGACCAGGTCTGAAACGGGTTCGGAGAAGCGAGCCGACCAGGCTTCGCTTTTTTTGGAGAATTGTGCAGTCATAATCGGATTCCGGTGAATCACGCGATTATAGAACAAGCCAGCCTCCTTCTCCCGATTGGGCTGCTAATTCGCGGGGTTTGGCGCGGAAAGTCCGTGTCGGAGAAGGTTGCTCACTCTTGAGTGTGTTGAGTGTGAAGCCAATAAAAAAGGGGCGCCTGATCGGCACCCCTTTTTCTTTGCGGCTTAATGAAGCGTATCAGCCGGTATTGCGCAGGCCGGCGGCAATGCCGTTGATGGACAGGTGTATGCCGCGCTTGACGCGCTGATCCATTTCGTCGTCACCGGCTATCGCGGCGCGGTGGCGCTTCAGCAATTCCACTTGCAAGTGGTTCAGCGGATCGAGATAGGCAAAGCGATTCTTGATCGAGCGTGCCAGCAGCGGATTGGTGGCCAGGCGTTCGCGGTAGCCGCTGATCGACGCCAGCGTGGATGAGGTGCGCTCATGCTCGGCCACGATGCGGTTGAAGATGGCCTTGCGCAGGCGCCTGTCCGGTACCAGTTCGGCATAGCGGGAAGCCACCGCCAGATCGGTCTTGGCCAGCACCATGTCCATATTGGACAGCAGGGTCGCGAAGAAAGGCCATTCCTGGTACATGCTGCGCAGCGTCGCCAGGCGCGCGCCCTTCTCGCGGGTGGATGCGCTGTCTTCCAGCCAGGATGCCACGGCGCTGCCGAAGCCGTACCAGCCCGGCAGCAGCAGGCGGCACTGACCCCAGGAAAAACTCCATGGAATCGCGCGCAGGTCTTCGATGCGGCGAGTGGCCTTGCGCGAGGCGGGGCGCGAGCCGATATTCAGTTCGGCGATTTCGCCTATGGGCGTGGAACTGAAGAAGTAATCGGTGAAGCCCGGCGTGTCATACACCAGGTTGCGATAAGCCTGGTAAGCGCGATCCGACAGTTCTTCCATCACGCGCTCGAACTCGGCCAGTTGCTGGGCGCGCTTGCCCTTGACCGGATGCGGCATCAGGCTGGCTTCCAGCGTGGCAGCCACCAGGGTTTCCAGGTTTCGGCGGCCGATTTCCGGGTTGGAAAACTTGGACGCAATGATTTCGCCTTGTTCGGTCAGGCGCAGCTGGCCGTTCACGGTGCCGGGCGGTTGAGCCAGCACGGCATCATAACTGGGGCCACCGCCGCGTCCTACGGTACCGCCGCGGCCATGGAACAGCCGCAGGCGTATGCCGGCGCGATCGAATACTTCGAGCAGTTGCAGTTCTGCCTTGTACAGTTCCCAGGTCGAGGTCAGGAAACCGCCATCCTTGTTGGAGTCGGAATAACCCAGCATGACTTCCTGCAGCTTGCCTTGCCGGCTAACGGTTTCGCGTACCAGCGGCACTTGCAGCCATTCATCCATGATGCCGGCGGAGTTGCGCAGGTCGGGGATGGTTTCGAACAGCGGAATCACCATCAGGTCGACGTGCAGATCGAGTTTGCCATCGGCCTGGCGCTGGGCGCGCAGCAGGCCGGCTTCGCGCTGCAGCAGCAGCACTTCCAGCATGTCGGAGACGGTTTCCGTGTGCGAGATGATGTAGTTGCGAATCACGCGCTCGCCGTAGCGCTGGCGCATCTCGCGCGCCGTGCGCATGATTTCGAGCTCGGAGCAGGTTTCTTCCGAATAGCTGGCGTACGGCGAGAAGAGCAGGCGAGGATTGTCGAGTTCGCGCAGCAGCAAGGCCACCTTTTCCTGCTCCGGCAATTTCGCATAATTGCCTTCCACCTTCGCGCAGGCAAAGAGTTCGGCGAGCACGCGTTCATGGACATCCGAACTCTGGCGCATGTCCAGCGTCGCCAGGTGGAAGCCGAACACGTCAGCGGCGCGGCGCAGTTTCAGCAACTGGGGTTTGACCAGCATGTCGCCGTGATGCGCCTTGAGCGAATCCATCAGGATCTGCAAGTCGTTCGCGAATTCGGCGGCATTGGCATACGGCTGGCCTTGGCCGATTTCCGGGCGGAAGATTTCCGTGACGCCCAGTGCGCGCGCCGTGGCGGCCAGGCGGCTGTAAATGCCGACCAGTGCGCGCCGGTAGGGCTCATCCGCGCGATGGGCGGACACATCGGGCGAAGCATCCGCCAGTGCCTGCAATTCGGGACTGACCTTGGTCAGCAGGGTAGAGACCGACAGCTGGAAGCCCAGCGTATGCACTTCATCCAGGTAAAAATCAAAGATGGTGCCAGCCTGCCGCGCTACCGCATGACGCATGGTTTCTGCGTTGACATTGGGATTGCCGTCGCGGTCGCCGCCTATCCAGCTGCCCATCTGGAAGAAATGCGGCAGGAGCGGCTTGTCTTTCCGGCTGTTGGTGCGGGAGGGGAATTGTGCGCCGATCTCTTCTTCTATGTCCTGATACAGCTCAGGCAATTCATTCAGGAAGGTGATGCTGTAATAGGACAGCGCATTCTCGATTTCATCGCCGACCGTCAGCTTGGTGTAGCGCAGCATGCGGGTCTGCCAGAGCGTGGCTACCTGCGCGTGCAGCAGCTCCGTGTTGCGGTCCAGTTCTTTCGGCGTCAGCGGTAGATCGCGTTCGGCCAGCAGGCGCGCGATTTGATGTTCGGCATCCAGGATGCTCTTGCGCTGCACCTCGGTTGGATGCGCAGTGAGCACCGGTGAAATCAGGGCATCCTTGAAAAAATTGCGGATGGCGGTAACCGGTACGCCGGCTTCGTCGAGCCGGCTGAGCGCATACGCAACGCTTCCTTGCTGCGGCGCGGAACCCGCCAGCAGATGCGCGCGGCGGCGACGGTTGTGATGCTGGTCTTCGGCGATATTGGCGAGGTGAGAGAAGTAGGAAAACGCCCGCACCACGGAAATCGTCTGCTCGCGGGTCAGCTTCTTGAGCAGCCTGTCCAGATTCGCGCCGGCCTGGGCATCCGCTTCGCGCCGGAAACGCACCGCCGTCTGGCGTATGGTTTCCACGACGTCAAATACCGATTCGCCCTCCTTGTCGCGCAAGACATCGCCAAGCATGCGCCCCAGCAGGCGAATGTCTTCCTTGAGCGGTGCGTCTTTATCGGGAGTGTCAACGGCAGGGGATCGTTCTGTAGGTTTCTTTGGCATGACAAGCGGTAGTGAACAGTAGAACAGTAACTCAAACAGGATGTCGGCAAACGGGACCGGGGCGGTGCCCCATGATAAAATCGGACAAATTTTTATCAGTGTCGGCTGTATGTCGACAGGCTCGGATGCCTATCGATAACAGCCATAAACGAAAGTATTCGCTTTGAACGTCCCTATTCCCTCAAAAATCGTCATCGCTTCGCGCGAAAGCCGTCTGGCCATGTGGCAGGCCGAACATGTGCGCGAAAAACTCGCCGTATTATATCCGCATACGACCGTTGAGATTCTCGGCATGACAACTCGCGGCGATCAGATACTGGATCGCACGCTGTCCAAGGTCGGCGGCAAGGGCCTGTTTGTCAAGGAACTGGAAGTGGCCATGTCCGAAGGACGCGCCGATCTGGCGGTGCATTCGCTCAAGGATGTGCCGATGGAATTGCCGCAAGGCTTTGCGTTGGCGGCCGTGCTGGAACGCGAAGATCCGCGTGACGCGCTGGTGTCGCCGAATCATGCGTCGCTGGATGATTTGCCGGCGGGCGCGGTGGTCGGTACCAGCAGCCTGCGGCGCCAGGCCATGGTCAAGATGCGTTATCCCCATCTGGTGGTGCAGCCGCTGCGCGGCAATCTCGATACCCGTCTCGGCAAGCTGGATCGCGGCGAATATTCCGCCATTATCCTGGCCGCCGCCGGACTGATACGCCTGGGCCTGTCGCAGCGCATACGCATGCTGCTCGATCCGGAACAAAGCCTGCCTGCGCCCGGACAAGGCGCGATGGCGATAGAAATTTCTGCCGATCGCCCGGAATTGCTGGCCTTGCTGGCGCCGCTGAATCATCGCGAAACCGAGCTGACAGTGCGCGCCGAGCGCATGCTGTCGCGCGAATTCGGCGGCAGTTGCCAGATTCCGCTGGCGGCATTTGCCACGATAAGCGACGCGCAGATGCAGTTGCAGGCCATGGTAGCGACGCCGGATGGCAAGCGGGTGGCCAAGGCTGTGCTGCAAGGCGCCAAGGAAGATCCGGAACAGCTGGGACGCCAGATTGCTCAGGCCCTGCGCAGCCAGGATGCCGACGCGATCCTGCAAGCCTGCAAAGCGGATGCCTGATCCGGTTGTCATCACCCGCCCCTTGGCTCAAGCCCATGATCTCGCCGCTCAGGTGAGGGCGCTGGGACGCGAGGCGGTGGTGTTTCCCCTGCTGGAGATTTCCGCGCTGCCTGACGACAGCGGCTTGCGGGCAGTGCTCGCGAATCTGCACTCTTACGCAATGGTGGTCTTCGTCAGTCCGAACGCGATCGACGCCGCTTTCCGAATCATCGATGCCTGGCCGGCCGAGGTGGCCATCGCGGTGGTCGGCGAGGGCAGTCGGCGCGCCTTGGAGCGGCATGGCGTCAACGATGCGAATGCGCGCATCTTCCGGCCGCGGGATCCGTTCCGCAGCGATTCCGAAACCCTGCTCGAAGTGCTGGACCTGGAAATTTTGCGGGATAAAACCGTGCTGGTGGTGCGCGGTGAGAGCGGACGCGAATTGCTGACCAATGCATTGCGTGGGGTCGGCGCAAGCGTGGAGCAGGTGGCGGCTTACCGGCGCAGCGCCCCTCTATTAAATGAGGTCCGGCGCGAACAGTTGCAGGCGTTGCTAAGCGACGACAGTACCTGGGTGGTGACCAGCTCGGAAGCCTTGCGCAACTTGCTGGACATGGTCGATGCGGTGGCCGGCAAGCCCGGTGTGGCGCGACTGCAGCAGCAGCGGATGATCATTCCCCATGTCCGGATAGCAGAAATGGCGCGAACCCTTGAATTTGAGCATATTACTCTGACCGGATCAGGCGACGAATCCGTGATTGCCGCGTTACAATGCAGCCCATGAACGAAAATCCTTCATCCAGCGAATCCGTGCCATCTCCAGCGCCTTTGCCTCCCGAAAATAAAGCGGTCGAGGTCAATGCGGCCGAGCCGCCCGTTTCGGAAAAAACATCCCGTGCGCCGGCGTCGCAGGCGGTGGCCTATCTGTTGATATTGGCGCTGGCAGCGGGATTGGGTACGGCTTGGTGGACCATGCAGTCTGAAATCACCGACTTGCGTCAGGACGTAAGCCGGCGCCTCCACGCAGGCGAAGGCTTGGCCAACGAAACCCGCGATGCCGCCAAATCGGTCCAGGGGCAGTTGCAGCAGCTGCAGATCAAGGTGAGCGGGCTGGAAAACAAGCAGTTGGAAGCGCAGGGACAATGGGCTGCGATCGAGCAGCTTTATCAGGATCTCTCCAAGACGCGGGACGATTGGGTCCTGGCTGAAATCGAGCAGGTGCTGTCCACCGCCAGCCAGCAATTGCAATTGGCGGGCAATGTGCGCGGCGCGCTGATCGCCTTGCAAGGGGCGGATGCAAAACTGGCGCAGTACGACAATGCTCAATTCATCATGATCCGGCGCGCCATTGCCAAGGATCTGGAAGTTTTGCAGTCGCTGCCGGCCGTGGATCTGGCCAGCATCGCCCTGAGACTGGATAGCGCGATCAACCGCATCGACGCCATGCCCTTGTTATCCGACGAAAAGCCGCCGGTGCCTCATACCGAACAAAAAGTTCAGCGCTTTACCGGCAATGCGCCGGGAACCGAAGAGGGAGCCACGCCGGAAGGGCGTCTGAATGAATGGCTGGCTCGTATGGAGCGAGGCTGGAACAGCCTGACGCATGAATTGTGGATGGAAGTGCGCCAGATTGTGCAGGTTCGCCGTGTGGATACGCCGGATGCGTTGCTGCTGTCTCCCTCGCATGCCTATTTTGTACGCGAAAACCTGAAGCTTAGGCTGCTCAATGCGCGTCTGGCCCTGCTGGCGCGCAATGAAACGGCATTTCGCAGCGACATGGGAGCGGCGCAGGACACGATCGTGAAGTATTTCGATACTCGGGCCAAGCAAACCCAAACCGTACAGGAATTGCTCAAGCAAATTCAGGCCAGCAATCTGGTGATCGAGATGCCGAACCTCGCCGATAGTCTGAATGCAATTCGCACCCATAAAACCAAGCAATAGCGCCATCCCTGTCGAAGGACCCCAACCGATATGCGCGCATTAATCTGGCTCATCATTCTCTTTGCTACCGCGATTGGTCTGGCGATTGCCGCCCGCATCAATCCCGGCAATATCGTGCTGTTCTATCCGCCTTATCGGCTGGATATGTCACTGAATTTCTTCCTGCTGCTGGCGATACTGACATTTGCCTTGCTGTACGCCGTATTCAAGGTGATGAGCATGACGCTGGGAATGCCGCAGCGCGTTGCCGTCTATCGCCGCAACAAGCGCGAGCGCGAAAGCAACCGGGCCTTGCGCGATGCGGTGAAGTCCTTGTTCGAAGGCCGTTTCGGCCAGTCGGAAAAAGCGGCCGTGCGGGCCGCCAATCAGCAGGAAAATGCGGGCGTGGCGGCACTGATCGCGGCGCGCGCTGCGCATCACATGCGACAGCCCGAGCGACGCGACGAATGGTTGTCCAAGATCGAGGATGACGAGTTCCTGCGTACCGCCCGCCTGATGACTTCCCTGGAAATGCTGACCGATGAGCGTCAATCCGACAAGGCGCTGGAAGTCGTGGAAGAACTGAACACGAACGGCGCAAGACATATCCATGCCTTGCGCCTGGCTTTGAAGGCCAACCAGGGCATGAGCAACTGGAGCGAAGTACTGCGCCTGGTGCGGCAACTCGATAAGAACAAGGCGCTCAACCCGGTCTTGTCGCTGCGCCTGCGTGAATCGGCCTATGAACATTTGCTGGGAGATGCCGGCCAGGATTCCGAGGCCCTGCGCGCCATCTGGGATGATATTCCCGCTGCCGAAAGAACCAGTCCCTTTGTCGCCCGGCGCGCTGCCGATGCGTTTCATGCGCGCGAGATGAATACGGAAGCGCGCGCCATCATCGAAGCGGCGCTGGCAAAGGAATGGGATGACCGCCTGATACGCGCCTATCGCGTTTGCGCGGCCGAGACCGGATCTCCGGCCTTGCTGGCACAGATCGAGCGTTGCGAGGCATGGGCGCAGGATAGACCTTACGACCTGGAGCTTGCCTTGAGCCTGGGTACGCTTTGCCAGAAGCAGAAATTATGGGGCAAGGCGCAGCGCCATCTGGAGCAGGTGGTGGATGAGGCGGGTGACGACTCCTTGCTGCAATTGGCTCACTTGAAGCTCGCTGAATTGCATGAAGCGCTGGGCCATCCCGAGCAGGCGGCTGAGCACTTCAAGAAGAGTGCGCTGCTGACGCGAGACTGAGCAGCGTTTCCCTTTTGTTTTTCTATTTGTTTCCCCTATTTATTTCCTGACTTCATTGCTCGCGCGCGCTAACAATTTTCAATTT